>CAZSBS010000338.1:0-4297 GCA_964605095.1 uncultured Planctomycetaceae bacterium | reverse complement strand
CGGCTGGCAGGCGCCCAATGTCAAATGCCAAATGCCCGAATGTCAATTCCGGTCTTGGCTTATCCGCCCTTCCAAGGCACCGCCTGGGCCACAAACACGCTAACCGCAGGGTCTTGTTTGATGAGCCTGTTAACGATCTGCTCTGCCGTATCGCCTTCGTCGAAAACAACGTTCAATTGTTGAATGCTGGCTTGGGCATTCCCGATCCTGACCAGCAACAGCCTTCCATCTCGCAACGTGTAGTCGGCTCCGTCCACGGTCACCCAGTCGTTTTCCGGTACGGTCTCTATCGTCACCTGCCGTTCGTTGTCGAGATAGTAATCTTCCACGCAGCCCCCGCAATGCTCACGCGGGACCACTACGTGAGACTTGTCCACGATGACGATTGCGGATACATGTCCGTCGTTCGTGGTGTATATGCCCCTCAAGCCCGGGTTTCCGTTTGCGGAAAAGACCCCGACCGACGAGGTATGATCGCGTCGTTGGCAGCCGACCAGCAGCAAGACAAGGCAAAGGCTTGCCGTTGTGCGCATTTGCAGTCTCTCCTGACGACTTCGTCAACTAACCGGCACAACATCCCGGCCTGTTTTACAGATCGGCCTGTCACCGGCTACCGGCTTCGGGCTACCGGCTACCGCTTTTCCTGCGGATGCAGCGATAAGTTGAGGTCTCGCAGGATCTTTTCTTCGGTAGCGTGGTCGTATTTCTCGATTCGCCAGGACTCGTTTTGTTCCGTGGTTGTCGCGGCCTCGCGCTGCGATGGCGGTTGGTTGGGCACGCCTTCGTAGTTTTCGCCTGGTTGGGGCATGCTGCGGAGCACCGAGTCGCCGCGCCGCTCGACAGCCACGGTCATGTCGGCCAGTATCTCCTTGCCGCGCTGCCAGATGCGCATCGTGGCGACCTGCCGGGCCGGCGAGCGGCCAAGCAGGCGGTCCGGCGGGGCCTCGATGCCCTTGGGCCTTGCCTTGATGATCCCCGTGGCCGGGTCGGACGAGGCTATGGAGAAGTACTGGCTCATCGTGTCGTTTGCGGACGCGAAGGCCTGGGGATAGTCGACCTCGCCCAGCATGCGGGTCGAGCCCGGCGTGGCAACATTGCACCCGCCCGCCATGGCCGCGGCAGCCAGAATGGCCGCGGCTGCATATCGATGCATCGTCATCGCGTTCTCCTTTATGGTCCGTTGTCGCCGGTAGCTACTCGTGGTCCATTGTAGGAACGGTGTAGTTCGGCGCCTCGTGCGTTATCTGTATGTCGTGCGGGTGGTTCTCCACCACTGTCGCCGACGAAACGCGGAGGAACTTGGCATCCTTCCGCAACTGCTCAATAGTGTGCGTCCCGCAGTGGTCCATGCCACTCTTGAGGCCGCCGATGAGTTGAAAGACGAAGTCCGCCAGCGAGCCGCGGTATGGCACCCGGCCCTCGACGCCCTCGGGCACCAGCCGCCGGCGGTCCTGCACGCCCTCCTGGCTGTATCGGTCGGCCGAGCCAGCCAGCATCGCGTCCATCGAGCCCATCCCGCGGTACGCCTTGAACCGCCGGCCACGGTAAATAATCATCTTGCCGGGCGATTCCTCGAGCCCCGCCAGCAGGCTGCCCATCATCACCGCTGCCGCCCCGGCCGCGATAGCCTTGGTGATGTCGCCGCTCTGGCGGATGCCGCCATCGGCCACCACCGGGATGCCGGCGGCGTCGGCGACCTTGGCACATTCCATCACAGCCGTGATCTGCGGCACGCCCACGCCAGTGACAACGCGGGTGGTGCAGATGGCGCCCGGGCCAATGCCCACGCGAAGGGCGTCCGCCCCGGCCTCGATGAGGTCCCTGGCCGCGTCGGACGTGGCAATGTTGCCGGCGACAACCTCGATGTCGTGGGCCGCCTTGAGCCGCCGGATCGTCTCGAGCACCACGTCCTTGTGCCCGTGGCTGGTGTCAATCACCAGCACGTCCACTTCGCGAGCCACCAGCGCCGCCGCCCGCTCGAAGTCCATCACCCCGACGGCCGCCCCGACTCGAAGCCGGCCGCGGGCGTCCTTGCAGCTCTGCGGGAACTGGCGGAGCTTGTCGATGTCACGCATCGTGATGAGCCCGACCAGCCTGCCCTGGGCGTCGACCAGCAGCAGCTTCTCGACCTTGTGACGGTTGAGGATCATCTCCGCCTCGTCGAGCTTGGTGCCCGGCGGGGCCGTCACCAGGTTGCGCTTGGTCATCACGTCCTCGATCCGCGTGTCGGCCGAGGGAAGGAACTTCATGTCGCGCCGCGTAAGGATGCCGACGAGCCTGCCGTCGTCGCCGATGATCGGCACGCCGGAGATGTTGTGCTGGCTCATGAGTTGCCGGGCCATCGCGGTCGATTCGCTCGGCGGCAGGGTTACCGGATCGGTGATGATGCCGTTTTCCGACCGCTTGACCTTCTCGACCTCGCGCGCCTGGGCCTCGATGGAGAGATTCTTGTGGATGAAGCCCAGCCCGCCCTCCTGTGCCAGCGCGATGGCCAAGGCAGCCTCGGTCACCGTGTCCATGGGCGCCGAGACCAGCGGGATGTTCAGACGGATCTTGGGCGTCAGATTCGTCGAGGTGTCCAACTCCTGCGGCATGACCGAGGATCTCGCCGGCAGCAGAAGGACATCGTCAAAAGTTATACCGTCGCCAAACAACTTGTCCTGCATGGGTTCCTCCCGGCCCTGAGGCCCTTTTTTAGATTTAATCGCACCGCGAGCCCATTAGCAAGCCCGGCGGCAAAGAAAAATCAGTTTAATCGCCGGTAGCCTGAGAGGAAAAACGGCGGAGCCGGGAGAAGCCAACGGCGGAACCCGGTATTGGGAACCCGGAACCCGCGACTTTACACTATTTGGGTATCTGTCCCCGCTGGCCGTCCCCAATGGCCATTATCGTCGGCCGGCCTTTCTTCCGCCGGGCGTTTTGCGGGTGGCGGGCTTGTCGGTTGTGGGTTTGGCCTCGAGGGCGCCCAGGACCTTGTGGGCCTTTTTCATGTCGGCGACCTTGAAGACAGCCGTCGTTCGCCCGTGGGTTGCCCCGGCCGTGGCGTAGGCGTACGAGATGTTGATGTGGTGGTCGGCCAACAACTGTGCCACGGCCGCGAATGCACCGGGCGTGTTTCGCAACTCCAGCATGAGCACGTCGGTCTCGGTCCAGCGGTCATGCGTGCGGCCCAGCACTTCGCGTGCGGCGTCCGGATTGTCGCAGACGATCCTCAGCACGCCATGCTCCATCGAGTCTACAAGGGTAAGGGCGATCATGTTGACCCGCGAGCGGGTCAGCTCCGCGCACACCGATGCCAGCACGCCGGGCTTGTTGACCAGGAAAATCGAAAACTGCGTCATGTCATGCATGAGGCGCTCCTTGATACTTGGTAAAGACCCGTCGCCATTAGCGGCGGACGGTCTCTTATATTCTATTCTCGGCCTGATGCGCCTTGCGGTCAATGGGCAAACCTGTCTTGGGCGTGCGCAAACGACAGGGGCGCCTGCCATTGGACCCATTGTTACAGACTTCTCCAGCCTTCACGGCGCGGCGCCAAAGGCTACCGCGTCTTTCAGAGCTGGTTCTAGTTTCCGGGCGTAACTATTCTGCGCCGTGCGTTTTTTCCCAAACCCGCAGGGCCTCGGGTTTGCGGCAGTAGATCGGTTCGAGCTGGTGGTACTCGGTGAAGAGTCCCGCCGCCGCCATTGCCCGGCCGACGCGCCAGACGTTGCCGGCGGAGGGCAGGTGCGGCGTGGCGTCGAGCGACTGCGGCGCCAGCACGAGGCCGTCGGGCATTGAATGGTACGCCAGGGCCTCGCCGACGAGCGCCAGCGGCTGCCCTGCCTTGGCGAGGTACTCTTGCGGCGTCATTACGCCGCAGGGCTCGTCGGCGACGATCGGCCCGCCCGGCCTGGCGAACGTGGCGGCGTATATGAGCCCCTCGCGGGCGTCGAGGATCACTCCCAGTCGGCGCCAGTCGAGTTCACGTGCGCCCTCGGCCACGGCGGCGGTTGTCGGCACGGCCACCACGCGCAGGTGGGGCAGAGTCTGGGCGAGCATCCGGGCGACGGTTACGGCCACGCGCGTGCCGGTGAAGCTTCCCGGCCCGACGGAGACGTACACCTCGTCGAGCTGGGCCGGGCGAAGCCCGCGCCCGGCCAGCATGCCCGCCAAGCGGCTGACGAGTTGGGCCGCGTGCCTGCTGGCCGCGTCGAAGTCCACCTCGGCCAGGAGGGCCTCGCCGGCGCCCAGGGCCACGCCGCCCAGCCTGCATGATGTCTCAATCGCGATGGAAACCGGACGATCCACTGGCAAC
>CAZSBS010000337.1:0-4323 GCA_964605095.1 uncultured Planctomycetaceae bacterium | reverse complement strand
AGGCTCAAGGGTCCCAGCCGGCCTATCATAGGCCAGGACGAGCGAGCGGAGATGCTCGGCTCGCTGGAGTGCGTGGATTACGTGACGATCTTTGACGAGGACACGCCGACGGAGCTGCTGGAGTTGCTCCGCCCGGATGTGCTGGCAAAGGGCGGCAGCACGACGCACGTGGTGGGGCGCGAGCTTGTCGAGGCCTACGGCGGGCGAGTGCTCACGCTGGAGCTCGTCGAGGGGCTCAGCACCACGAAGATCATCGAACGCATAATGGACTCCGGCGGCAAACAGAGTTGACGCTCTGGCGGCCCCCGGGGGGGCCGGCGCGAAAGCAAGGAGAGCAATCATGGCCGGTAAAGCAGTATTTCTCGACCGCGACAACACTGTTATCGAGGACCCCGGCTATATCAGCGACCCCAAGGTGGTGAAACTTTTGCCGGGCGTGGAGCTGGCTCTTAAGAGCCTCAGCCAGTGTGGCTACAAGCTGGTGGTGGTTACCAACCAGTCCGGCATCGCGCGCGGGCTGCTGACGGAACAGACGCTCGAGATGATCCACTCCGAGCTGCGACGGCAGTTGTCGGAGCGAGGAGCGCACCTCGACGGGATCTACTACTGCCCGTTCCACCCAGAGGGCACGATCGAGCAATACGCCAGGGAGTCCGACCTCCGCAAGCCCCAGCCGGGCATGTTGCAGTTGGCGGCAAAGGAACTGGACATCGACCTTTCCCAAAGCTGGATGGTCGGCGACAGCGCACGGGACATCGAGGCCGGGCAGCGGGCCGGGTGCAAGACCATCCGCGTCCGCTCGCGAGCGGACCATCATGCCACACCCGGCCTGGAGAACGATGAGGACGTCCAGGCCGACCACACCGTGCGAAACCTTGTCGACGCCGCGAGGGTGATACTCCGAGCGCCGCGCCAGGCGCCCGCCCCCGTGGCCGGGCGGGTTGCGCCGGCCTCCGCACAGCCAGCCCAGGGCGCCGTGCCGCCAGCCACGCCGCCGATGCTTCCGTTGCCGGGCAACCAGCCGCCGGCCACCGAGGGCGCACCCGAGGCCGCCGGCGATACCGGCGATGCTGGATCCGACCAGCCGGCGCCGGAGGAACTCGACCAGCACCAGATCCGCGCGGAGATACTCCGCTACGTCCGCCAGATCGCCCGCGAGGAGCAGAGTGAGGAGTTCAGCTTCATCAAGCTCTCGGCCGGGATCATGCAGGTCTTTGCGCTTATGGGCCTGGGCATGGTGTTCGTCAAGATGCTCGGCGAGAGCAACCAGGAAGCGTCGCTTTGGGCCCAGGTAACGATTATCCTTCAGCTTATGAGCCTGACGCTGTTCTTCGCCGTGAAGCGAAAGTAGGCCCTGCCATGCCGCTGAGCATCCGCTCGCGAATGATCCTGGCGATGAACCTGCTCGTCGCGGCCGTGGGTTCGGTCGTGGGGTATGCGGGCATCGAGGTGGCCACCTCGCAGATTGCTCAGAGGCTGGTGCAGGAGTCGGCCCGGAAAGCGGGGAAGAGGGATAACCTCGAATTATTCACCAATCCAACGATTTCGATCCCAGCCTCGTTTGGCCGCGTAGTAGAGGGTGAGGACGCCCTCGACCCACGGAACGGGAGACCCACCCAATGGGTGAAGCACACGGATGTTTGTTCGAGCCTACCTTTAACCGGTTGTGCCTCCCTGAAACTCTGTCCTCGTTCATTCTGCGGCACTTACGATCATTGCCCGGAGCACGCCTTTGAAGTAATATTCCGGTTTTTGTGACCAAGGATTGAGCAACTCGTTGTCCTGCAGCGGTCGGTAAGTTAAGAATTAAAGGAGCATGCCGTGAGTCTTCATCTTCGGACAGCCGTCGGATTTGGGACCGCTATTTGCGTTCTGGCAACTGCCGCAGCCATCTGCCAGGCCCAGCCCGCCGCCAGCCTTGCCAACTCTGCACCCGCGGCGGGACCTGCCAGCCCTGCCGCATCGAAAACCCCCACCCGCCCCACGCGCGGCATTCAGCCCAAGCAACTTGCCAAGCTCTCCCTCGACGTGGACCAACTGGCGGAATCAAATGACGGCGTCATCCGCCTCAGCGACGTGATATACGGCAGGAAGTTCGGCATGGCCCTGACGATGGACGTCCTGCGTCCGTCACAGCCGAACGGGGCCGCGGTCGTGTGGGCTGTAAGCGGCGGGTTTTACTCCAGCCACGACCAAATGTCCGGGCCGGGCTTTGTGAAGTACGTCGGGGCCCTGCTGGAACGCGGCTACACGGTCTTCGCCGTCGTGCATGGCAGCAATCCCAAGTTCGACATGCGCGAGGTCAGCGCGGACATGCACCGGGCGGTGCGGTTCATCCGCCACAGTGCTCAGGCCCTGCGGATTGACCCCAACCGCATCGGCATCAGCGGTGCTTCCGCGGGCGGGTCAATTGCGCTGTGGCTGGGCACGCAGGGGGGACCAGGCGACGCCAACGCAGAAGACCCTGTCGATCGGGCGTCCAGCCAGGTGCAGGCCGTAGCCTGCTTCTACCCCGGCGTGGACTGGGTCCACTGGGAGAAGGATGGCTCCAACAACCTGGCGACCAGCCGAAGGCTCGGACTCATCGACGCATTCCGTTTCCGCGACTTCGATCCGGTCAAGAAGGAATACGTCGAAGAAACCGACCCGAATAAGATCAACGTGATCCTGGCCCAGTATTCGCCAATCAACCACGTATCCGCCCAGTCCGCCCCAACATTGATCCTGCAAGGCGATAAGGACGCCATCGTCCGCCTCGAAGTGGTCACAGCCATGATCGACAAGCTCAAGCAGGCGGGCGTCCCAGCTCAGTTGGTGGTCAAGGAAGGCAAGGGGCACAGCTGGCCCGGACAGGATCAGGACATCAAGCTTTTTGCCGACTGGTACGACAAATACCTGCTGGGCGTGGCGGCTGCCGGTGCGATTTATTCCGCTCCAACCACGGGACAAGCCCCCGCCAACACGCCGGCGGCGCGCTAACTGTTATAGGGTCCGCGGCCCTACCGAGGCGAGGTCGGTGTTCAAGAAGGGCCGGCTTCGATCGGCGGTCCAGTTCGATTCGACGGGAGCTAACTTCATGCTGCGATTGCTTTTTATCCGCCCGGTTAGAATTGCGCCGGTTGTGTTGTGCCTGGCGGCGGCGGTCCGTGGCGGCCAAGCCCAGGCCGCGGCGGACGGGCCGGCGGACAGGCTCCTCGCGCAAGGTGTGACTACACTGGTGTTTGCCGAACGATCGCCCGGGCGCGATCCGCAGGGGCACTACTACGCCAATTTCGGCTACTCGTGCTGCGATCCGAACCGGTGGCTTCATGGCGCCGACGGCGGGCGCCTCTGCAATCTCGATCTGGCCAGCAGCAAGGTGACGACATTGCTGGACGACCCAGCCGGTGCGGTTCGCGATCCGCAGGTCCATTACGAAGCCGGCAAGGTGCTGTTCTCCTATCGCAAGGGCCCTGGCCATCACTACAACCTCTATGAGATCGACATCGACGGTTCGCACCTGCGCCAACTGACCGACGGGCCATGGGACGACGTCGAGCCGACCTACCTGCCGGACGGCGACATCATCTTCAGTTCAACGCGATGCAGGCGCTACATCGGCTGCTGGCTGGCCCCAAGCGCCACGCTTCACCGCTGCGACGCCAACGGCCTGAACATGCGGATGCTCTCGTCGGGTTCGTTCACCGAGAACACGCCCGCGGTCCTGCCGGACGGGCGGGTGCTCTACACGCGATGGGAGTACGTCAACCGCGACCCAGTGAGCTTCCACCACCTCTGGACGATCAACCCGGACGGCACGGGGCAGATGGTCTACTTCGGCAATATGCACCCGGGCGGCGTGTTCATAGACGCCCGGCCGATAGCCGGCGCCGACACGGTGGTGTGCATCAACTCGCCGGGCCACGGCCAAAACGAGCACGCCGGATACGTCGCACTGCTAGACGCCCAGACCGGCCCGGATGACAAGCAGGCCATGAAGGTAATTTCCCGCACGGGTGACTTCCGGGACCCATACCCGATCTCCACGAACCTCTTCCTGGCCGCCCGCGGCAATCAGATAGTCCTCATGGACGAGCAGGGCAGGGCGGATGTGCTGTATACGGGCAAGCTCATGGTCCACGAGCCGCAGCCGGTCAGACCCCGTCCGCGGGAGGCGATCATACCGCCCAAGACCGATCCATCGCTGGCCACGGGCACGCTTATCCTGGCCGACGTCTATATCGGACGCGCCATGGAAGGCGTCGAGCGGGGCGCGGTCAAGAAGCTGCTCGTCCTGGAAGACTTGCCCAAGCCGGTCAACTACCACGGCGGCGGGTCCCAGCC
>CAZSBS010000336.1:1300-4355 GCA_964605095.1 uncultured Planctomycetaceae bacterium | reverse complement strand
GCGTCCGGGTCGGAGTTGATGGCGACGACGGTTTCGGACGTCTGCATGCCGGCGAGGTGCTGGATCGTGCCGGAGATGCCGACGGCAAGGTAGAGCTTCGGGCTGACGGTCTTGCCGCTCAGCCCCACCTGGTGCGGGTAGCTCAGCCAGCCCCTGTCCACCACGTCCCGGCTGGCGCCGATGGCGGCGTCGAGCGATCCGGCAAGGTCCTTTATCAGGGAGAGGTTCTCGCCCTTCTTGATACCCCGCCCGCACGCCACGACGTTGTCGGCGTCTTGTAGCCCGTGCTCGGACTCATCCGGCACGAAGTCAACGCGGGTAATGCGGCTGCCCAGTAGTTCCGGCGGGGCCTTGAGGTGCGTGATCTTGCCCTGTCGCCCCGACTGCTTTGGCGCGGGCTGGGTAGAACGCGGGCGGACCGTCGCCATCTGCGGGCGGTGGTTGGGAGTCTTGATCGTCGCCAGGATGTTGCCCCCGATGGCCGGGCGGGTCTGGAGAAGGTTGCCCGTTTCCGGCTCAATGTCCAGCACCGTGCAGTCGGCGGTCAGGCCGGCGGAGGTCTTGATGGCGACATAGGGCATGAGCGTTCGCCCGGTCGAGGTCGCGCCGGCAATGACGATCTCCGGGCGGTGCTCCTCGATCAGCTTGATCATGCACGCGGCGTACGGCTCGGGCAGGAAGTTCGCCAACTCGGGCGCCTCGGTCGCGATTACGGCGTCTGCCCCGCGGTCGATAAGCTCACGCAGGTCGCCGTTGTCGATATCATGCCCGAAGATGATGGCCGTCAGAGCCACGCCGCGCTTGGCGGCGAGGTCCAGCCCGCGGGTCAAAAGCTCGTGGCTGATTCGCTGGACTCGACCGTTGAACTGCTCCGCCAGTATCCAAACACCTTTGTATTCCATAATCATCCTTCGAGTCGCTTATGTCGGTTGCGCCGTTTGCCTTGGCCTTCGCCGCCGGTGGGGGGGCAGGTCAGATGAGCTCCCGCTGTTTGAGGAAATCCACAAGGGCGTCGGCGGCCTGGTCTATGGACTTCTCGTCGCTTGCGGTGACCATCTGGCACTGCCGGGCCACCTTTGGCCGGAATATCCTGACCACTCGTGTCGGCGAGCCATTGAGGCCGAGGTACTCCTGCCGGACGGTCATGTCCGCCGGGCCGAGGGTGTGTACGTCGAGCTTGCGGGCCTTCTGCTTGCCGCGAAGCGTGGGAAGGCGCGGGTCGGCCACTTCCTTGACGACGGTAAGCACGGCCGGGACCGCCACGTCGAGAACCTCGTAGCCTTCCTCGATAAGCCGTCGGCAGCGGCAGACATCGCCTGAGACGCCCTCTACCTTGCTGACGTAGGTGGCAACGGGCAGGCCCAGCCAGGCCGCGATGCCCGGGCCTACCTGCCCGGTGTCGCCGTCGGTTGCCCTCTCGCCGCAGATTATTAGTTGGTAGTCGCCGAGGGTCTTGATCGCCTGGGCCAGCACGTAGCTGGTCGCCCACGTGTCGGACCCCGCGAAGGCCTTGTCGCTGACGAGCACGCCGCCGTCGCAGCCCATTGCCACAGCCTCCTTGATGGCCTTTACGGCCTTGGGCGGGCCCATGGACACGGCCAGGACCTCCCCTCCGTGTGCCTCGCGAAGGCGAATGGCGATCTCGATGGCGTAGAGGTCGAGCGGATTGACGATTGCCTCGACGCCGTCGCGGATCATGGTGCCTGTGGCCTCGTCCATCTTCACGGCGTTGGTCTCGGGCACCTGTTTTACCGGAACAATAATACGCATTGCGACGCTCCTGTGTGCGACAAGAAGGCCCCAGGTCCTGGCTCTCAGGTCATAGGGCGGCGAAGGATAACCTTATAGCCCTCGGCCCATGCGCAGTCAAGCCAATGCCGCCGCGACAAAAACGCCGGTTTAGTCTGTGATTGCCCCCGCGCCGGTGATTACTATGTTCAAGGTTCGTTCAATGCCGCCAAGCCCGCTTGAGTCCGGAAGGAAGAATAATGAAGGCTGCGTTCCTTACAGGCATTCGAAGGATCGAAATCCGCCAGACCCCCGAACCGAAGATCGGCAATCCAATCGACGTACTACTGGCCGTCGAGGCCGTCGGCGTCTGTGGCAGCGACATGCACTACTACAAGCAAGGCCGCATCGGCTGCCAGATCGTCGAGTACCCGTGGATCGTCGGCCATGAGTGCGCCGGACGAGTCCTGGAGGTCGGGCCGGGCGTCACCCACATCCGCCCTGGCGACCGCGTGGCCGTCGATCCGCTGGTCCACTGCGGCGCCTGCGACCAGTGCCTCACAGGGCGAACCCACACCTGCCGCAACCAGACGTTTCTCGGCTGCCCCGGCCAGGCCCAGGGCTCGCTGGCCGAGCGGCTGGTAATGCCGGAATCGAGCTGTTTTGCCGTGCCCGACGGCATGACGGCGAGTCAGGCGGCACTGGCGGAACCGCTGACGATCTCGCTGTGGGCCCAGAAGCTCAGCGGGCAGACTGGCGGCGGGGCGAAGATCGGCATCCTCGGGGCCGGACCCATTGGCCTGGGCGTCCTTGCCGCCTGCAAGCTGGCCGGGCCATGCATGATCTACCAGACCGACCTGCTGGACAACCGCCTGGCCCTCGCCCGGAAGTTCGGCGCCGACTGGACAGGCAACGCCGGCAAGACGGACGTCGTCAAGGAAATCACCGCCATCGAGCCGATGGGCCTGGACTTGGTCTTCGAGTGCGCGGGCCTCCAGGAAACGATCGACCAGAGCCTTGAGTTGCTCAAGCCCTGCTGTCAGATGGTGCTCGTGGGCATACCATGCCAGGACCGCGCGAGCTTCGACCTCAACCAGATGCGGCGCAAGGAACTCCGCATACAAAACGTCCGCCGCCAGCTCGAACAGGTCCCGCGAGCCTTGGACATGATCGCCGCCGGCAAGGTCAACGTCGACTCGCTGATCACCCACAATTTCACTCTCGACCAGGCGCAGGAAGCGTTCGAACTCGTCGCCGATTACCGTGACGGAGTTATCAAGGCGATGGTGAATGTGGTAGCCGGTAGCCGGTAGCCGGTAGCCGGTAG
>CAZSBS010000336.1:0-1200 GCA_964605095.1 uncultured Planctomycetaceae bacterium | reverse complement strand
GGT
This sequence comes from uncultured Planctomycetaceae bacterium, assembly GCA_964605095.1. Classification (GTDB taxonomy): domain Bacteria; phylum Planctomycetota; class Phycisphaerae; order SM23-33; family SM23-33; genus JAUWQU01. The sequence continues at coordinate 1,197 of CAZSBS010000336.1, read as the reverse complement.
AGCCGGTAGCCGGTAGCCGGTAGCCGGTAGTAGCCGGTAGCCGGGGAAAGAAAACTGCGGAATCGGGAATCCGGGAAATGGAACCGGTAACAGCAGAAGCGGAACCGGTAATCCGGAAAATGATAACGCGGGATAAGTTATGTTGAGGCCTGTTCGCTTCAGCGAGCAGGTTCGCTGATGGGCGGTTGCCGGGAGGCGTATTGGTTCCCATGCGGCGTCAGGGCGTGGGCCGCAGCACCACTCGCAGGGCCTCGCCTCGCAGCATCAGGTCGAAGGCCTGGTGGATTTCCGACAGGGGCAGGATGTGGGTGGCGATCTTGTCGGCCGGGATTCGGCCGGAGGCCAGCAGCGCCACCGCCGTGGCCACCTGGGCCGGTGTCGAGTCGCTCGTGCCTATCACGCGCAGTTCGTTGTAATGAATGGCCCGGCTGTTCATCTGGAGGATGTGCTTGCCGGACGGCAGGGAGGCGAACAGGCAGACCGTGCCGCGTTTGCGGACGAGATGGACCGCCTGCTCCTGGGGCGCCGCGGCCGGGGCGGCCACGATCGCCACGTCGGCGCCGATTCCGCCGGTGGCGCCCTTGACGATTGCCGCAAGGTCCTGCTTGTCGGGGTTGACCAGGATGTCGCAGCCGAAGCCCTCAGCCATTTTCAGCCTCTGCGGGCTCACCTCGGAGAGGATGATCTTCGCCGCGCCCATGCCGCGAGCGACGCAGACGTTGATGAGCCCCATCGGCCCGGCTCCGAGGACGACGACTGTGTCGCCCTCGCGGAGGCCGGAGTTCTCGACGCAGTTGACGGCGCAACTGACGGGTTCGGCCAGAGCCGCGTGCTCGGCCGGCAGGTTCGCCGGGACGGCCACCACGTGCCCGTTGACCAAGGCTCGCTCGGGAATGACGACGAACTCAGCCATGCCGCCGGGGTAGGAAAAGCCCATGGGAGCCAGGTTGGCGCAGAGGTTGGGCCAGCCGCGGCGGCAGTATTCGCACTGGCCGCAGGAGATGGTGGTGGCCATGACCACTCGGTCGCCGATGGCCAGGTTGCCGGCTTTGGCGGCCGGACCGATCTGGCGGATGATCCCGGTGAACTCGTGGCCCATCGTCAGCGGCGGCTTGATCCGCGGGTTGCCGACCTTGGAGCTCTTGAGGTCCGATCCGCACACGGCGCAGGCGTCGACCTGGACGAGCATCTCCGCCT
>CAZSBS010000335.1:0-4355 GCA_964605095.1 uncultured Planctomycetaceae bacterium | reverse complement strand
GCAGCCCGTTGGTGTTCTCGTTCGTACCACGCTGCCATGAACTGTACGGGTCGGCGAAGAGGTCGTGCTGTGCGGCGGTGAGTTTGGCTCGCTGGGCCAGTTCGGGCATGTCCAGCCCGTCAGCCGGTGAGTCCGGGGATGCCTTACCGTTCTTCCTTGTCAAGCGGCGGGAGGCGGTTATGATTGGAACATGGCCGGGACGATCGAGGAATACCGCACAACAGTAAGGCAGCCCCGTATTAACCGGATTCAAAGGTCAATATGAGTATGGATACCATCGCGCTGGACCCCGCCGCCGACGGTGGACGATTCAAACACAACTTCAACACTGTCATTGGCTCGGGTCACTTGGGGCTGGCCCTTTACGAGCGGACGTTGCGGCATCTTGAAATGGCGCACCGCGACCTTGGCGTACAGTACCTGCGGTGTCACGGCCTGCTGTCCGGTTCGCCGGACCTGTGCTCCTGGGCCAATCAGTCCAAGGCTGGACTGGATCCGGACCTGGGCTTCGACCCCGACCAGCTTCGCGGTGAGGGCGACATCCTGACCAACTTCGCTTTCATCGACCTTGTCATCGACCGCCTGCTGGATATCGGCATCCGCCCGTTCGTCGAAATCGGGTTCATGCCCCGCCTGCTGGCCAGCAGCACGCACACCCTTACCCGCTGGAACGCACACACCTCGCCCCCGCGCGACTATACGCTATGGGCAGACATTGTCGAGGGCCTCGTGCGGCACTGGGCCCGACGGTACGGGCTGAAGGAAATCGCTCAGTGGTATTTCGAGGTGTGGAACGAGCCGAACCTCGACGGGTTCTGGCCTTCAACGCTGCAAGAGTACTTCAAGCTCTATGCCTGCACGGTCCAGGCCGTCAAGGCTGTCGACGCCGGCCTGCGCGTCGGCGGACCCGCCACGGCGGGGCGCGTTGACGCCCACCTCGACGAGTTCCTGCGGTTCTGTCACGAAACCCGCACGCCCGTCGACTTCGTCACCGCGCACTCGTACTCGGCCCGCTCATCCTTCCGCAAGGGCGAGTTTTCCTACCACGAGATGGATGCCCCCACGTTCCTGACCAATCGCTTCGGGCAGATGCGAAGCGAGATCGACGCTTCGCCTATTCCCGGCCTGCCCCTGCACATCACCGAGTACAACAGCACGACCTCCACCCACGAGATCATCCACGACCTGCCCTTCAACGCCGCCTACCTGGCCAAGACACTGAGCGAGGCCGGGCAGCATGTTGACAGCTTTTCGTACTGGGCCGTCTCCGACATATTCGTCGAGGAGGGCGTTCCCCCGGCCGAGTTCCACGGCGGGTTCGGAATGATCAATATCCACGACATCCCCAAGCCCACCTATCACATGTTCCACTTCTTCAGTCAGCTCGGTTCGCGGGTTCTCGACCGCACGCCGCGATCCCTGTTTACCCGGCGGGATGATGGCCATCTCGTTGGCGTCATGTGGTGCCCCAACAACCGGGCGATTGACTCGCAGCGGCGCACGTTTCGGCTGGCTCTGCTCGATGACGGGAAGACCTATGTGGCCCGCACCCTCCTGGTTGATGAGACCCATGGCAACGCATACCGCACATGGAAGCTCCTGGGGCGCCATCGCAACCCATCCCGTGATCAGGTCGCCCTGCTGCGGGAATCGGCCCGTCCCGCATGCCAATACCACGCCCTCACGAAGAGTGATGGCCCGGCCCACCTGGAGGTGACGCTTGAGAAGAACGCCTGTCTCCTGGTAGACCTGATCCCCACGGAAGACCACACATCAACCTATCACGGCCTCGACGAGGCCTTCTACGCCAACCTTAGCGTTGAGGAATGAAACCATGTCCCTGCAGTTTGATATCGCCAAGTGCCCGTTCAGCCGGTTCGGTTCCTACTTCTCGCTATCGATCATTGATTGGGGCGAATTGGGCAAGGGGCTGTACCTGCACACACACCACGGAAAGAGTCCGCGAGCCTTCAGGATTGACCCGGTCCGCAACGGCGAGGCGCTCGAGTTCGAGACGCACGCCACAGCCAGCCAACTCACCTTGAAGCCCGCGGGCGGGGGCGAGGTGGCTTTCGTGATCTCGGGCAAGGGCACGGTTCGCGTGCGCGGACGCGGTGTTTCGCTGCGACTCGAAATGCCAAAGGAGAGATGGACAACCGCCTGCGAGCTTCCCGGCGGCGTCTGGGGATTCAACATGTCGTGCCACGGCGTGCAGCTCGCCCTTGAGATGCTCAGGGGAAAACTGAGTGTCGACGCGCCCTGGGAGAAGGGCAAGGGGTTCTGCCATGAATCCAGCCGCATGGTGGCGGTGCTCGCCCCTGATGGCGACGACACGTTTGAGGCGGCGATCGACGAGTTCACAACGACGTGGGTTCGCGGCAAGCGCCCCGCCTTCGACGCCTGCCGTGAGGAAGTTGCTCAGGAGTATGCCCAGTGGGCAAAGGGACTGCCCGAGGTGGCGCCCCAGTACGAGCCTGCCCGCGACCTGGCTGGGTACGTGAACTGGTCCGCGACGGTGGACCCGGTCGGGTATCTGACTCGCCGAACCATGCTGATGTCCAAAATGGGCATGTGCAATGTATACCACTGGGATCACGTGTTTAACGCCATGGCGCATTGCCGCCACAACCCTGACCTCGCGTGGGATCAGTTCATGGTCATGTCGGACAGACAGGATCCGTACGGCAAGTGCCCCTCCAGTATGAACGACCGGGAAATCAGGTATACGTTCTCAAACCCGCCGGTTCACGGCTGGGCGTTCCGCAGGATATGGGATGAGAATCCGGGGATAATGACGCCCGAGCGGCTGCTCAAGGCCTACGACTATCTGTCGAAGTGGAGCAACTGGCTGTGCAATCATTGGACCTGGCCCGGTGACGTGCTGCCGTTCTACACACACGGGTTCGACAGCGGCTGGGATAATTCCACCATCTTCGACGATGGCGTTCCGGTTGCTACGCCTGACCTGGCGGGGTATCTGATTATCCAACTCGAAGTCCTCGCGGACATCGCCCACGCCATAAACAAGGAAGCCGACGCCGCTGTGTGGCGGCAGCGACGCGACGGCATGCTCAAGGCGCTCATTGAGACGCTGTGGAGGGGAGACCATTTTGTCGGGCTGCGGCGCCCTTCCGGGAAGATCGTGGAATGCGAGAGCCTGATCACCTGCATGCCCATGGTGCTGGGCCGTCGCCTGCCTGAGAATATCAGGACCGCCCTGGTCGCACGGATCCGGGAACACCTTACGCCGTGGGGACTGGCCACCGAGAAGCTCAGCAGCAGTAAGTACATGGAAAACGGTTACTGGCGCGGCCCGATTTGGGCGCCGTCGACCATGCTTATCGTGACCGGCCTGCTTGATATCGGCCAGGACGAGCTGGCTAAGACCATTGTCCGGGCATTCTGCAGGATGTGCGCGGACAACGGCTTCTACGAGAACTTCGACGCCAAGACGGGCGCAGGTCATTACGATACGGCCTACACATGGACATCGAGCGTATTCATGATTTTTGCAAGCCAGTTTGCCTGACCCTGAAAATCCGGGACCATATTAAGGGATCTCATCCACAAATCGTGGTGAACAAGACGCCGGTTCTGCTGGATAACCGTTTTGCTTTTAACGCTTTACAGCCACCGGCAGGTGCGGGCATATTATGCCTGCCATCGCGGAGGATAGGGCAACGCTGGCGAACGGCCCGAGCGCCGCGATGGCGCCATACGGCACGGGGTTCTTTCGCGATACCGAGGCATACAATTCGACCAGCCAGTACCCGTTGACCAACTGGCCGGTGCTGCCGTCGCGGACCGTGGCCGGGTAGTCCATCTTCTTGGCCAGGGGCTTGATTCCACAGAATAACGCGGTAGGCTTGGTCGCACCAAAGGTAACGACGCTCAGGAGACTTGCCCTTGCCAGACCAAGCTTTGCCAGACATCCCGTTGCCTTCCGAGGAATTCACAGCCTTTCACCTACCCATAATTAAGGCAAAATATGAAGAAAGCCATTCAAACCCGTGTTCAACCGGCGTTTACGCTTATTGGACTGCTGGCAGTACTCTCCATCATCGCCATTTTGGCGGCGATGCTCCTGCCGAACCCGGCTTGGAGTGCTGACACGAAAAAACCGCAGAAAGCCCTGCCTCTTCCGGGAGAAGTTTTTGACGTCGACGGTTGCACTGCATTCGTAATTCTCCCGGCGGCTGAGAACCGCCTCGCTAATCGGCCCACCCCGTGGGTGTGGTACGCGCCCACGTTGCCCGGCCTGCCCGAGGCCCGTGAAAACTGGATGTTCGAACGTTTCCTGGCGGCCGGCATAGCCGTCGCCGGCGTGGACATTGGCGAATCCTACGGCAATCCGC
>CAZSBS010000334.1:0-4363 GCA_964605095.1 uncultured Planctomycetaceae bacterium | reverse complement strand
ACGCACGCCGGTGGGGCCGCCGCGAGCACTCTCAAAGGCGCCTTCGGCCTGCCCATGTCGGACCTCTGGCCGGGGGTGCCGTACGACGTCTGCCCGGTGAAAACCGTGTTCATCTGCCCAGAGAAGGAAGAGAAGAGCAGCTACAGCATGCCCACGAACCCCCTGGAAGGGCTGAAATACGTCAACTCCAATCCCGTTACCTGCGAGGCTTTTAGTATAGATTTTAGGGAAACCGGCTTGCCAGGCGTCATGCACTTCGGCACGCGGCGAGGCAGGGATTCCCGGGGCGAGTACATCGAAGTCGGCACGGACGACAACGAGGTGGTCACCGCGTCCTACATGGAAAACGACGGCCACGACGGCCTCATGCGAGTCTACCTGATGTCCACCGGCGAGGTCATCATCAAGCTCATGCAATACTCCTGCGGGGAAAGCAACTGCATACTTTACCGCGGCAAGCCCCTGTTCCCGGACAACGTCCATACCAACCCCACCGACCAGTTCTACGGCTGGATGGGACCCGGCACGAGCAAGGTCGGCCAGGAAGTGCTTCTCTCCCGGGGCATGCAGTGCAGCTATGGCATCAATGAGCGGTCCGGGGAGCTTCACTACGGCGACAGCCGCGTGCTGCTGGTGGACTACGACAAGATAATCGTCGACCTCAGCAACGCGGAGTGTCCAAAACTGCTGTCCACCGCCGCCCAGAGGCACCTGGGGAAACTCAACGTGCTGTTTGCCGACGGGGCAGTCCGGGCGACAGGGCCGACCCAACTCGATCCACTGCTGGGCGACCAGAACCTCTGGGAGCCTTGAGGCACAGCCCGGTGGCCCCAACAAGGGCGCCCAAGGCCATCGGCTGCTTGAGAAACACCCGGCGTGTCGTTTGCGGCATGTTCGAAGTCTCCTGTTTTGGTAACCGGCTGCCGGCCTTGAGTGTTATACCCGCCTTCGCCCTCGCCGGGCCTGTGGCCAGGCCCATTTTCCTGCCCGGCCGCGAGCGACCATTCTTTCTGCGGCATTTGCTTTGGCCCGCCGCGGCGGAACGGGTCGCTTCCACCATAAAGTCAGGCCGCTTGCCCGGCTCATTATATTCTTGCCTAAGGCTTCCGTTACGGCCTGCCCGAGGGTATAATAAATAGCGCAGGTTTGCCTACAAATTGGTTAGTGTGCGCATTACGAGCGGTCGCCCGGTTTCGTTGGCCGCCGGGCCGCATCCGCCGGGGTGCGTTTGAGAGCTTGAGTTATGGCTGTGTCGTCTCGACCCGCACCGGATACGGAGTGTAACTATGGCTGGAAGGTTGCAGCATATGAGTATGAGTGGAAGAACCAAGGCGGTGCTTTCCGCCGTCGCGGTTGTCCTTGTTGGCGCCACGGCGGGCTCGTTGTTGGCCTCATTCGGCTGTTCCGCCAAAGTTTCCGGCAAGACGGTCTCCGATCGCAAAGCGGCCGTTTGCAGCATCACCGACAAAAAGCCCTCGGGGGCAGTCGAGGCCCTGGTCCGCACGGCCGAGAAAGACCAGGAAGCAGACGTCCGCCAGGCGGCGGTTGTGGGGCTGGGGCGTTTTGACAGCCCCGACGCCCGCCAGGCCGTCGAGCGGGCCTTGGATGATCCCTCGCCGAAGGTCCGGGTCGCGGCGGCAGGCACGCTGGGGCTCTTCGGCGACCCTGCCGCCGCCGACCGACTGGGAGCGATTGCGATTTCCGGCAATATCCCGCTTGCGGAACGAAAGGCCTCTCTGCTTGGCCTGGCGCGGTGCGAGTCGGAGCGGTCTGTCCTCTGGCTTCAGGAGGCGGCGGAGAAGGATCTCGACCCGGTGGTGAAACTCGCGGCCATTCGCGCGTTGTACAAGAAGCTCGGTATGCGTTATGTCGGCGACGGCCCAGCCAATCAGGTACAATGGCTGGACAGCGTCGAACTGACCAAGGATTTTCCGCAGGTAAAACAGGCCTACCTCCAGGCCGGTCGAGTGTTCGAACGGCATCCGGAAAACCTGCGTAGGCACTATGAGCCTTTGCCGGACCTCTCGCCCGCCTCGGCTCCAGGAGGCAAACAGCCATGAAACGCGATGCCTTTACACTCGTGGAAATTCTGGTCGTTATCGCGGTGATCGCGCTGTTGCTTATGATCATGATGCCGTCGTACCAGCAGGCCGCGGCCTTGACCCGCGCTACGCTCTGCCGCAACAATCTCGCCAAGCTCTCGACCGCTTTTGGCACGCACGCCGGTGGGGCCGCCGCGAGCACTCTCAAAGGCGCCTTCGGCCTGCCCACGTCGGACCTCTGGCCGGCGGTGCCGTACGACGTCTGCCCGGTGAAGACCGTGTTCATCTGCCCGGAAAAGGACGACAAGAGCGCCTACAGCATGCCCACGGAGCCCCTGGACGGCCTGGTGTACGTTCATCCCGATCGCGGCTTTTCAGTACCTTTTACGGAGTGCGGCCTGGGCAAGATGAATTTCGGCACGCGGCGAGGCCAGGATTCACGCGGAGTGTACATTGAGTGCGGCACGGATGACAACGACGTGGTCACCGCGTCCTACATGGACAATGACGGTCACGACGGCCTCATGCGAGTCTACCTGATGTCCACCGGCGAGGTCATCCTCAAGCTCTTGAAATACTCCTGCGGGGAGAGCAACTGCGTGCTTTACCGAGGAAAACCCCTGTTCCCGGACGACGTCACCAATCCCGCCGATCACCACTACGGCTGGCTTGGCCCCGGCACGAGCAAGAACGGCAGGGAAGTGGAACTCTCGCGGGGCATGCAGTGCAGCTATGGCATCAATGAGCGGTCCGGGGAGCTTCACTACGGCGACAGCCGCGTGCTGCTGGTGGACTACGACAAGATAATCGTCGACCTCAGTGACGCAAAGTGTCCAAGTCTGCTGTCCACCGCAGCCCAGAGGCATCTGGGGAAACTCAACGTGTTGTTTGCCGACGGGGCAGTCCGGGCGACAGGACCGACCCAACTCGATCCGCTGCTGGGCGACCAGGAACTCTGGGAGCCCTGATGTACACCCCTTCGATCTGAGTATCAGGGGATGACGAGTGGGAGGTCGAAGGCTTGTCCTGGTCGCTGGGAATACTGCTGGCGGAGTGGTTCGTTAGGATCGTCATGTTGTTCGTGGTGATCCGTCGCCGCCGTCCGGCCGCGGCCATGGCGTGGCTGCTGGTGATATTCTTCCAGCCGTGGGTGGGGATAGTGCTGTACGCCTTGATTGGCCGGAACCGGCTGCCTCGCCGCCGCAGTCGGCAGCATGCGCGGATGCTCGAGCATCTTCGCGACGTGACGCACCGGCTTGAGAAGCTGCCGTACGTGCAGGCGCCTCTACTTGGCCCGGTGGCCGCGGCAGCTACCGCCCTTGCCCGCAAGCTCAGCCACATGCCCATCCTGGGCGGCAACGACCTGGAGATCGTCTCGCGCACGTCGGAGGTTATTGACCGGCTGGCGGCGGACATTGACCTGGCCGAGCGGCACGTCCACCTGCTCTTTTACATCTTCGCGCCCGACGAGTCTGGCCGGCGCATCGCCGACGCGCTGGTTCGCGCGGCCGGGCGGGGCGTCGCCTGCCGCGTGCTTGCCGACGCGGTCGGTTCCAGGCCTCTGTTCAAGAAGCTCGCGCCCGAGTTGGCCGCCGCCGGCGTGGAAATCCACGAGGCCCTGCCGGTGGGCATTTTCCGCCGGCGCCTGGCCAGGCTGGACATGCGAAACCATCGCAAGCTGGCGGTCATCGACGGGCGGATCGCATGGACCGGCTCGCAGAACATCATCAACGAGACGTACGGGCACCGGAACCTCGTCTTCGAGGACCTGATGGTCCGCGTTCAGGGCCCCATCGTGCTGGAGCTTCAGATGGTGTTCCTGGCGGACTGGCAGTTCAACGTCGCTCAGGTCCCCGAGAGCGACGACATCCTGCCGGAGCCGGTGCCGCGAGGCTCCATGCTCATCCAGGCGCTGCCCAGCGGCCCCAACTACCCCACGGAGAACTACCAGCGGCTGGTTGTCGCAGCCCTGTACGCCGCGCAGCATCGCGTGACGATCACCACGCCGTACTTCGTGCCGGACGAGGCGGTCCTCCAGGCCCTCCAGACCGCGGTGCTCAGGGGCGTGGTCGTCGAGGTGATCCTTCCTCGCCGCAGCGACCACTGGCTTGTCTGTGCGGCCACGCGCGCCTACTACGAAGACCTTTTCCGCATCGGCGTGCGGCTATACCTTTACGAGAAGGGGATTCTGCACGCCAAGACCATCAGCATCGACGACAAGATATCGCTTATCGGCTCAAGCAACTTCGACATCCGCTCGTTCGCGCTGAACTTCGAGATCAACCTGGTCTGCTACGGGCGTGATGTCACCGAGAGGCTTC
>CAZSBS010000333.1:0-4446 GCA_964605095.1 uncultured Planctomycetaceae bacterium | reverse complement strand
TTTGGAACCCGATCCGTCGAAAACCGAGTCCGGCCTGAGCGACACCGAGTTGCTCCGGCTTCATCTGGAGGGCGACCAGGAGGCCTTCGGAACCCTGGTGCGGCGGTATCGGCGCGAGCTGTTCAATTTCCTGGCCCGCTTCACCGGCAACCACGCCCTGGCAGAGGACGTCTTCCAGGAAACATTCCTTCAGCTTCACCTCTCGGCCGGGACTTTCGACCTCTCCCGCCGGCTCAAACCGTGGCTTTTCACCATCGCCGCCAACAAGGGCCGCGACGCGATGCGAAAAACCTATCGCCACCAGGCGGCCCCCTTGGACGCCAAGATAGCAGGAAGTGAAAGCCAGGAAGGCACCTATGCGGACCTGCTGCCCTCGAATATTCCGCTGCCGGATGAATCTTTGCTGAACCTTGAAACCCGCCAGGCCGTACAAAGGATCATAGATGACATGCCGGAAAACCTCCGGACAGTTCTATTGATGAGCTACTTCAACGAGTTTCCGTACAAGGAGATCGCGGAAATACTGGACGTGCCGCTTGGCACCGTAAAAAGCCGGCTTCACGCGGCCGTCCAACATTTCGCCAAGCAGTGGAAAGCCTACGCATCGAGGTCCGGTCATGAGCCAGAGCGAGACAACGAATAATCAGCAGTTGTTGACCGACTACCTTCTAGGTCGGCTCGAGCCGCAGGCCCAACAGGAGGTCCGCCGGCTCATCGAGCGGGAGCCTGAGTTGCGGCAAATGCACGACGACCTTCGTAACACATTTGCCGCTTTGGATTTGGCGATAGAGGTCGAGCCTCCGGCGGACCTTGTCGAGCGCACCATGTCGCGCATTCGCTCGGCAAAGCAGACCGACGCGCTTCTGGCCCACGAACAGCTCACCCGGCGCGACGTGATCCGGCCCACCTTCTCCATGCGCGAAGTCGCCGCCGTCGCGGGAATCGTCCTGCTTATCGGCAGCATATTCGCACTGTCCTTCCGCGAAGCCGACCGCAGGCGGCTGCGGGTCCAGTGCGCCCAGAACGCCTCCAGGATTGGCACAGCCATGATGAGCTACGCCAATCGTAACGAAGGTCGGCTGCCGTCCACCACGGCCCCCAACGACCGCTGGCTGCCGACGGCCAGTCAACCGTCCGCCAGTAACTCGCGAGCCCTGTTCCGCCTGGTCCACGAGAAATACCTCCAGCCACCGACCTTCCAATGCCCAGCCGTCGGCGGCGATTCCTTCACGGTCCGGCCCGACATGGCCGACTTCCCGGGTCCCAAGTTCATTGGCTATTCATACCAGCATTCGATCGGGCCAAAGGGCCTCTCGCTCGAGGACAAGCATCTCCAGGCCGTACAAGCCAGCATGGCGATCCTGGCCGACAGTTCGCCCGTCTTCAACGGCGGGCGGTTCCAGGCCGATTGCCTCGGCCGCCAGGCCGGCGACAACCACGACGGCACCGGCCAGACCGTCCTTTACATGGACATGCACGTTGACTTCAAGACCAAGCCCTCGGTAGGCGTGGGCGGCAATAACATCTACCTCGTCAACGGCGTGACCGATTACAAGGGCGACGAGAAACCCTCCGAGCCGACCGACTCCTTCCTCCTGCCCGCCTACTCACCTTCCTCGCCGGAAACCGAGGCCGTCACGCCACAACAGGCCCCCCCCGCCGAACAACGCTGACGGCGGGCTTGGTAGCCGGTGGTCAGTAGCCAGTCGCCGGTAGCCAAGCTGGTAAGAAGAGCCAGACGGCGGAGCCGGGAACCCGGGAACCCGGGAAAGACAAACACCCGTACGCCCCAGAAATTGGTGACTGTCTCCAATGGCCCGTAGATAAGGCCTTGAGTCTCGATTCCATGAGCCCAAGGGGCTCACACAGCCTAGCCCAGGGCAACGCCCTGGGTGGTGGGTGTTTTTTGAAATGAGTCCCGATGTACATCGGGACGGCACAAACTCTTGCAGCAACGGATATTGCGCCCTTTCAGGGCTTGGATTGTAATGTGCGTCTGCAACCCAGGGCGGCGCTTCGCTCTGCCCTGGGCTAGGCGGTTAAAGCCCTTCGGGCTTAGATCAAAGGCTTATCTACGGGCCATTCGTGACTGTCCCTGGTTTTGTCCATCTCCCCCTCGTCAGCCGGCACGGTGACTGCCGCCCTAAGACCTGCCCACCGACAGGCAGACCTGAGAACTACGAGCTTGTTTGAGCCAAGACCTTCTTTTGACAGCCCGCAGGCTGCGCCGTACAATCGGGGCATGAACATGCACTACAGCCCTCAGCGTCGTATATGTCGCGGCGGCCTGGCTGGCGTTTTGCCAGCGGCGCTGCTGGTTGTGGCCTTGACATCGGCGGCAGCGCCGGCTGCACTGGCACAGGGTGAGCCAAATGCCCCGCCCGCCCCCAACGGGGCAGGCACGCAGCCCGCCGAGGCGGGCATCAGCGTGACCATCTCCGGCGCGCCGGCAACCTCGCCGGCCAAGGTTCGCGCCATGGCTGATCGCATCGCCATTACGGACATGGACAAGACGGTCCTGGAAGCCGTGCGGGACGACACAAAACAGATTGACGAGACCGGCCTGTATGTCGCGCTGGGCATTGCGGCCCGTGCGGCCGGCAACGTCCAACTGGAGCCCGAGGAGTGGTCGCAACTCGACCGGCCCGCCTATGTGAGCCTCTTGGCCGAGCCCAAGCGATGGCGAGGCCAGCCGTTGCAGACGACGGTGAGCATATACAGCGTCACGAAGATGAAATCCGGCGACGGGCTCAATTACAGCGACTTCTGGCCAAAGGATCACCCCGTCTGGCGGCTGTACGGCGTGCTGCTGGGCAACAACGACCGGCCCGATCCCGAACGTCCGATCATCATTTTCTCGGTGGTCAACCCCAGCGACTACCTCGGAGAGGGCAAGCCGGGCGAGGACAAGGGGGAGACCGAGTACGGGCGAGGCCGGCAGGTCCGCGTAGCGGCGCTTTTCTACAAGAACCTGATCAAAACCGAACGCGACGGCCCGGTGCGTCAATACCCCGTCGTGATGGCCTGGCAGCTAAGCAGCGGCGGTGCGATACCCGACGGGCTCATGACCAGACTGGCGCCGGTGGCGATCCTGTTGGTCGCCCTGGCGGGCGGGTTCTACCTGCTTCGCCGCCGGATGGTGCAGATGCGGCAGAGCCGCGGTGTCCAGGGCTCCAGGTATCAGCCGCTTCGCAGTCCGGCCAAAACACCCGGCGTACAGGACGCCCCAGCCGACCCGGCAGACGGGCATGTAGATCCAGAGCTCGCCGCCGCCGTCGAGCAATACCTCCACAAAAAAGGCCACGATGAAACCGAAGGAACCGCCGGTGCCGCTGGAAAGAACCGTCACGGTTGATCTTGGCCGGCGAAGCTATGGCGTTCGCGTCGGACCCGGGCTGCTGGGCGCCACGGGCGAGGCGGTCGCAGCCCTGCCGGGCGTGACCGGCGCCGTAATCGTCACCGATTCCAACGTCGCTCCGCTCTACGGCCCGCGGCTGCACGAAGCCCTGGCCGCGGCTGGGATTCAGGCGGCGCTGATACAGTTCCCTGCCGGCGAGGCCAACAAGAACCTGAGCACCGTCGCGGACGTGCTGGATGCGATGTTCGCCACAATCCCGGCCGTGGACCGCTCGACCGTCGTCGTCGCCCTTGGCGGCGGGGTAGTTGGCGACCTGGCGGGGTTCGTCGCCGCCATCGCCTTGCGCGGCATGCGGTTCTACCAGTGCCCGACCAGCCTGCTGGCCGACGTGGATGCCTCTGTCGGCGGCAAGACGGGCGTGGATCACCAGGCCGGCAAGAACCTGATCGGCGCCTTCCACCAGCCGGCGGGCGTGATGATCGACGTCGAAACGCTCAAGACCTTGCCCAGGTGCGAGCTAATCGGCGGCCTGGCTGAGTGCGTCAAGCACGCCGTCATCCGCGATGCGAGCCTGCTGGACTACATCGAGGGCCAGGCCGAGGGCATCCTCGCATGCCTGCCCGACGTGATGACCGAACTGATCGCCCGCAACGTGGCGATCAAGGCCAGCATCGTCGCCGCCGATGAGCGCGAGACCGGCCAGCGGGCACACCTGAATTACGGGCACACCATCGGCCACGCCATTGAGGCCCTTGCCGGATACGGGGAGCTTTCCCACGGCCAGGCCGTAGCGCTGGGCATGGTGGCCGCCAACCGCCTGGCCGTCGGACGCGGCCTGCTCGACGCCCAGGCTGCAAATCGCATCGAGCGGCTGCTGAACAAGCTGGAGTTGCCCACACGCCGGCCGGGACTGGACACCGACAAGGTCTGGTGGATAATGCAGCACGACAAGAAGGCCCTCGCGGGGCGACTAAGGATGGTCCTGCCGACCAAGCTGGGCGCCGCCGATATCTTCGACGACACCGATCCCCAGGCCATCCGCGAGGCCACTGAGTACCTTGGCGGACATGCGTAGCACGGCCATCCTG
>CAZSBS010000332.1:0-4455 GCA_964605095.1 uncultured Planctomycetaceae bacterium | reverse complement strand
CGGCGAGCCGAAGCAGCCGACGTCCTGGTAGCCCTGGTCGTCGGTGAAGATGATCACCACGTTCGGCAGCCGCCTGCCGTCAGGACCCAGGCCGATGCCCGCCGGCTGAGCCGCACCGTCGGCTGCGGCACCACCAGCTTGCGCCGCCGCGCCGGACGAGGCTCCGCCATCCGCGCCGCTCAGCAGCCGTGGCAGCATCCCCGCCGCCGCGGCGGTCACCGCCGCCTTGCCCGCCCACGCCAGAAACTCACGCCGATTTCGCCGCCACACTCCGCTGGCCATCGTTTGCTCCTTACCAATTCCAGACCCGATTACCCATGCCCGGCCTGATTGCATAAAATACATAGTTGCCAAACGCAAACCCAGGCATTTCAACGCGGCAAGCCTTTGGCACCGGAGTGTTTCTTGCTGTACTTACCACTCCGGCCCGGCCGGCAGAGCGGGGAAGGCCAGTAGATGGCGTGGCGTCCCGGGATTGCGAGAACAGCCCGCTCAAAGCCGGACATTCAGATCGCGGATTGAGCGGCGGCGACGCCGCAGAGCACCGGCGAGCGGGGGCTTCATCCCGAGATTCCGGGCTTGGGCAAGCTTGATGTCGTTACGAAGTACCGATTGCGGTTCGAGTCGGCCAGGCGGGCGGCCGGCTGAAGCGGCGACTTCGGCTGAGCGAAACGAGCATCAATTCTTCCGTCGCCGGATAATCGCCAGCCCACTGAAGGCCAGCAGGCCCAGCGAGGCTGGCTCGGGAATCGCCACGAAGCCGGAGTCAGCTGGGTTGTTCGTCAGGAGCCCGAAATCAATCGAATTGGCGCCGCCGGTGAACAGATCGTTCAGGCGAATCCAGCCGCCGTTGACCCAGGCGTAAACCGGGATATTGTCGATTACCAGAGTCGAGCCGTTCCTCAACAGCAACCCGTCCGGGCCGCCAAGACCAAACAGGTACAGCGCTTCCGGACTGGCGCGGTTGCCGTTGTCAATCACGTCCACCAGGCTCACCACCGTCGTCTGATCGTCGGTGCCGATAACGAGCTGGCCGATGCCGAAGTTGCCGCTGTTCCCCGGATCGCCTGTTCCGGCGTCCAGTCCACCTACCTCCAGGAACTGCGGCGAGCCGAAAGTTCCCGCGCCGTCAAAGGCCAATATCCCGCTGCTTGTGGTAAAGGCCGTTTCGTTCTGAGTGGCGAACGAGAAGTTTCCGCCAACGCTGAGACCGCCGCCGGTGGCGACTTTGAAGACCGCGACCGAATCCAGCAGAAGTGAGCCCGCCACGTCGACAACGCTCGTCACGTCGTTGATATTGAACGTGCTGTTGCCCGTTACGGTGAAGTTGCCGAGCTTCAAGGTGCCCTCGGCCTCAACGTCAAACACCGCCGTGCCGACCGGAACCGATTGCAGGGACGACAGGTCGATCACGCCGCTGCTGCTGACGCTGATGCGGAGCTTGTCGTCACCGGCGCCGCCTCGTAGCGACGTCACCCCCGACAGGTCGATCTTGCCTCCATCGGAGGCCGAAATGGTGCGAACATGGGCAGGATAGTAGTCGCTGTAGCCGTCTATCGCCTCAAGGCCCGACAGGTCCAGAAGCGTCCCCGGACCCGCCGCGGACATGAACGTGCCGGAAGCGAAGCCCGTGCCAACATAGTTCGTGACGCCCGGCAGGGCAAGTTGCGCTCCGCCGCTTATATTCAGGAAGCTGTTGTTCACGTTGGCCAGAAGCGGCGCGTTCAACGTGGCGGCTGGGTCGCTGATGCTGAATGTTGTCCCCGTGGCGGTCGCAAGCTTCGGCAGGTTCACCGTGGCGCCGGCTGGAAGATCGTACGCGCCGCCCGTCTGGGCGATAAGCTCCGGCAGGTTCAGTGTAGAGCCCGGTTGCATCGTGAACAGCAGTGTCGCGGCGTTCTTAAGCTTCGGGACGGTCAGGTCGATGTCGGTGTTGAACCGCACATTCCCGGTAGTTGTGGCCAGTTCGTTCAGCATTACCACACCCCCTGCGACCATCTTGACCTCGACAACGTCATCACCGGTGCCGCCGTTGAGGGTCTGCATCCCCGCCAGGTTCACCACGCCGCTGTTGGTGGCGGCAATGGTGCGAACATGGGCAGGATAGTAGTCCGTACCGCTGTTGACCGTGCTGATCGACGAGAGATCCAGCAGCGTGTTCGTGCCGTCGGCGGAGAAGAACGTCCCGCTCGAGAAACCCGTGCCGACGTAGTTGGGCACCGCGACGACCAGTCGGGCCCCGCCGGACAGGTTGAAGAAAGTATCGTCGATATTGCCCAGCAGCGGTGCCGCGAAGGTCGAGGCCGAGTCCGAGATCGTCACGCGAGCGCCTTTGAGAGAAGTCAGCTTGTCCAGGTTGACGGTGTCTGAAGCGGCAAGAAGGTACGTCCCGCCGGTCTGCTGCTCCAACGCCGTCAGATTCAGCGTGTAACCGGGGTTCAGGGCGAATTTCATGTTCCCGGCCGTCTTGAGCGCCGGCAGGGAAAAGGTGCTCCGGCTCGACGTGAATGAAACGTTGTTGTTCGCCGTCAGCAGCGAACTCAGGTCAATCGTGCCTCCGGAGGATTCGACGAACTGCGTCCAATCGTCGCCCGTGGCGCCATGCACGACCGTCAGGCCGGACAGGTCCACCGTAGCGCTGTTGAGCGCCTGGATCGTTCGCGTATGGGCAGGGTAGGGGTCCGCCGAGTCTGTGAGAGTCTGGAGAAGTGGAAGGCTGAGCGACGCGCCGCTGCCGTCGGCCGAGAGGATCACGCCGCTTGTGAAGCCCCTGCTATCGTACGATGCCGCTCCGATATTCACCGAACCTGTGCCGTTGACGCTGACCTTGGCCGTGTTGCCCGTTATCATCGACGCCGCCGACGGTGCCGAGAAAGTGCCGCTGGTCGTCTGAACAGTGCCGCCTATGCTTGCCGAATCAATCACCGACAGGTTCCTGGCCGGGTCGATGGTGAGAGTCCTGCCGCTCGCTAGAGTCATCCGAAAAACATCGTTGGTCCCCGCGACGGGATCCGGCACGTCGAAAGTGACGCTGCCTGACGAGATTACGACGACGTAGGTGTCGGTGGCGTTGTTCAAGGGCACCTCAGAACCGGGATTGCCGCCTCCATCGATGTCCCAATTCGCGGGGTTGCTGTAGTTGACGCCATCTCCGCTACCTGTCCATGTGGCGGTTTTCTGGGCGGCCCACGCCGACTGGCTTGCCAATACCACCACGAGCGCCATACCCCAGGACAGGAATACAGCGATACCTTCACTTCGCTTTGACATTGTTCTCTCCTTTGTGCCTGATATGGGCGATTTGTGAACGATTTCGCCCCGCGCACTCCATAACGGGGCTACCTACTCACTTTTTAGGCAGGACAGTCTCATTAATCAACTGGAATCTTCCGATCACGTGCATTCGTGCATTAGCGCGGAGTTGAAAGCCGATCCGTGGGATGCCTACCAGAGCCTGGGCCACGTGGGAGTCCGTGAAACACATGCCCCCGGCCGCCATGAACAGTGTTTGCGGCGTCCCCGCCGC
Source organism: uncultured Planctomycetaceae bacterium (assembly GCA_964605095.1). Taxonomy (GTDB): domain Bacteria; phylum Planctomycetota; class Phycisphaerae; order SM23-33; family SM23-33; genus JAUWQU01. The sequence continues at coordinate 929 of CAZSBS010000332.1, read as the reverse complement.
CAACCGGGCATGCCGTTTGCGTGCTCCGCGATCACGGCGCGATCGTCCCCGAGCAGTCGTAAACAAGCCCGCTGTCATTCGCTGGCAACGGGCTTGGTGAAGCGGGCGAAGGGAGTCGAACCCTCAACAACCAGCTTGGAAGGCTGGAGCTCTAGCCATTGAGCTACGCCCGCAATTGTCGGTGCGTATCTTACCACCTGGCCGCGGCGCTTGGCAAGATGCCGGGCAGTCAAATGGTAAAAAGGTGTGCGAGGACAAATCCTGGCACCTCTTCTTGAGCCCCCAGGGCGATTGGTTATAGCCTCGGCCGAAGCTTTGCGCAGGCCGTGGCATGCGGGTGCCGTTTTTTGGAGCCCCAGCGGGGCGATTGACGACGTCAATCGCCCCGCTGGGGCTCTTTGGAATTTGGGGCAGCTTCCCACGGGCTCGCGCCCGTGGCTATCGCCAAACGTCCCTGCGGGACTAAGAAGTTCCGCTGCAAAGAGTTGCGGCTTGCCAGAAGAAAACTTCACACACGTAAAAAGCTTGCGTTTCCTTCGCGGGTCACTTGCGGTATCCTCGCCGGCTGAGGTGAGCGTGATGGCGATGTCGGCCGGGAAACGTGAAATGGACAACCTCCAGCGCCTGCTGGCGAAACGCACGTGTACGCCCCTGTACGTGCTCCAGGGCGGAAAGGTCGTGAACATCAACCCCGTGCGGTGCAAACGAGCCAACGGCAGGAACCATGGCAAGAGCGGCTGACCTTTGAACGAAGTTGATCGCGCCGAGCGGGCCGACATGCCGAACCTGCGGATGATCGATCCGGTCGGGTACATGGACTTTCTCAAGCTGACGGCCTCGGCGCGGATCGTGCTGACCGACTCGGGCGGCATACAGGAGGAGACCACCATTCTCAAGGTTCCATGCCTCACGCTTCGCGAATCGACGGA
>CAZSBS010000331.1:0-4498 GCA_964605095.1 uncultured Planctomycetaceae bacterium | reverse complement strand
ACACTTCCTGCGCCAGCGCGGCGTTCCCTACGTGGCCGTCGATGAAGCCAAGAAGGCCATCTTCGCCGGCAGCAGCATCGAGGCGTTCGACTTCCTGGTCTACCGCGACGATGGCCCAAACCACCTGGTCCTGATAGTCCACGGCAAGCCGACGGCCGAGCAGGATGAGCTGCTGGCCGAGTGGGAGAAGGTCTTCGGCCAGGCCTTCGTGGGCATCTTCGCCCGCCGGCTCGCTGCCGGCACCTGGGTCCACGCCCGTCGCGGCTCCGACGCTCCATGGACCGAGTACCTGCCCGTAACCGATTGAACCTGCCTGTCCGGTAGGCAGGCCCCTCACACCAACCAACCCCGAAAGGATCGAGCAATGCCAACCAACCCGAAACCGAGAATCATGTGCGAGACGCCAGTCCGCTGCGGCAACCCTGGCTGCGAGTGGGCCGGCGACATTGACGATACGACAGAGATCCGCGACTTCTGGGGCCGCGTGGATCCCGGCGATGAGATGCCGGCCGGCGAGTGCCCCGAATGCGGCTGGCTTGCCTACATGGTCAAGCCGGACGTACTGGACAAAGAGCCCGCCCGCGTCATCGCCGTTGTCGATGGCGGCGTGTTGCAGTTCGCGCGGTGCAGCAGGCCGATCAACTTCGACGTGGCCGACCTGGACAACCTGGCCTGTGGCTCTGGCGACGAAGAAGAGTCCCGCATCAAGGCCCTGGCTGCGGAGGCTGGGAGCCTTCCGCACCAGAGCTTCTAACCTTATACCCCCGAAAGGATGAACCCCATGAGCCACTTGACATACCCGGATAATGTAATTGAGTCCATGCGACAGCGTCGCGGCGCCGGCGAGGGCCTGGCCAAGCTGGCCGGCGAGATCGGCCTGTCCTGGCAGCGGCTTTGGACGCTGCTCGATGCACGGCCGGCCGGCATCCCGAAACCGCCGCCGGTCCAGGCGGTCCAGTGTAGTGCCGGAGCCGGGCCGCTGACGGAGCGGTATCGCCCGCGCACGCTGGATGCCCTCTTCGGCCAGGAGCCGGTGGTCCGTATGTTGAAGAACTTCGCAGCCAGCCCGTACCCGTCGGCCTTCATCTTCGAGGGTGAGACGGGGACCGGAAAGACCAGTGCCGCCCTGGGCCTGGCGGGGGCGCTCGGCTGCGATGTTGAGCAGAAGCCGCAGGAGTTCGGCGGCGTCCACGTGGTGGCCAGCGGCGAGCAGACGGCCGATACCGTCCGCGAGCTGGAGGGCCGGATGTGGCGCACGCCGTTCTACGGCAGCGGTTGGAAGACCGTGATCGTCAACGAGGCCGACCGGATGAGTTCGGCGGTTGAGACGATCTGGCTGGACAGGCTGGAGAGCCTGCCGCCTCGGACGGTGATAGTGTTCACCACCAACTACGCCGAGAAGCTCTCCCAGCGGTTCCGTGACCGTTGCACTCGGCTGGGCTTCGAGTCCCAGGCCGGCAAGATCGGAATGGACACGTACAGCCTGCTGGCTTCGATCTGGCGGAACGAGACAGGGAGCGACCCGGATATGTCGGTTATCGCCAGAGTCGTCGAGCAGGCGACCGAAGATGGGCAACTGAGCTTTCGCCGGGCGGTGCAGCTTCTTACACCCGTGCTGATGTCGGAGAAAGGCAAGCCATGAACGACGTGACCGACTCGACAATCGAACGAGTGCTGCTGTGGATGGTCTACGGCCTGGCCGGGGCGGACCTGGAAAGCGCCTGCGTCGCCAAGCTGGATGTGGACCCCTCGCAGGTCCGGTCGGTGATCGCCGAGGCCCGCAAGCGGCTCACCCTCGCGGCTGAGTACAACCGCGATGAGCTGCTCGGCACGGCCCTGACCCGGCTCAACGACCTTTACAGCCGGTGCATCCGCACCGCAGGCGAAGGCAGCGGCCCCAATTTGGCCAAAGCCCTCGACGTCCAGCGGGAGATCAACCGGCTGACCGGCCTGTACCGCCAGCCGAGCCTGGCCGGCATGGACTCCGGCAGCACCGAGTCCGGCGAAGAACTGGCGGCCGTGGGTGAGCATCTGTTCCCCCTGGCCCTGGCCGGCGAGAACTACCCGCTCCGCGAGCACGCCCGCCTGGCGGCTCAGCGGATCACCGAGCTTGAAGCCGTGGCCGCGAGCGGGGAGCATCAAAACGAAGGGAGCCCATCATGACCATCTACACCCTTGGATACAGCGGTTGGAGCATTGAGGACGTGGAGGCCGTCCTGGACCGGTTAGACGCCATCCTTGTCGATGTCCGCATGGTCCCGCGGTCGCGCTGGGCGGCGGCGTGGAATTCTGCGGTCTTGGCCAAGCGGTTGAGCGAGCGGTACACGTGGCTGCGGGCCTTCGGCAACGTCAACTACAAGGGCACGTTTGAGCAGATCGAAATCGCCGACTTCCCCGCCGGACAACAACGCCTCCGCGAAATCGCCGACACCGGCAAGGCCGTCGTGCTCATGTGCGGCTGCCGGGATGTGAACGTCTGCCATCGCAAGGTGCTGGCCGAACGGCTGGCCCAGGCGTGGGGCGCCGAGATCGAACACTTGACACGCCCGGATAATGGAATCAGCGGTCAGACCAAGCTTTTCTGACCGCTGTACCCGCGCCGCCGGTGTTAGGGCACACCCGGCCACCAGCCGGGAAGACGTGGCTCACGGCCACGGCGGCGCTATGAGCTATCAGTCCTTTGCGTTTCGGTAAGGAGCTGCATATGCGCCGGTGCAAAACAGGCGAGCTGGTCTTCGTGAAGTGGATCGACAGCCGGATGGGCCCGTATGGGTGGGAGTTCTTCCACGACGAAACTGCCACACTACCGCCTCTCATCTGCGAAACGGTGGGGTTCGTGGTCACCCAAAACAGAGACTACGTAACCCTTGCCATGAGTGTAGCCGAAGGCTGCATCATGGGCCGACTGACAATCCCGCAAGAGGCTATCAAACAGCTTACTTGCGTTTCCTGTTCGGCGCTTGGGTCAAAGCGGAAGCGGCCACGCTCTTAGCGGCTTTGGATGAATGGGGGTTTCTCAAAATCTTGGCCGCAGCAGAAGCAACTGGTTTCGATGTCTTTTCATTCTTACCCATATCGAAGTCCTTTCACGTTTAGGGTTGCGAGTATTCTATCTCGGTCAGTCAAGAAGTGCAATGATTCCTTACAATTCCCAAACATGCCAGTGAAAGGGAACACGTCTTGCGCCCCTTGACACTGCCCAGACAATATGGGCATGTTCATAGGCAGCATCAATCGCTACATGCGGGCCGTCCTGGAGACAGCCGCTCAGGGCTGGAAGGGCCTCCCCGTCTACATCGCGTGCAGCGGCAACTTCACCGTCGAGCGCATCCTGGCCCGCTGCGGCGTCGGAGCGATTCACTCCAACGACGTGTCGATCTACTCATGCGCCTTAGGCTGGCACCTCGCCAATACCCCTAAACGTTACGTAATCAAGGCGCAAGAGTATTCCTGGCTTGAATCATACCTAACCACCGGCCCAGCCACGATTGCCACGCTGCTGCTCGCAGGTGAGATGCTCAAGGTTTCGGGCGACAACGCCTACGGCCACCGAATGGCGGCCGAGTATCGGCGTCGCTGGCCTGAGCTTCACGCGAAAACGGTCGAGCGGGTCACGAAGGCCACGGCCGGCCTCTCCGTCGAATACTTCGCCGGCGACTGCCGCGAGTTTTTAGCGAGTGCCGACAAGGACGCGGTCTGCATCAGCTTCCCGCCGACGTACAAGGGCGGTTACGAGAACCTGTTCAAGAAGCTGGATGTCGTGTTCGACTGGCCCAAGCCGACATACCAGCTCTTCAGCCCGGAGGACTTCGAGGCGTTCAGCCAGACGGTGCGGAGCTTCCGGCACTGGATGATCTCCAGCGATGTCGAGCAGCCCGCCCTGGCCGCGCAGCACGTCGCGACGGTGCAGACTACCCTCATATCCAAACCGGTCTTCATGTACTCTGACTCAGCGCCGACGCGCCTGGCCACGGCTCGGCAGAACATCGGCGTCAGTCCCTGGGCGCCGCGGACGGATGAGGTCATCGAGCCGATCCAGGTGTCGCGGATCGACGCCAAGACGATGAACGCCATCCGCAGCCAGTACCTCTCCAAGCACATCACCGTCTGCGATGCCTCGCGCAACTACGCGGTCCTCTCGGCCGGCAAGTTGCTGGGCGCGTTCTCGTTTTCGCTGCCTCGCGGCAAGCTGGATTGCGAGATGTACCTGCTGAGCGACTTCGCCATCCGGCCAAGCCCGCACAAGCGGCTCAGCAAGCTGATCCTGGCCTGCGTGGTGAGCAAGGAAGTCAAGGATGACCTGGAGCAGTGGATGTGCTGCCGCATCCGCACCATCGGCACCACGGCCTTCACCGACAAGCCGGTGAGCATGAAGTACCGCGGCCTGTTCGAGGTCCACAGCCGCAGCGAGGGTAAGGTCAACTATCAGGGTCCAGCCGGCAAGTGGAGCCTGAAAGAAGGGTACGAGCTATGGAAAGCAAAGCACTCGAAGGCGTGA
>CAZSBS010000330.1:0-4510 GCA_964605095.1 uncultured Planctomycetaceae bacterium | reverse complement strand
CGGCTTTCTCCCGCAGAGCTGCCAGCTCGTCGCTGTTCTTGCCGATGTCGCCCTGCAGTGTCTCCAGGCGCCGGGCCATGGACTTCATCGCCTCGTCGGCGGCCCCGGCCTTGCTCTTGAGTTCCGCGAGGTCCAGTTCCATCTTCTTGAGTTGGGCCTCCATGTCCGACAGCGTTATCTTCTCGACGGGCATGGTGGCCGGCTGACTGGCCGGCTGGGTCGCCGCCTGCTTTAGATTCAGCGCATCCGCGGGCGCGGCCACGGCCGACTTCTCCAGGGCCTCCGTCCGCGCCACAGTCGCCTGTGCCGCGACCAACTGCGCCTTGGCCTGCCCGTAGAGGTCCAGAATGCTCTTGCGGAGCTTCTCGTCCATTGCCGCCTCGGACGAGACCTCCTTCATGCGCAGGTCGATCATGTTCTCGAGGGACTTCAGGTCCGTGGGAGTCAAGCCCGTCGCCGGCTGGGTCGCCAGGGCGGGCTGAGTAGCCGGCGCAGTCGCCGGTGCCGTCGTGGGTTTGCTAGCCGGTTTGCTAGCGGCTTTGTCCGCGGGCGCCGGGCCGTCCGGGCTCTGAGCCCACGCCGACGCCGCGAAAACAACCAACGCGGCCGCAAGCAGCAAATGGACGCTAAGTCCTTGTTTTCTTTGCATAAGCGTCAATATCACCTTCATGGAACCTGAGCCTTCCTCGACAACGGACAAGCGATCTGCACCGCAGGCATTATAGGACAATTGCCCCTCCCGCGAAAGACCCGGACAAAAGGGGGAAATGGGTAGGACTCTTTTCCCAGGTCGGGATTCGCACAGTGATTCGTTTTTCCCGGATCAACTTTACGGGCCCTGCTGTTATAAGGGTAGATAACTATGCCCTATTACCAGACCATCGTATACAGTCCCGGCGTCCAGGCGGGCGATGCGCCGCCCGACGGCGCCGAAGAGATCATCGCGGCCCTGGCGGCGTCTGACGCGGCGTTCGAGGTCGTGCCGGACATTTGCCAACTCGCGGCCGAGGGTGACCCAGCCATGCGGCGGTGGTCGGCCGCGACGGACCTTCGCATCGCGGGCCTGCCACGGCGGGCGGTAAAGTGGCTCTTCCACGCCGCCGGACAAACCCTGCCGGAAACCGCCGAAGTGCTGGACCCCAAGAAGGCCGCCCCCGACGAGATCGCCCGCGGGCTTCTTGCCGGGCGCGACGAAGGCAAGTGCCCAGCCCCGGCGGACAGCGCCCACGCCGCCAAGCCGGCCAAGGCGATGACTGTGGTGCTCTATGAGGGCCCCGGCACGCGGGCGATGACGCCGCAACGGCGCGCGGAACTTATCCTGGCCGCGGTTGCGGCTGGGTATCGCGTGGTCCGGCCAGCGCCTGACGGCCTGCATCCGCCGGCCGAAACATTGGCCCGTGCGATCGTGGGCGAGTTCGAGGGCGGCAAGATCCCGCCGGACCTGGCTGGCGACGGCGCGGTCTGCATCGACGCTTCGGGCCTGTGCGGCTGCGGCACGATCGACGCCGTTGACGAGATCGCCGCCGCCATGGGCCTGCCGAAGCCCGGCGAGTGGATGCCCTGGTTCCCCGTGATCGACTACGACCGCTGCGCCGACTGCAAGCAGTGCGCGAACTTCTGCCTGTTCGGCGTCTTCTCGACCGACGACGGCGGCGTGCGGGTGTCCAACCCAGCCTCGTGCAAGACCAACTGCCCGGCCTGCGCCAGGATGTGCCCTCACGCGGCGATCATTTTCCCGCACTACCCCACCGGCCCGATCAACGGCCAGGAGGCTACCGAGCAGCCCGGCGGCGGCGACGCGGCCACGAGCCTGAAAGAGGCCCTGCAAGGCGACGTATACCAGGTTCTCCGCAGCCGGCAGGGCGGCGCGGTTTCGTTCGCGGCGGCAAAGGCAGCCATTGGCGCCGGCAACCACGGCCCGGCCGGTTTGGTCGGTTTGGCCCGTTTGGAAAAAGTGGCCGAGCAACTCGAGATTCCCCCGCAGGTGCTTATGTCGCTGAGCGTCTCCGCCGCGCCGGCCGGGGCCGCGTGCAACTGTGAATGCGACGCCGATGCCGCCGGCGACATCGACCGCCGGCCCGCCGATTGCCAGTGCGATTGCAGCGGCAAAGCCGAAGGCGACAACTGCGATTGCGGTTGCGACGAGACCCCCACCGGCAGCGGGCGTTGCTGCTGCCAGGGCGACGGAGGTCAACAAGACACCGCCCCGTAATGAGCCCCGCCGCCGCGCCACCCCGAAAGGAGCCCCAAGGGCAGGCGGCCGAGCGAAGGAATCGCCAGTTCATGCGGAAACCTACACCAACCATCCCGATCTCGCCGCCATCCCGCCTTGGGCGCCCCGCGCAAAAGGGCATCCCGCCGGCCAAGAGCCAGCGGGACTCGCTCCTGGCGGCCGTCAGACAGTACGTGCGCGCCACGGCCCCCACGCCGCCGCTTGGGCTGGCGGAGTTGCGGATGCACTGCGACCGCGTCATCGAATCCACCGGCGCCGACGAGCAGTGGCGCGACTGGCTGGCGGTGCTGCTTAGCAACGAGGTCTGGCGCGACCAACTCGCGAGCATCCCGTTTAACCGGCGACTGCTGCTGCTGCCCCAGTGCCTGCGAAACGCCGACGCCTGCCGCGGCACAATCGACAGCGTCGGCCTGATGTGCGGCGCCTGCGGGAGCTGCGTGATCCAGGACCTTCAGGCCGAGGCACAGCAGCTTGGCTACGTCGTGCTCGTGGCCGAGGGATCGCCGGCAGTCATGAGCCTGCTGGAGACCGGGCAGGTCGAGGCCGTCATAGGCGTCAGTTGCCTGGAGGTGCTCGAGCGGGTCTTCCCGTACATGCAGGCGGCAGCCGTGCCGGGCCTGGCCGTGCCGCTGCTTTGCGACGGCTGCAAGGACACCGCTCTCGACCTGGACTGGCTCTGGGAAGCCATGCATCTTACCAGCGACGACGTCACACGCCGGCTGGACCTCGACGATCTGCGAAAACAGGTCGATGGCTGGTTCGAGCCGGCAAGCCTGGCCGAAACGCTCGGACCCGCCGAGGGCCGGACCTGCGAAATCGCCCGCGAATGGCTCGCCCGAAGCGGTAAACGCTGGCGACCGTTCCTGACCGCCTGCGCCTACCAGGCCCTTGCTCAGGATGTCGAGGCGCCGCTGCCGGAAGACCTGCGAAAACTCGCCGTCGCCGTCGAGTGCTTCCACAAGGCATCGCTGATCCACGACGACATCGAGGACGCCGATCCCAGCCGGTACGACCAGCAGACGCTCCACACCGCCCACGGCGTGCCGGTGGCGCTGAACGTCGGCGACCTGCTGCTGGGCGAGGGATACCGCCTGATCGCCGAGTGCCGCTGCGCCAGCGGGCGAAAGGTGGAAATGCTCCGCGCCGCGGCCGAGGGCCATCGCACGCTGTGCCTGGGCCAGGGCGCCGAGTTGTGCTGGTCCCGCGATCCCTCCCCACTGTCCTCGACGGAGGTTCTGGACATATTCCGCCGAAAGACGGCCCCCGCTTTCGAAGTTGCGCTGCACCTGGGCGCAACGCTGGCCGGGGCGGGCGAGAACGTCCACGAGGTGCTCAGCCGGTATTCCGAGGCGCTTGGCATCGCATACCAGATACGCGACGACCTGGACGACTTCCACGCCGGCGAAACCGGCCAGGCCGCAAGCAAGGGCGACGCCCACGCGGATCGGCCGAGCATCCTCCTGGCCATCGCCACCGAAAACGTCGAAGGCGACGGCCGCCGGCGGCTCGAGGACGTCTGGCGACGCCGCTCGACGTTCCAGCAGCACTGGGCGGAACTGGCCGGACTCTTCGAGCAAAAAGGCGTCATCGCCCGGACGAGCGAACTGATGGAATCCTACAAACAACTCGCCGCCGGCTGCCTGGGCCCGCTGGACAACCCGAGCCTCAAGGGCCTGCTGCGGCGGGTAATAACGCGAATCTTCAACGACACGCAATCCCTGTTCTGCTGCGATAACAAAAGAGAAGAAGGTCGTAGGTTCTAGTGTGGGAAATATGACTGTCCCGTACGCCAAGAGAACTCCCAATTCAGATTACGCAACAAATACCTGCCCGGCATCCCTTATTTTATATTTTAAGGGCTGCCCCAACTGTACCCCAGCGGGGGCGAAGCCTTTGGAGTGCGGCGAGCTCTCGCCGCTTTCACACGTCGCGGAGCGACGACGAGGACGGCAAACCGTCCGCCGTTGTCGTTTCGCCCCACCGCCGCACGCAAAACAACAACAGCAATAGCAAAACGGCAGAAGCAACGGCATCGCTACGCGATATAACAAAGCGGCGAGAGCTCGCCGCACTCCAAATTACGGCAGCGCCGTCCAAGGCGGCCTCACCGCCGCGCTATCAGGATTCAATTGGGCAAGAAGTATCCCGATTCAGATTACGCAACAAATACCTGCCCGGCAACCCTTATTTTATATTTTAAGGGCTGACCCCAACTGTCCCCGAGCGGGGGCGAAGCCTTTGGAGTGCGGCGAGCTCTCGCCGCTTTCACACGTCGCG
>CAZSBS010000329.1:2425-4539 GCA_964605095.1 uncultured Planctomycetaceae bacterium | reverse complement strand
TTCTGCTCGGGCAGGATCGAGATAACCGGGTCCTTGCAGTCCGGGTTTATTTCCGTGCTGTCGGCCTGGGGCAGGTTGCAGACGTTGCGGGCGAACTCGATGACCGCCATCTGGAAGCCCAGGCATATCCCAAGATAAGGCAGCTTGTGCTGGCGGGCGTACTTGACGCAGGCGATTTTTCCGGCCGTGCCGCGAACGCCGAACCCGCCGGGCACGATTATGCCGTCGCAGTCGGCCAGGGCTTGGGCGGCGTTTTCGTCGGTAATGTCGGTAGTGTCGATCCAGTCGACCACGACGCTGCAGTCGTTGGCTGCCCCCGCGTGTTCGAGTGCCTTGAGTATGCTGGCGTAGCTGTCGCGAAGGGCGGTGTACTTTCCGGTTATGCCTATGCGTACGCTCCGTGTGGCCGAAGCTATCCGCGAGGTGAATCGCGACCACTCGACGGCGGCGCGGGCGTCGCGGGCGGAGTTGACTTTCCCGCCGAGCTTCAGAAGCTGGACTACCTCGCTATCCAGGCCCGCTTCTCGCATCACCTCCGGCAGCAGGTATATGCTGGTCAGGTCGTGCATGGAAAACACGCGGCGGACGGGCACGTTGGTGTAGACGGAGATTTTCTGGCGGACCTTCATGCCCACGGTGGACTCGGCCCGGCAGGCGATAATATGCGGATGGACGCCGAACTCCATCAGCCGCTTTATGCCGAGTTGTGCGGCCTTGGACTTTTGCTCACCCAGCGCGGGCGGGCGGAGGATGTACGTCAGGGCGACGAAGATAACCGACCCCTCGCCCTCCTCGTAGCTTAGCTCGCGGAGGGCCTCGATGTAGAACGCGTTCTCGATGTCGCCGACGGTCCCGCCGACCTCGACGAAGACGACGTCCGCCTCGGTTTGCACGGCCAGCTCGCGGAGGCGGCTTTTCACCTCGCCGGTTACGTGGGGGATCATCTGGACGTCGCGCCCGAGATAGTTGCCGGCCCGCTCCTTGTCCAGCACGGAGCGGTATATCTGCCCGCTGGTGATGAAGTTGGCGCGGGTGAGGTCCTGGTCGAGCATCCGCTCGTAGGTGCCCAGGTCCATGTCGGTCTCCATGCCGTCGTCGAGTACGAAGACCTCGCCGTGGCGGAACGGGTTCAGCGTGCCCGAATCGATGTTCAGGTAGCCTTCCAGCTTGATCGGGGAGACCTTGAGGCCCTTGTCCTTGAGCAGCTTGGCCAGCGAGGATGAGAAAATCCCCTTGCCCAAGCCGCTGATGACCGTGCCGAGCACCACCACATACCTGGTGCTGCCCACGCGGTAGCCTTGGGGAAGGGGCGTGTAGAACTCTGTATCGTCAGTGCGGTCCTTGACGGAACGCAGTAAATCCATGGCGTCGCTCATGGAAACGTACTGTACCGACAACCCCACGCCAAACGCAAGGCCGCCCCGACAAATTCGCCGCAGATTTCGTCACGAAAAGAAGGTGGGCAGTAGCCGGTAGCCGGTGGTTGGTAGTTGGTAGGCGAGTGTGTCCGATAATTCAAGGCGGCCCGGTGGTCTGGGTGCCGTGGTTCGCGGAGTCCCGGCGCGCCGGGACGACGCAACCACGTCTTCGAGGTGCTTGGCGTCCGATCCGCTTTTCCGGGCCGAAAGACGCGGTTGCGAGTCCCTTCGGGACAACGCAAACCACGGCACCCAGCTTCGCCCGGCCAGGCTATCTTCGCCTACTGCGCGGGGCGGTTTCATCCGTCGCCGCCCGCTGGCTCCTGGGGGAATCGGATTCGGCGTTTCGCGACATCATCGGCGCCCGCGAAGGGGCCGGGCTGTATGTCCGAGCCGGCGGGGCGCTCATTGTCGGGCCGGACTGCCCGCGAGGCGCCGGCGAGAATCGGCTGGAACTAGGGGCGGATTGGCTGAAACTCGGCGCGGCCTGGCTCGGTGCAAACGTCCGAGGCGCGAACGTGCTCGGCGTGTACGACCGCGCCGACGTGCTGGTGCTCGGCGCGGACTGGCTCGGCGTAAACGTTCGAGGCGTGTACGTGCTCGGCGCGGACTGGCTCGGCGTAAACGTTCGAGGCGTGTACGTGCTCGGCGCGGACTGGCTCGGCGTAAACGTTCGAGGCGTGTACGTGCTCGGCG
>CAZSBS010000329.1:0-2325 GCA_964605095.1 uncultured Planctomycetaceae bacterium | reverse complement strand
AAACGTTCGAGGCGTGTACGTGCTCGGCGTGTACGACCGCGACGGCGTGCTGGTGCTTGGCGCGGCCTGGCTGGGCGTAAACGTTCGCGGCGTGAACGTCCTTGGCGTATTTGTGCCGGGTGTAGTGGTTGAATTGTGCGGCCAGGTTGAGCGGGAGAATCTCGTCTCCGGCGACGGGACCGTGGATGTGGTCCGGGGCGTCGGGGTGATTGTCGCGCTGGGCGTGGTCAAGGTCCGAGGCGTCAAGCTGCGTGGGGTAAGGCTTCTCGGCGTCGGGTATCGGGATTGGCCGGCAGGAGACTCGCCCGGCGAGAAGTGCTGCACGGGCGCCACTTGCGGCTGGAACGTGTTGTACTGCCTGGTCGGGCCGGCAAGCGCCCCGGCGGAGCCGGAGCCGCCCGGCATGGCGCTGAGCCGCCTGAGCAAGTCGTTCCGCATCGTTTCGCGCTGGGCTGTGACGGCAGTGTCGATGTTCGGCGTCGGCGAGCGTCGTAACGCGTTGCCGGCGTCGAGCCCATGGTTCACCCGCGATCCGGCCGAGGCTGAGCCGGCAGGCGAGGCCGTGCCGAATGCCGTCCTGTTGCCGCCGGGGGAAAGGCGCTCAGCGGCGCCGCCGGCACCGACATTGGGTCGCCTCAGCACGTCCATGTACGCATCTCGCCTCTGCTGGAGCCGGCCCTGGGCGGTCGCGCCGGTCATGGCTCTCGGCGATGTGCTCAAGGTGCTGCCGGCCCGGCCTACGACTGGCGCCGCCATTGCCGACGCCCCGCCGGTAGTCAGAGCCTGGCCTCTCGGTCTTGGTGAAACCGTCGCCCGCGTGGCGCCGGCGCCGGAAGCCGTGGTCAGCGCTCTGCGGCCCAGTTCCACCGGCCCGCGTTGCCCGAGCCGCGAGCGGTCGGTTGACAGGTCATAGCTTCGCCCATTGCGGGCAGCGGCAACTTGGTGCGACACGCTTGGCCGCCACGGCCTGACCAATGCGCCGGCCGACAATGACCGCGCGGACGATGCTCCGCCGCGTGCGATGCTTCGCGAGCCGGAATACCTCAGGAAATCATCCCGGTCATGGCTGGACCTGAAGTGCCGGTTCTGATAGCCCGACAGGCCTAGCTGCCCGTAGATGCTCCACGAACTGCCGCCAAACGAGAAGCTCAGGTAAGATCCCGAGCCAAAGTAGCGGGGGTGCTGGAAGCTCCCGTAATACGATCCGTACGGATAGCCCAGGTATGTGCCGAAGTACCCGCCATACGGGTAACTCACGTACGTGCCGAAGTACCCGCCATACGGGTAACTCACGTATGTGCCGAAGTACCCGCCATACGGATAGCTTGCATACGTGCCGAAGTACGAGTTGTACGGATAACCATAGTAAATGCCGTAGTAGTCGGGCCACCGCGGGTAGATGTTGTAATTCGAACTCAGCGGCCAGTGCGCGTTCCACCACGGCGGCGCGCTAGATGCATAAGCGTACGGGTATGCGTAGTAGTAGGTGGAGTACGTGGGGGCGTACATCGGCGACGCACAGTAATACTCAGCCGTCGTGGCATAGACGGTTCCCGCGTCGCCGTACGCTCTTGTCAGGGCGTTGTACGCCAGGGGCGTGTTGGGCACCACCGGCTGCTGCGCCCCGGCCTGCGCGGGCAGAGCCTGCGCGGGCAATGCGGCTGCGGGCTCCGCGGGCAGCAACTGCGGCTGGGCCTCCTGCGGCTGGGCCGTGGCCAACTGCCCCTCGCCCTCGTCGGAGAACTCGCTGGGCAGCTCGAACGTGCCGACGATCGCCTGCCCCTCGTCAATGATCGTTACCGGCTCGCTGTAGGCGTCCTGGGCCGCCGGCTCCTGCCAGCGTGCGAACTCGCCAAGATCCCACGGCTCCGGCCCGGCCGGCATCGAAAGCGCCGCCGACAACTCATCCAACGACACCTCGCCGTAGCCGTCGTACGGTTCGACAAGAGTAACGGCGCCGTTGTCGATCATCTCCGCGCTCGTTGGCGCGTACTGCGTATCGGCATCGGCTGCGGGGGAGGCGGACTCAGCCGCCGGGGTTGGCGGATAAACGCTTGTGTCGCTGCTCTGGCCAGTCTGGCCTGGCGCCGCCAGCGTCATCAGGCCGCCCAGGGCCAGGATCGCGAAGATTCGTACTTTCGTCATGGTGTACCTCCAATGGCTTCCATGAATATCTTGCCTTGTGCATGTTGGACACGCACATAGGCTCCCGGTTAGTAAATTATAGGGGAAATTTCGTGCGGGCGGAAGCGGGAAAATGCTCAACCTGCCGGCTGGCAGGCGCCCAATGTCAAATGCCAAATGCCCGAATGTCAATTCCGGTCT
>CAZSBS010000328.1:0-4547 GCA_964605095.1 uncultured Planctomycetaceae bacterium | reverse complement strand
TCTGCGAGAGAGTTGACAATCTGAAATCTGAAATCTGAAATCTGAAATCTGAAATGATGCACCCCCAAGGGCTCCCGAGGGGATGCCGTACAGGAAGACGTGGTAAGTGTCTAACGCCTGCTCCGAGAGATGCCTCCTCTCATGGCCGACACGCCAATGGCCCTGTGCGGCTCCCCTTGGGCGGCCCTTGTGTTTTGCGGGGAACGGCGTCTCGTTGCCCGAGGATGTTCCCGCAACGACGAGTTATGCCTGTTACAGGGGGTGGGCTCATTTCGCGAATCCGCCTCGGCGGGGTATTGACAGGCCGGTGCGAGCCCAAGCTGATCGATATCCCTCCGTAACTGGCATTACCGCGGGCCGCGCTTTTCGCTGGCGGAGCAGGCGGTTTCCGCCTACAAAGTCGGTTTAAGGCAAAGGAGATGGCCATGGAGCAAACTACCAGGCGGCGGTTCCTGAAGCGAACCGGGGTGGGCGTGTTTGGCGCGTCGATGCTGGCAAGGGGCATCCGGGCGGCCGAGACGGCGGCGGACGGGCAAGCGGCGGCTCCCAGGCCACCCGCCGGCAAGCCAAACATCCTCTTCATAATGACCGATCAGCAGTCGGCCACAATGCTCAGTTGTGCCGGCAACAAGTGGCTCAAAACCCCGGCCATGGACTCGCTCATGAACAAGGGGATGCGGTTCGAGAAGGCCTACGCGACGAACCCCGTCTGCTCCCCGTCGCGGTTCAGCCTCATCACGGGCCATTACCCCTCCGCCGTCAGCATGCGGGAAAACGCCAAGTCAAAAGGCACGGAGCCCTTTGTCCCGCTCGCCATGGGCCACGCCTTTAGGGCGGCGGGCTACGAGACCGTTTACGGCGGGAAGGTCCATCTCCCGGGCAAGCTGGCCGACATCAGGGCCTGCGGGTTCGACCTGCTCACACGCAATGAGCGCGATGAACTAGCCACGAAGTGCGCCGCGTTCCTCAAGCAGCCTCACGACAAGCCGTTCCTGCTCGTCGCGTCGTTCATCAACCCGCACGACATCTGTTTCCAGGCCATCATGGCCCACGCCCAACAAGGCGGAGGAGGGAAAGGCAACCCGGCCGTGCAAGCCATGCAGCAAGCCGAGAAACTGCCGGCCGGCGTCTCCGATGAAAAGTTCTATCAAACGCTCTGCCCGCCCCTACCGGACAATTTCGAGCCGACCGAGGACGAGCCGAAGGGCATCCCGGCCGGTCTGAAAGACCGCGCCTTCAAGCCGTGGATCAGGAAAAACTGGGGCGAGAAGGAGTGGCGCCTGCATCGCTGGACCTACTGCCGCCTGACCGAACTCGTCGACCGGCAGATCGGGACCGTCCTCGATGCCTTCCGCGCCGCCGGCCTGGTGGACAACACGATTGTCGTCTACACCTCGGACCACGGCGACATGGACGCCTCGCACCGCATGGAGCACAAGTCCTGGACCTACGAGCAAGCCGCGAGAATACCGCTGATGATCCAGTGCCCAGGCCTCACAAAGCCAGGCCACGTCGATAGGCAACACCTGGTCAGTAACGGGCTGGACCTCCTGCCCACATTGTGCGATCTCGCGGGTGTCAAACCGCCGCCTCACCTGGCAGGCAAATCCCTCAGGCCCCTGCTCGGCGGCGACGAGCCGGCTTCATGGCGCAAATACCTGATGATCGAAGCCCAGTTCTCAAACGGCGTGACCGACGGGCGATACAAGTACACCCTGTTCGACTCCGCGGGGCCGGAGGAATTGCTCTGCGACCTCCAGACCGACCCCGGTGAAATGAAGAACCTCGCCGGCAGCAAGGAACATTCCGACGTCCTTCAGCGCATGCGCAAGGCGCTGACCGAACAAGCCGCCGCCCACAACGTCCGCCTGCCCTACGCCGTGCCGAGCAAATAGGATTTCACGCGGAGCAAGCCGGTTACACCGTCTTCCCCACCGGCTACCGGCTACCGGCTACCGGCTACTTCTTCAGGCGGATGTCCTTGAACTGCACCTTCATCGGCTCGCCGGGATGCATCTGGAGGCCGATGACGCCGTCGCGGGCGGCCTTGCCTTTCTGGTTGTCGACGGCCTGGCACATCACCACGCCGTTGATCATCAGCGTGATCTCCGGACCCTTGGCGATGATGCGGTACTCGTTCCAGTCTTTGGCCTTGACGGCCTTGATAAGCTCGGCGGGCTTGCCGATCGGCGTGATCGTCTTCTTGCCGTCGGCGTCGATGACGGTCTTCTCGCCGACTCCGCTGACCTTGCCGCGGGCGTGCTCGTAAAGGGCGCCGGTCCACTGGTTGGGGGCGTCCATGTCGGCCTGGTAGCCGTAGGTGTCCCAGTTGGGCCGGCGCTGGCTGCGAAACTGTATACCGGAGTTGCCGCCGACGAGCTTGAACCGCACCCGCAGCTCGAAGTCGCCCGGCTTGCCGCCGGTCCAGATGAGATAGTTGCACTCCTTGCACGGCTTGTCGGGCGTGCTCTGGGCCGTCAGGGCCCCGTCCTCGACGGACCACCAGCCCGGCTTGGCGTCCCAGCCGGTGAGATCCTTGCCGTTGAAAATGCTGACGAACCCGTCGGCGTCAGGCTTTGTCGCGGGACTTTCCGCGGGCTTGTCCGCCGCCATCCCGGCCGTCAGGCCCGCAAGGGCCGCCACCGCCACCAACACCGCCGCCGTCGCCATCGCGAAGGCCCTTGTGCCACGCATCGATCGAAATATCATAACATTCTCCTCTGTTCGCAGCCTGCCGCACCAAGATAGTGCGCTGAATAGACTGCGTATTATCCCCGGTTCACGGGCCTGAACAAGCACCAAATCGCAAGCACCAAGACCTGCCCACCGGCGGCAGGCTCACTGCGTTTGCAAATCTGCCCGCGGGGCGGATTCGGCGGCGCGGCGGCAAGATCGACCGCGATAAGGCACGCGACGCTTCCGGCGCTGGCGTCGGCCGCCTCTTCTACTCACTCCTTTCTACTGCTCTCCGCTCTAGTAAAAAGGCCCGCCGATGCGGGCCTTTTCACTACGCCCCACTGGGTTCGAACCAGTAACCTTCGGTTCCGTAGACCGATGCTCTATCCAATTGAGCTAGGGGCGCTTGCGCTAATTCTGCCCTTGTAATACCAATGTTTCCCAGCCTTTGCAAGCTATTTCGCCGGTCGCTGTCCGACTTGCCGGCCAGGCCCGGCACGGTCCGCCGGGTTCAGTTCTCATCGACATAGCTGATGCTGTACCGCTTCGCCCCCTTGCGTTTCCATACGCTCGACATAGGTCACTTGCCCTTCCGTGCCAGCCGGTAGGCACGCTGGCGGGCATAGTAGGCGGCGCGTTTCACAGGGTCGGCCAAACGGGCACGCTGGCGGGCACGCTGGCGGGCATTGTAGGCGGCCCGGTACTCGGGGTCAGCCATGCGGGTACGCCGGTAGGCATTCCGGCGGGCATTGTCGGCGGCGCGTTTCGCGGGGTCGGCCAAACGGGCACGCTGGCGGGCACGCTCGCGGGCGCGATTGCGGGCATTGTCGGCGGCGCGTTTCGCGGGGTCGGCCAAACGGGCCTGCCGGCGAGCGCTGAGGACGGCGCGTTTCGCGGGGTCGGCCAACATGGCCTGCATGTAGGCGCGATGGCGGGCATTCCGGGCGGCGCGTTTTGCGGGATCAGCCTTGAGGGCAAGGTAGTAGGCACGCTGGTAGGCGCGCTGGGCAGCGCGTTTTGCGGAATCAGCCTTGAGGGCAAGCTTGCGGGCTTCCTTTCGTTTTCGCTTCTCTTCCGACGATAGTTTCACCATAGGTCACCGCTCTTTCCGGGGCTTCACCAGCCGCCATTGCAACCCCACCGCCGCCGCCAGCCGATCCGCCGTCGGCAGCGTCAACGTCCGCGCGCCGATCATGAATCGCGACACGATACCCGCGCTGATGTCGGCCCGCTCGGCTATCTCGCGGACACCCAAGCCCGTCTTGCGCAGGGCCGCCCGCAGACTCTCAGCCGCCTCACTGTCAAGTCGCCGCGTAGCCATATTTGGAATCCTAACGCCCCGCCCGCATGTTGTCAATGTGAAAACAGTTTCTCCGCAAGTTTTTTCAGCACGCCCCGCCCCGCCGGGCCGCCTTGTCCTCTTCGGCAATCCACCGCTCCAACGCGGCCAGGTGTACGCGGACGGTTCCGCCCGGCAGGAAGACCACCGGCAACGGGTTCGCCTTCCGCCACCAACGCCAGGCCGGGCATCCCAGGTCTTGGCCGACGCATGGGCACAGATCACCATGTACACCTTGGCGTCGGCAGGCTTCATCTTGGCAATCGCTCCCACCTTGACGGGCTTGAAGGGAATTATCCCGTAGCTGCTCATTCCGCGTCCTCCGTGGCTGCCGCGAGTTGTCGAACATCGGCGTCAAGAAGGGCCTCTTGGAGAGGCGACGGCATTCGCCGTTCGGGCAGCCGGGCCTGAGCTCGACGGGCCGGCAGTAGAGCAGCCTCGGCCCGGGCCTTCTCCACGTAGTGCTGGAGCACACGCCACAGCCGGGTGTCGTGCTCATCAACCAGCCGCGCCGCCTGAGCGGCCGTCATCC
>CAZSBS010000327.1:0-4602 GCA_964605095.1 uncultured Planctomycetaceae bacterium | reverse complement strand
CTGCCTGGTTGAATGTCGGCATGACTATGGATATCTTGACCATGGGCAAAGGATACTCGACCGCGACGGCGCCCGCAAGGCAGGCGGCCCGGCGGTCAGAAAAGCGACCGGGCTCCTATGAAAGTCTGTTTTTTCTCGACGGGTTACAGCCTTCAGGGTGGCGCGGAGCGCTGCCAGGTCATCATCGTGCGCCACCTGCTGGAAAGCGGGCATGAGGCCCACATCGTGCTGCCGGCTGAGTCCGAGTTGGCGGAGCACTACCGCCAGATCGGCGCACACGTACACATCATCTACTGGCAACACCTGCGGAAGCTCTCGGACCCGCTGCACGTGATGAAGTACCTGTTCTGGCTGGCGCCGACTATTCTGCGCGTGGCATGGCTCTGCCGCAGGCACCGCATCGACCTCGTCCACGTCAACGAGATCCTGGACTTCCAGGGCCTGATCGCGGCCAGGCTTGCGGGCGTGCCGTGCGTCGTGTTCGTCCGCACTATTCTCGACTGGCCCCTGATGGACGGCATCCTGGCCGCCATCGCGACTTTCCTGGCCGACGCGGTTGCCTGCGTGTCCGGCGCGGTCTACCGCATTGTCTTCCGCTCCTGGCGAAGGCGGCACATCCGCGTGCTCTACGACGGCGGGCCGGACTATGACGTGTTCGACCCTGACAAGGTCGCCCCGATCCGCCCGGACATCCCGCCCGGCGCCCTGGACATCGGCATGGTCTCCAAGCTCGTTTACATCAAGGGGCACCTGCCGTTTCTGGACCTCGCACGCCAGTTGGACGGCATGGGATACGACCACGTCCACTACGTCATCGTCGGCGGGCTCGTGGGCGGGCACGAGGAATATGCCAGGCTCTTGGATGAGCGTATCGAGCAATACGGGCTCGGAAACCGTGTCCACATGGTCGGCCAGCAGAACGACATCGCCGGCTGGATGGCGGGGATGGACATCGTCTGCCACTTGCCCCTGCGGGACGACCCGCTGCCGGGCGTGACAATGGAGGCCGCCGCCATGGGCAAGCCCGTCCTGGGCTTCATCAGCGGCGGCGTGCCGGAGCAACTCACCCACCCCGCCAGCGCCCGGCTGGTGCCCATCGGCGACATCGACGCCCTTGCCCGCAACGCAATAGAACTCATCGAAAGCCCCAAACTCCGCGCGGAAATGGGCCGATGCGCGCGCCAGGAGGTCAGGCGCAAGTTCTCGATCACCTCCCACCTGGCTGAGGTCGACAAACTCTACCGGAGCCTCCTGTGGCTGGGCCACAAAGCATGAGCCTGCCTCCCGCCGGTCACTTTTCGACCTCGAAGTCGCAGAAAAAGTTGGTGCAGTCGTACTCTTTCGCACGCCTTAGCGGCAGTTGGTAGCTTGCATTCATCCTCCTGGCCAGCCAGCCCGGCAGTCGAATCCAGTAACCCTTGCGCAGGCCGCGCACCAGCCGGAAGCCTCGACTGCCCATGTAGGCGACGAACTCGTCGTAGGTCCAGTTGTTGACGTGCTCGCGGTTGGCGCCCTTGACGGCGTACTTGCGACAATAGTTGTTGGGGATGCTGCAAACAAAGCGTGCGCCGGGCCGGGCGACGCGGCGGATCTCGTCGACAGCCTGGTCGATCTCCGGGATGTGCTCTAGGACCTCCGTAGAGGCCAGCAGGTCCGCGCAGTTGCCCGGAAGCGGAATGGCCGTCGCCGACGCCAGTGCGACGTTGGCGTCCGGGCTCGCCTTGAGCACGCGAAGCAGGTGGAACTCCGCCAGCGACAGGTCGAGGCCGTTGTAGCATACGCCGGCTGGCAGGTACTTCCGCAGGCTCATTTTCCCGCAGCCGATTTCGAGGAAGTCCGTCTCGGGCCGGGCCAGTTCGCGAATCCATCCCCCGATGGTCCGCTCAATGAAGCCGTCAATCAGCACGTAATCGCGCAGCGAGACCACGGGCCAGACGATTGTCTTGACGAGCCTCATGCCGGATGAGTCGCGGCGGATGCCGCTTGGGTGGTTAGACTGGTCGGCCAGGTCCTCGGCGCATGGAACCTGGTGCGGCCCGACTGCCACCGTGCGCGATGTCTGCCAATTGAGTCTGCTCATGCCTGACCCTCACTGCCGGATGAAGGAGTACTCCGCTCCCGACACGGAAACGTAGAACACGTGGTAGCCCAACTCGTTGAGTTGCCGGATCGCCCTGGCGGTGGCCTGTTTGGCGATGTCCTTCTTGTGGATGTGATGGAACTCCACGAGCAGTTGCGGCACCTCGACCTTCGAGCGGGCGAGGTCTTCGATCACCTCGTACTCCGCTCCCTCGAGGTCCATCTTGAGCACGTCCACCTTCCGATGCCCAAGCATTTTGGCGACCGTATCGAGCCGGTAGACGGGCATGGCGATTGGCTTGCTCGTCCAGCCCGGCTCCGGCACGACGGAGTACGACACGTGCTGGGGGTTCTCGGGGGCGTACATCTTCAGTTCCCCATCGACCGCGCCCAGCCCGTACGGGTGGAACATGAAGCGGGCGGGCAGGTGCTGCCGCTTGAGCCACTCGATGGACCGGGGCGTCGGGTCGAAGGCGTGGACCGTCAGGCCAAACTGCTCGATCATCGCCAGGTCAAATGATATCTCCTTGCCGACTCCGAACGAGTACAGGACGCTCTGAGGCCCCAGGCCGTCAGGACAGATACACCAGTCGACATTGAGGTTGCC
The DNA here is from genome assembly GCA_964605095.1 of uncultured Planctomycetaceae bacterium. Taxonomy (GTDB): domain Bacteria; phylum Planctomycetota; class Phycisphaerae; order SM23-33; family SM23-33; genus JAUWQU01. Next base: position 1,916 of record CAZSBS010000327.1, on the reverse strand, counting down.
CAGGTGCCGCGTCCGGCCGAGGCGCACTTCAAGGCGATGCGGCAGGTCCAGGCCAAGGAACTGCCTGAGCCAACTCCTGATCCTGCGGGCGGCGTTGATCAGCGGTTTCATAGGCGATTCCCTCGCGGATTCTTTCAGCCCGGCCTCGGCACTGCGGACCAACCGGGGCGGCACAAGAGGGATGCGTGGTAGCAGAAGACTCGCTCGGCCAGGCGAGGCGCAACGCGGTGCAAAGCGTTGATTACCCCCCTGGCCAGCGCCCCTTTCCAGCCGGCCTGGAATCCGTAGACCGCCCTCGATGAGCACGTGACGGACTCAGCCAGGATCGCCAGGCCGGACGTCTCGACAAGCATGCGGAACGTCTTTATCGAGTAGACGTTGATGTGCCCGACCTTGCTGGGCACGTAGTGGCTCGGCAGTCGGAGGTTGTCTTCGAGGGGAACCTCCACGAACACGTGTCGCGCCACTCTGGCCGCCTCGTAGAGCAACTTCCGCGGGTGCTCGACATGCTCGACGACATGGCTGAGAATGGCAAGGTCGAAAGCCCCGTCCGCATGAGGGATGCGGTAGCCGTCAAACATCTCGCACCCAGCCAGCCGGGGGATCGCCCGGGCTCGAACGGCCTCGACGGCGCTGCGAGAAATCTCCAGCCCGTGCAGGACGCCTCCAAAATCCATCTCAGCCAGGCGAGTCAGGACGCTGCCTTCCCCGCAGCCGATGTCCAGGATCGTCCGGTGCGGCACGGCCTGGCAGAGCGAGGCAATGTTCGCCGCCTTGTCGATGGCCCCCAGGCGGCGCCATTCGAGCGTCCGCTCGTCCAGGTAGTACTCGTCATAGACCGACCGCAGATCCTCTCGAACCGCGAAGGTCGTAGGGTCGGGCGGTATGTTCTGACTGGTCATATCAGTCGATCTTCCACTTTCGGGCGACGGTTACGGCTTGCCTCGCATTGCCAGCAGCTTCCCGACGCCATCGAGGAATCGCCGGGCCATACGGGCCATGTTGTACTCATCCTCGACTCGGCGTATCGCCGCGGCCGACATACGCTCGCGCAGGAGCGGTCCGTCCAGGATACGCCCGATCTTTTCGGCGAAGTCGGCCGTGTCGCCCGCGCGGTACGTCAGTCCGGTCTGGCCGTCGATGAGGGCCTCGAACTCCGCCGTCTGGGTCAGCGGGTTGTCGTCGGTCACCACGGGCACGCCGTAGCACATGGCGTGGTGGATGCTCAGGCCGATGCATGTTGCCATGGCGAACACGTCGGCGGACTTGTACCACAGGGCGAGCTGGCGTTCGTCGTAGATCGGCCCGAGGAATCTCACGCGTCCGGCCAAGCCCAACCGCCCCGCCATCGCCTTCATCCGGCTTTCGAGCGGCCCGCCGCCGATGAACACCAGCTCCATGTCGTCGCGCTTTTCAGCCAAGCGGGCGAAGGCATCGAGCATCACGTCCGCCCGTTTGATCTCCGTCAGGCGAACAACGTGCAGGACAACCCTTCGGCCCTCGAGGCGATGCTCACGGCGGAACTCGGCCAACTGCTCATCCGTCACGGCGTCCCGGGCGGCGGTGATGGGGCCAAGGTCGATGCTGTTGTGCAGAACGATTATCCTGTCAGGGTCGGCACCGAGTTCGATCAGTTCCCGCCGGCCCCTGTCGCCATAGCTCAGCAGCACGTCGCCGCGCCGGCCGAACCACCGCATGAAGGCATCGAACAGGCCGCTGCGCCGGCCGATGCGGTAAAACATGCTCCAGACGCCCACAGGGACGCCGTGCTTCTTGAGCCTCCGCAGGGCGCGAATCTGGGAAACGTCCCGAGGGTTGCCCTGAAGCACAACCGCGTCAGGGCGAAGCTCCGACAGCAACCTGCCCAGCCCCGGCCGGAACGTCAGCGGACCCACGTGCCGCAGCGGAAGGTCAAC
>CAZSBS010000326.1:0-4613 GCA_964605095.1 uncultured Planctomycetaceae bacterium | reverse complement strand
CGCCGCCCACGTCAAGAGTTCCATGATGGGCTGCCAGACGGTCATCCCCATAGCGAACGGGCAACTCACACTCGGCACGTGGCAGGGAGTCTACTTCGCCGAGTTCGACGGCCCACGCACGCGGCGCGTGATCGTGACGGTGATGGGGGAGTAGAAAGCGGCGAGTCCGGAGCACCGGAAATTATTTCCCGCAGCGCCTGGACGATCTCACGCCGGTGAGGATCGCCCATGCCCGTTTATGCCGCATTGCTCCCGTTGGTCGCAGCCATGCTCGCTGAAGCGAGCAAGCCTCAACATCATTCCGGAAGGCTATTCGCCGGTTCCCAGTACACTGGTTCCGCCGTTCGTTTCCCCTGGCTACCCTGCTTCGCTGAAGCTACGCAGGGCTGCACCGGCTACTCGCTACCGCCTATTGCGGCTGATCCTGCATCAGCATTCGCACCTCGTCGCGGGTGGGCATGACCGACTGTGCTCCCAGGCGGGTGCAGGCGATCGCCCCGGCGGCGTTGGCAAACTTTGCGGCCGCGATGAGGTCCATGCCCTCGGCCACGTAGACCGCCAGGGCGGCGGTGAAGGCGTCGCCGGCGGCGGTGGTGTCCACAATGTCCACGTTGTAGGCCGGCACCCGGGCCATGTGCCCGTCGGCGGTGACGACCATCGATCCGCGCGAGCCGAGCTTGAGCACGGCCGCCTTTGCGCCGCGGGCGATCAGGTCCAGCGCGATGTTCATGTCCGCCTTTTCCTCGCCGGTCTTGGTGCCGGTGAGCATCACGGCCTCGGTAACGTTCGGGGTGATTACGTCCACCTCGCAGATCGTCGTGGCAAGGCACTTGGGCATTGGCGCGGGGTCCAGGATCACCTTGCAGTCGTTCCGCTTGGCGACCTCGATGGCGGCCCGCACAGTAGGAAGCGGCAGCTCCAGTTGCAGCACCACGACGTCGGCCTGCTTGAAGGCTGCCTCCCGGCTGAAGACGTCGTCGGGGGTAACCAGTTGGTTGGCGCCGCCGGCGACGACGATCGAGTTCTCGCCCCTCGAATCGACGATGACCATCGCCACTCCCGTTGCCACCGCGTCGGTGACCATGACATTATCGCAGTCGATCCCCTCGGCCAGCATGCCCTTGAGCAGCGTCTGGCCAAAGGCATCCTGGCCGACCCGCCCCAGCAAGCTGCACTTGGCGCCCAGCCGGGCCGCGGCAACGGCCTGATTGGCGCCCTTGCCGCCGGGAGAGGTCACGAACCCGTCGCCAAGCACCGTCTCGCCCGGTGCCGGCATGTGCGGACTGCGAACAACCATGTCCATGTTGATCGAGCCGACAACCAGTATCCTGCCTGTATCTTCCATGATTCGCTCCATGCAGAACTTCAACAGCCGTCTGCTGCTCTAATCCGCCCCTGGCCGCGGCACACTCCGGCTGCCTCAAGACAGTACCACCGCAATCCGGCGACCGTCAACGGTTAGCAGCGACGGAAAATCCGGCGTGCGGGGCTTGCATTTTTCCAGCGGAGTTGCTAAAAACGTGCAACTGAGTCAGCAGGTAGCTGCCGAAGCGTACCGTAAAGTTAATCCTCACTGGGGATTAGTGTAACGGTAGCACAACTGACTCTGGATCAGTTAGCCAAGGTTCGAATCCTTGATCCCCAGTGTTTGCAATCGCCCGCAAGATAACAACTTGCGGGCGGTTGTGTTTTTGCAGACCGGCAGACCGCTTGCGGGAGGGCAACCACGTCTTTGGGCTCCCCAACCCCAGATCGGGCGCCAAGCAGATCCAAGACGTGGCTGCGTCGCCCCACAAGGGCTTCGCGGCACCCGGCAACGTCATCCGTTGCTTGCGGCAGCGTGGCAGCGAAAAAGGCGGACCTCGGCGGGGTGCAGGGTTACCGTCAGCGCGGCGTCGGGCTGGTAGACCATGTCGTCCTGGTTCATCTGGTGCGGCCGCCAGTAAACAGGGCCGATGCCCTTGGTGGGAACCGACCATGTGGCGGTCCGGCGGCACGACACGACCAGGATGTCGCCGCTGCGGCGCGCCAGGACCGATGGGCATTGTGAAAGGCTGACATACAGCCCTGCCAAAGCGATGGCGACGGCGGCGCCCGCGGCCGCCAAACGCCAGGGGCGGCGGCGGATCAGGAGTGCGGCGCCCATCGCCACCAGCAGCAGCACAGCCGCCAGGAAGACGTTTCGCACAACCCACCTCGGCCAGCGGGGCAGGTCCTCCATGTAGCCGTCGTAAGCGGGCGGGTCGATCATCTTGTCGCGTGCGGCCTCGACGGCGGCGACGTTGTCCGTCTGGGCCGTCACGTCGCGCCGCAGAACGGACGGGGCGGTTGGCGACGCCTCGGCCAGCAGGCGCACCACGTAAGTCTCACGGACCGAGACCATCGGCAGCAGCACGCGGAAACTGCCCGTCGCGCCCGGGGCCATGGAAGTCTCGTAGAACATGGTTGGTCCGCCGGCCGAGCGGCGAATCGCCAACGCGCGGGCCGCCCGCGGCAACTCGCTGTTGGGGTCCGCGACGGTGAGTTCAGCCGGCACGAATCCCTCTGCCGTCACGGCCGAGGCGGGCAGGGGGGCCAGGCGTATATCGATGGCGGCGCGAGCCGCCGACGTGAGAGAGATGAGCACCAGTATGACGGCGGCAAGGCGTGGTTGCTTTGTCCATTCAGACCCTGGGACCAAGGATCTGAAAGACGTGGTTGCTTCGTCCCTTCCGGGACTGCGCGAACCACGGCACCCGCATTGAACATTGAGCATTGAACACTTGGCATTCCGCCTGGCGGTCATTGTTTCCCCCTGGCCGTGTCGATGAGGCGGCGTACACGGAGGACTTCGCCGACGGACCATGCCTGGGCGATGCATCCTCGCGGGCTGTGAGGCGCGTCGCCGTCGAAAATCTCGCTTATGTATCCGACGCCGGCGGTGCGGAGGTGTTCGTTGAATCCGTCGAGCCACTTGCTCGCCTGTGCCAGGGCGAAGGGCTTGAAGTTTTCGACCTTGAGATATGCCTCGATGAACGGCCCGATCAGCCAGGCCCAGACTGTGCCCTGGTGGTAGGCGCGGTCGCGGGACTCCCAGGAGCCGCCGTAGCCGCGACGGTATCGCGGGTCGGCCGGGTCGAGGGTGCGCAGGCCCATGGGCGTCAGGAGGCGGTCGGCGGCGAGTCGCACGACTGCGGCCTGGCGATCTGCCGGCAGGGGGCTATACGGCAGCGAGACGGCCAGGATCTGGTTGGGGCGGATCGACGCGTCGGGTGTGCCGTCCGGCAGGCAGTCGTATAGGTACCCGCCCTGTTCGTACCAGAAGGCCTTGTTGAAGGCCTGGGCGATCATCTCGGCGCGGGCGGCGCTTCGTTCGGCGAGCTGCGGGTCTATCTCGCGGCAGCGATGGGCGAGGATTCGGTGTGCGCTGTGCCACAGGGCGTTGATCTCAACGCACTTGCCATGGCGCGGCGTGATGGCCTCCTCGCCGAGTTTGACGTCCATCCAGGTCAGTTGCGTGTTGTAGCTGCCGCCCATTATCAGCCCGTCGGCGTCGGCATGGATGTCCAGCCGCGTGCCCTCCTGGTAGCTGTCCAGGATTCTCTGGATGGCAGGCAGCAGCGTGCGTCGCCAGAAGGTCATGTCGCCCGTGGCCTCGACGTAGCGTTCGCAGGCGATTATGAACCACAGTGAGGCGTCGATCGAGTTGTAGTGGGCAAGCGTGGAGTAGTCGTCGAACCGGTTGGGCACCATGCCTTGCGAGATGTTCTCGGCGAAGGTGCGGAAGACCTCGCGTGCATGGGCGAACCGCTTGGTACACAGCAGCAGTCCCGGCAGGGCTATGAACGCGTCGCGTCCCCAGTCGGCGAACCAGTGATACCCGGCCAGGATCGTCCACGATGGTGGCAGGTTCGGGAAATGCCTGCGGACGACGAAAGCGTCGCTCGCCACGGCCAGGTGTTGGCTGAACTCGTCGGCATCGCTTCCCAGGCCGGCGACCAGCTCCTGCATGTGGCTGCGCCGCCGGCCAGCGGTGTCGTCGAAGTCCACCTGCCGCGGGTCGCTCAGGCTCGCGGTGAACTGGGCTGGCTTGCCATCGGCCAGCCGCAAGACGAAGCAGCCCGGGCAGTAGAGGTCCTCGTCGGCGTCCTGCCCGCGGGCCAGGTCGACGCGATAATGGAAGCGATACCACCATTGCGGGTCCGGCTCGAACTTGGCGCCTTTCGCGGCCAGGTACAGCGCCCCCGCTGGGTGCATGCGGTCGTTGACCACTGCGCCCGAGTCGGTCAGCTCGAAGGTCAGCAGGTGCGGCTCGTGGGCCTTGCGGAGGTTATGGAAGTCGCGAAGGGCCACGAACGGTCGAACGCGGAGCTCGCCGGAGGCGCCCGAGAGGGTATAGCGGACGGCCACCGCGTTGGCGGCCTCGGCCAGGATAATCTCCTTGGTCACCGTGAGTGCCCCCACGCGGAAGACCATACGGGGCACGATGTCGTTGACGAACTCGTGCAGGCAGGAAGCGCCGCGCGGGTGGATCGTGTTTGGAAACTCGAAGGTCGACAGATCGTACGTGCTCGCGCCAACGGTCAGTTGCTCGTGAAGCTGGCTAAGCGCCGTCAGCCGCCCGACCGGCGGCT
>CAZSBS010000325.1:0-4682 GCA_964605095.1 uncultured Planctomycetaceae bacterium | reverse complement strand
CCAAGGTAATCGCGCCCAAGGAGCTTGTGGACGTGATAATCGAACAGGCTGCCGCTGCACTCAGGAATTACCGGGTGAAACGTCGTTCATAGGAGCATAAAGATGGTTCAAGATCATTTGGAGAAGATGCTGTACCGGCGCGTCCTGGGCGCTGAATCGGAGAGGTGCGACCTTCCTCCAGACCTGATTGACCAGAACCTCACGCCAGAAGCGGCTCGGGCTGGCCGACTGACTGAGATTTGCCTTATCGACTCCGTCGTCCGACGAGCCGTGGCGGTCTTCCTGGAGAGCGACGGCTACCATAAAGTCCAGCAGGCCAAGGGCGAGTTGATGAGCAAACTCCTCATGGAGTGCCTGGCGGCCTTCGTCCATGACCGGGGTGGCCAGGTGGCCTATGCCATCCGCCTAGGCGACCGCGGCGAGGTCATCAACGCGGTTCAGTCCATGGTGAATTCACGGTCAGGGCCCCGTCTTTACCTCGAATGCGGTTTCCTGTTCATTCACTTCCCGGGCGAGAAGGTCGTGATCTCAGCGGAGCCCATGGACACGCACGCTGGGCCCGGCTCACAGATCACGGTCCGTTCCAGCCAAGATTCGGTGTCTTTCTGGAAGGAGTGGGAGAACTATGCCCGCGGGCACAGCTACCTCCGCGGCCAGGCGTTCTTCGCGGATGGTCAGATCATCGAGCGTGCCCGCAAGTACACGTGGGACAACATCCTTCTGGCGGAACCGGCCCGGCGGCTCATCCGCGTCCACGTGGAGGGGTTTCTCCGTAACCGGGAGGCTCTGCGGTCCTGCGGCGTGAAGGCCAGGCGCGGGCTGATCCTCTCCGGCCCGCCGGGGACGGGCAAGACACTTCTGGGCAAGGTGTTGGCCGACACGCTGGAGGGCGCGTCGTTCATGTGGGTGTCGCCCCGGCACGTGCGAAACCCAGCGTCGTTCCAGGAAATCCTGGAGGTGGCCCGCTTCACAGCCCCTACGGTGGTCTTCCTGGAGGACCTGGACCTCTTCGCGGAGGAGCGGGACAGCGGCGGCGGGATGTGCCTGGGGCAACTCATGAACGAACTGGACGGTGCGGTGGACAACGAAGACCTGATCACAATAGCCACCACGAACCGTCTGGAGGTAATCGAGAAAGCCCTGCGGAACCGCCCTGGCCGCTTTGATCGCGTCATTGAGATGAACGCGATGGACGATCTCTGCCGACGCAAGCTCCTGCTCAAGCTGACGGCGAAGGCCGAGGTTTCGACGGAGGACATGAACTACCTGGTGGACGCCACCCGCGATTACACCGGTGCCCAAGTCGAGGAGCTCGCAAATACGCTTTACATCCTCGGCGTGGACGGGAACAATGCTCGGTGCATTGGGTCAATTGTGGCCGAAGGGGCGGCGTGCGGCTCCGCTTCCGAAGGCATCTCCGTCAGCCGCCAACTAATCGACACCGCACTGGAAGAAATGTGCGTGTACCGCAAGGACAAGATGGGATTCCATGCGGCGTGAAGGGACAATAACATGGAACAGAAGAAGCGTGTCGTCGTTGACGGACCTATTGATCCTGGAAAGTATATGGAAGCCTCTTTGCGAGTGCTTCACTTGCTGAAGCAGCCGACGGAGTACAACCAGTCGCTGCCAAGGCTCTTCCTGGATCTGATTGCAGAGCAACAGTGGTCAACGCTCATGGTGAGGGTTGCGCAAAGAACCTACTCCCTCCAGCACAAGGGAGCGTCATGGTACGAAACCCCGGATAAAGATAAACCTGCACTCGCCGAAGCTCTCAAGGCTTCAGCCGTCGTGAACTTAGACAATTCCCGCTTCAAGAAGAATACGCCACCCGAAGAGCTGGCGCAAATGGCAAAGGATAACCTGCCACGATGGCGCGGCGTCATTCTTGAATGCCGGCCCAACGTTGTCGTATGCGGAGGCACATTCGATGTGGTATGGAAGGCCCTGGGGGAGCCTAAGAACTGGGACACATTCTCTACGGGCATGCAGTATTTCCCGGACCCAGGGAACCCCGCAGTCCTCTACATCCAAATGCCTCACCCTTCTGCTATGTACCCAGCGGCAATGATGCACACGTTCTTGGCCGCTTCCGCACCGGAGATACTCAGCAAGGCTGGCGCTCACTGAAAGGCATATGAAATGAGTATCACTGATCAGGAAGACAGCCTTTTTGCGAAATGGCGCCAAGGCAGAGAGCACCTTGTAACGGATGGAGTCGTGAATGAAGATGAATACGTACGAAGCGTGCCCCGACTTCTGTTCGTACTCAAGGAGGTTAACGACACAAAGGATGGCGGTGGTTGGGACTTGAGGGAGTATGTCCGCAATCACGCCCAAGGTCAGACTTGGAACAACATCGCACGGTGGATTTACGGGCTTCGCAACCTGAATCAAGACATACCATGGGCAAGTATTTCGAGCATCGACAGCGGCCGAAAAGACCTTCTCCAATCGATCTGCGTAATGAACCTCAAGAAGTCCCCCGGAGGGGGAGTCGCCAACCCCAAGGTCGTTCAGGAGATCGCACAACAAGACAAGGCATTTCTGAAGAGCCAGTTCGCTCTCTATGAGGCAGATATCGTTGTTTGCTGCGGAACAGGTTGGCTATTTGACGAATTGATGACGATCGACAATGCCGTCTTACAGTCGACGAGTCGAGGGATTCAATATCGTTTGATGGGAAGGGGGCGGTCCGTAATCTATTATTGCCACCCATTTGCGAGAGTTGATGCCTGCCTGTTGTATTATGGCCTTGTGGACGCTGCGAAGGAGATAATGGATTGCGAGCAAGGGCAGCCTTAGACGCCCAGCGAGCGTTGCCAATGACCGGTGGTCTTTATGCCCGTATACTCCCATAGCCGCCTCGGTGCGTTCGAGTCCTGCCCGAGGAAGTACTGGTATGCCTACATCGGCAAGCCGGAGATCGAGCGGTTTGACACGGTGGAGGCCTTTCTGGGTAGCAGGGTGCACGAGACCCTGGAGGAGCTCTACAAGCGGCTTATGGGCGGCCAGCAGATGAGCCAGGATGACGTGCTGGGTTGGTACGACAGCGAGTGGGACCGGCAGTGGCACGATGGAGTGCGGGTGGTCAGTAAGACCATGAAGGTCACTGACTACAGGGAAGTCGGCCGGGAGTCGCTCACAGCCTACTACCGGCGATACCAGCCGTTCGACCAGGACAGCACGCTCAAGCTGGAAGCCCAGGTGTTCATCGACCTCGATCCCGCCGGCAAGTATCGCCTGCAAGGCTACATAGATCGCCTTGCAAAGCGGTACGACGGCACCTTCGAGATCCACGACTACAAGACCGCCCGCAGCATGCCCACGCAGGCCGAGGCTGACTCGGACCGCCAACTGGCCCTCTACCAGATCGGCGTGCAAGCAACTTGGCCGGAGGCGCGACATGTGGACCTGATCTGGCACTACTTGCGGTTCGACCAAGAGATTGTCTCGCGCCGCACAAACGAACAGCTTGATGCCGTCCGCCAGCAGTGCATCGTCACGATCGACAACATCGAGTCCCGCAGTCAGGATGAGGCCGGCTTCCCCACCTGCCCCTCGTACTTGTGCAATTGGTGCGAGTACAACACCCTCTGCCCGGCAACGCGAGATTAAGCCGCTTTCGTGTGCCTGGATGCGGATAAGCAACAGCTTGTCATCGTTGGCGGAGCAATATCAGCCCTTTACCGGATGTGCCGGGCCAACGCATGGCTCGTGGTGGCTCCGATTAGGCGGCGCCATCAAGGCTGACGCGCCAAAGCCGCTCACGGAAGCGTCACCGCACATGACGTCGCCGGGCCTTGCCGATCGCCGCTGAGGTCGAACTGCACCTTGGCTGTCTTGTCGGCGGCAGTGACGGCAACCTCGTAGCGGCCGCGAAAGCCTCGAAACGCAAATTTGCCATCCGCGTCGGTCTGGCCCTGGGCCTTGGTGTGCCACTCCTGGTGGATGAGCTTCTTGAGCGACTCGTATACCGGTTTGGGCGAGAGGTCCTTGCGCAGCAGCCCGCCGCCAGGCTGCCAACTGCCTTCCTCGCAGAGGTCCCACCACGTGATGCCCCTCATCGCCGCCTGGGCAAAGCACACGCGGTAGAACTTGACCGCCCAGTCTTCCTGAGCCTTCTCGTCCCATTTGCCGGTGACGTGCGAGCCGACTATGGGCTGCCCGCCGGAGGTCGGGGTGAACTCGGTGATGTACAGCACCTTGCCCAGGGCGGCGTAGCGGTCGAGGATCTTCTTGACGTTGTCCAGCTCGAATCGCATCCCCACCGGCTCGTGAGCCTGGATGCCGATGCCGTCGAACGGCACGCCCTGGGCTTTGGCCTTGGTCAGCAGGTCGAAGAACTGCGGGCAGCCGTCGCCAAGAACCTGGTAATCGTTGACGATCAGTTGCGCGTTGGGATCGGCTTGGCGAGCCCAGCGGTAGGGCTGGTCAATCGTAACGCCATTATCGTGCGCTGGCTCGTTGACCACCTCCCAGAACGTGATCTTGCCGCTGTATCGCTGCATGATCTCGGTGACCCGCTGCCTCTGGAACTCGGGCGCGGGCTGGCCCCTGGACCACGTCGGAATGCCCGCCTCCGTGCCCCACAGCAGGGGGTGGCCTTTCATGCGGATGTCGTGTGCCTGGCACCAGGCGACGACCTTGTCCGTGTAGGGGTAGTCGGGCTTGCCCGGCTT
>CAZSBS010000324.1:0-4737 GCA_964605095.1 uncultured Planctomycetaceae bacterium | reverse complement strand
ACGACAGGGCGAGCGATGGTGCTGTCCATCCCGGCCGCGCCAACCATCCCGGCCGACTGGGAAACGCTCCGCAAAGCCGTGGGGCCGGGACTGCTCAACGTCGTCGTGCCGACGGACTTTGCCCGCCGACGGCTCATCACCGCAGGACTGCCGCCGGCGTTCTGCCACGTCCTTGCCCCGGCCGCAAGAGTCCTGGACAACGCCGACGAGGCTCGCGGGCGCGTCCGCGAGGCACTCGGCATCGGCGGCGACACGAAACTCCTGGTCGCCCCCGACCCGTTTGTCCGCTACGCCGGGCATGAGTACGCATCGTGGTCGCACGCGATCCTGCGGCACGTGCCGTTTGAGTTGCGGCTGGCGTTTCCGTCGTCGGGTCCGATGGAGGACCACGTGCGGTTCTTCGCCCACACGACGGGCTTCGACAACGAGGTACACTTCACCCATGGGCGGTTTACCGTCGAACAAGTAATTGCAGCCGCGGACATTGCGGCCTTCCCGCAGACGCGCGACGTCGGCGTGGTATACCTTTCGGCCGCCATGGCCGCCGGGCGCGCGATCGCCGCGTCCGGAGTCGGCGGCATGACGGAGTTGGCCCCCGATGGCCAGGCAGCCCTGCTGTCGGGTACCGGGCCGAGGGAGACCTCCGCCGCCCTGATGCGACTCGCCGAGGACGACGAACTCGCCCGCCGCCTCGGGCGGGCCGCGAGAGAGCGGGCGGGCGAGCTTTTCGAGCCAATCGCCGCGGCAGCAAGGCTGCAGGCGATCTACGCCGCCGCAATGGAAAACAAGGCGCACTGAGCGGGCCTCGGACGCATAGCCTTGGGGCTGGGCGCCGCGGCGATTATAATTGCGGTTTTGGCCGGGCGCTGCCGCCCGACATGGGCGCCTCGGACGCCCGAGACAATACTGACATGGCCGCGAAACACCAGCAAGCGTCGATGAACCAGGCCGCCGGCGACAAGGTCGTCTATGCTGACAAGACGGTCAAGGCGGTGCTGCGCGATCACGTCGGCGAGTTGTTCGATCCTGTCGCGGCCGGCTGGGAGCGCATAAAGCACAACGCCTCGCGGACGGTCTACCGCGGGGTAATCGCCGGCGAGTCGATCTACCTCAAGCATTTCCACAGTTGCTCGCTCCTTCACCGATTCATGCGGCGCCTCGGCAGCAGCGACGCGATGCGCGAGATGCGTTTCAGCCGGCACCTGCAAGAACACGGCGTGCCCACGACCGAGGCGCTGGCCACAACATGCGCCGACGGCGTCGAGTGGCTGGCCACGCGGGCTGTCGAGCCGTCCATGCCCGCCGACGCCTGGCATGCCCGGCAGCTCTCGCGGGGCCCGGCGGGCATGAGGCTGATCGACCGCGCATCCGCCGAACTCGGACAGATGATCGGGCGGATGCACGCCGCGGGCGTCATCCACAGGGACCTTCACTGCGGCAACGTGCTGGTCCGCACGGAAGGCGAGCCCGATGGCCCGATCAGGCTGGTGCTGATGGACCTTCACCGCGCCAGCCGGCGACGGAGGCTCTCGCGCGGCGCGCGGTCCAAAAACCTCGCCCAACTGCTTCACGACCGCTACTACCTGACGACCCGCACCCAGCAGATCCGCTTCCTGAAGCACTACCTGCGGGCCAGCGGCGCGCCCGGGTCGATGCGGGGCTGGCAGATGCTCGTCGAGCACTTCGCACGCACGCACACGCGCCGCCAGCACAACCAGCGCGACCGCAGAGTCTACCGCGACGGAAAGTACTTCAGCCGAATCAGACTGCCCGGCGGGTGGCGAGGCTGCGTCGTGCTGGCGTCAAAACGCCGCATGGCCGGAAGCCGGGCCGCGGACTGCGAGTTCACGACCGACCAGTGGCAGGCCGCCCTGGCTGACCCGCTGGCGCTGGTGAGCCCCAAAGGCGCCCAAGTCTACAAGGACAGCCACTCCGGCCGGGTCATCCGCCGAAGGATAACCGTGGCTGGATGCGAGCTGGACGTGTTCATCAAACATCCGCTCCAGAAAAGGCGGTGGAAGCTCCTGCTGGACTGCTTCCGCCCGAGCAGGCCGACAAGGGCGTTCTCGCTTGGCCATTCGCTCCTGACCAGGCGGATCGCCACCGCCCTGCCGCTTGCGGCCCTGGAAAGGCGAATAGGCCCGATCCTGCTGGACAGCATCCTGATAACCGAGGCCGTAGACGCCCAGCAGTTGAATGTGTTCATGGAGACCTGGTTGAGCGATCCGCCCAAGATCGGCGCGCCGCTTACGGTAAACCAGCGCCGCCTGCTGGGGCGCCAGGTGCTCTGGCAGCTAGGCCGGCTCCTCCAGCGACTCCACGACAACCACTTCGCCCACCGCGACCTCAAGGCGACGAATCTGCTCATCCGATGGTCGCCCGGCCAAAGCCCGGAGATCGTCCTGGTCGATCTCGACGGCCTGTCCCGCAAGCCCATGATTACCACACGCTGCCGCTTCCAGGGGCTCATGCGACTCAACGTCTCGCTGCTCAAGTGCCCCGCCGTTAACCGCGCGGGCCGGCTGAGGATGCTCATGGGCTACCTGCGGCGGATCGGCTCCGGGCACATCGCCTTCAAGCCCTACTGGCGAACGCTGGAAGACTGGTCCAGCAAGAAGCTCCGCCAGCAAATCCACGCCAGGCGCAAGGCGCAAAAGGCCGTCCGGAGGCCCAACCCATGACCGTGACGCGGGCCGGTGGATTCGATCAGGCGCCCCGAAAAGTGCTTATCATAAAGCCCAGCGCCCTGGGCGACGTGGTTACGGCCGTGCCGGTGCTAAGGGCGCTGCGCCGCAAGTTCCCGCAAGCGCACCTGAGCTGGCTGGTCAGCACTAGCTGCTCGGCGCTGCTGGACGGCGACCCGGACCTCGACGAGATAGTGCCGTTCGATCGCCGCCGGCTGGGGCGGGCCTGGCGCTCAGCCGGCGCAGCCGGGGCACTCATCGGGCTTGCCAAGCAACTTCGACGCGGCGGCTACGACTGGGTGATCGACCTCCAGGGCCTCTTCCGCAGCGGCTTTTTCGCCCGTGTGGCTGGATCGCCGATTCGCGCCGGCTTCGCCAACGCACGCGAGGGCGCATGGATGTTCTACACACACCGCCTGACGCCCAAAGCCGAGCATACCGTGGACCGCAACATCGCTCTGGCTGCCATGATGGGCCTCGATGCCCGCCGCCAGGACATGACGCTGAGCGTCGCACCGCAGGGCAGGGCCTTCGCGGAGAGCTTCCGTGCCTCGCCAGCCGTCGCGGGTGAGCCTTACGTGGTCTTCGTCCCGCCCACGCGATGGGCGACCAAGCTCTACCCCGCGAGGCACTGGCGGTCCGTCGCGGCCAGGCTCTCCGGGCGGGCGCCCATTGCGATTGTCGGCACGCCCGCCGACGCCGCCATGTGCTCGCAAATCGCCTCCAATTCAGGCCCGCGAGTGATCGACCTGGCCGGGCAGACCAACATCGCCCAGATGGTCGGACTCATCGCCGGCGCAGCCTGCGTCGTGTGCAGCGACTCCGCCGCACAGCACATCGCCCAGGCCGTAGGCACGGATGTCGTCGTGCTCATCGGACCTACCCGACCAGAACGCACCGGGCCAATACTTCGAGGCCGGTGCATCACGGCCCCAGTGCCATGCCAGGGATGCCTGCAACGCTCCTGCCGACACATAACGTGCATGCAGACTATCGAACCGGAATCTGTCATCGCCGCAGTCGTCCAGACGCTGGTCGGCGGGAGCAATACATGCCGCACCGCTATGTAACCAGTAAGCTGAAGCAGTTCTTCATCTACCGCGTACTGCACGTGGACGACACTCCGCACCGCATCGCACTCGGTGTGGCTATCGGAGTCTTCATCGCATGGACGCCGACCGTCGGCTTGCAGATGGGACTGACAGTAGCGGTGGCTGCACTACTACGCGCCAACAAGGCCGTCGGAGTACCGTTCGCGTGGCTTACAAACCCATTTACCATCGCCCCCATTTACGGATTCAACTACTGGCTGGGCACAAAGATGCTCGGCCACAACTATGACCTGCATCAGTTCAAGCAATTCATCAGGGCAGCCATGTCGGAAGGAAGCCTGCTCGAACGCCTGCACGACCTTTGGAACGCGATGTGGGCGATTTTCTGGCCGTTATGGCTCGGCAGCGTCGCCCTGGGGCTGCTGTTGGGCATCATCAGCTACTTCGCTGTATACTATGCCGTCATCCGATACCGTCGGTTCAGGCATGAACACCACCCCATTACCACACCGGCCGGCAACCTCCCACCCGCCGAGGACAAGCCAGACCAGCCCCAAGACACCCCCGCCCGCTGATATCGACCGCCCCCGCGCACGATCAGACCGCCCCGTACCCCCTCGGATATGCCCTTACGGGCACACTACGAACGCCCCAAACCACCACCGTACCACCTCCCAATGAGCGCAATAACCACACCCAACGTGTGTTATGGACTGCTCCCAAGGGTCTCAAAAGGGCTCCAAACCCCCTCTTGCGCGCTCGGCCGGCACACCAAAACACATCGCGGCGATATCGAAACACCTCCCCCTTGAGGGGGAGGGTGGCCCGTAAGGGCCGGGTGAGGGTGCCCCCCCCTTGAGGGGGAGGGTGGCCCGTAAGGGCCGGGTGAGGGTGCCCCCCCACTCGCGAATGCAAACCCGGACAACCTGGACAAGTCGGACAACCGGGACACTCCAGGGGCACGTTGCGGACCTCCCCTTGACCCCTGCCAGCCGTTACGA
>CAZSBS010000323.1:0-4750 GCA_964605095.1 uncultured Planctomycetaceae bacterium | reverse complement strand
GCCGCTTATCGGCGTGGTCGGCGAGATCTTCTGCAGGCTCAACACATTCAGCAACTACGACGCCGTCCGCAAGATCGAGGCCCACGGCGGCGAGGCGTGGATCAGCGACGTTTCGGAGTGGGTCTGGTACACCAACTGGTCGCAGAAGAGCCTGTTGAAGCGCGACGGCAAGACCTTCACGCTGTCGATGGCCGGGGCGATGATCAAGAACGCCATCCAGCGCCGTGAGGAGCACAAGCTGCTTGCCGCCTTCCACGACGACTTCCGCGGCTACGAGGAGCCCCACGACATCTACGCCGACGTGCTCAAGCCGGCCTGGCCTTACCTGCCGGCCGACGGGGCACTTGGCGAGATGGTGCTCTCGGTCGGAAAGAGCATGTACCTTCACGGGCGCGGCGCCGACGGGATCATCGACATAAGCCCGTTCAGTTGCATGAACGGGATAGTTTCGGAGGCGGTCTACCACAGCGTCTCCGCCGACTATGACGGGATTCCGATTCGCAACTTCTACTTCGACGCGTCGAGCTCGAACATGGAGCGCGACCTGGACATCTTCATGGAGTTGGCGTCCGGGTATCAGAAGAGAAAGAAAAAGCCGCGGCGATACCCGCCGTGCTTCGAGGACTGATCGAGTACTATTTACTATCGATTGCCGGGCGCGGCGCGAACGAGGAGGTCGCCGTCGGATGATAGAGCGGGCTGTAGACGTTGATAAGCGGCACACGGCGTGCGGCATTGGCTGCGACGGCGGATCGGCGCGCGCGTCTGACGATCCGCTTGAGGCCCACAAGCTCGACATGCGGCGATTTGCGGACAAGTTCGCCGAGTTGCCTCTCCAAACGCGGGCGACGTGCCCGTCCTGCCGCAAGGTCGTCGGGGCCCGGTTCGACCGTTGCGGCGGCCAGGTGGTCCTGACTTTCCAGTGCCCGGATTGCGGGCAGCGCCGGCAGGTTCACCACGACGCGATCTGGACGCTCCTGGCCAGCGACTTTCCCGGCAGCGCCACGCGCACCTTTGGCGGCTCGCGGATTCACCCGCCGATCCGCCGGCTGCCGCGGACCGTCGAGACGCTCTGTCCGCGGTGTTCGGCTGTGATCGTCGGGCGGTACTTCGTCGAGGACTCTGCGGTGCATATCGAGAAGGTCTGCCCGGAGCACGGTTACTTCCGCGACATGGTCAACAGCGACGCTCTGCTGTACTCGAAGGCCTCGTGGTGGACCTTCGGCGAGCAGCCCGGCCTGGAAGCACCGCACGTCACCGGCGGCGCGCGATGCCCGACCGACTGTGGGCTGTGCAACCAGCACCAGTCGGGGTCCGTGCTGGCGCAGATCGACCTGACCAACCGCTGCAACATGCGATGCCCGATCTGCTTCGCCAACGCGGGCGCGGCCGGTTACGTCTGCGAGCCATCGTTCGAGCAGCACGTGGCGCACCTCCAGAGGTTGCGGGACTTTCGGCCGATCCCCTGCACGGCCATCCAGTTCACGGGCGGCGAGCCGACGATTCACCCGGACTTTCTGCGGATCGTCGCCAAGGCTCGGTCGATGGGTTTCAGCCACATTCAGATCGCCACAAACGGCATACGAATGGCGGATTACGAGTTCGCCCGCCAGGCGGCTGAGGTGGGGCTGCACACGCTGTACCTCCAGTTCGACGGCGTGGGGCCAGAGGCATACCGTCATACGCGCAACTACCCGGGAATATGGGAAAAGAAGCTCGCGACGGTGGAAAACTGCCGCAAGTTGGACCTGAAGATCTGCCTGGTGCCGACGATAATCCGCGGCGTAAACGACGACCAGGTCGAGCCGATCTTCCGGTTCGCCGTGGACAACATCGACACCGTCAGCGCGATAAGCTACCAGCCCGTGGCGTTCACCGGGCGGATCGACTACGAGCAGCGGTCCCGCCAGCGGTACACCCTTGGCCACCTGGCCCACGATATCGCCGCAGCCTCGGGGGCAAGCCCGCTGCGAGACATGTTCCCGCTGAGCATCGTCTCGCCGATCAGCGAGTTCCTCGAAGCGTTCTCCGGCTCGCCCAAGATACGCCCCACGTGCCACCCGGACTGCGCGTTCGGGACGTATTTCTTCATCTCGCCGGATAAAAAAGCCTTCGCGTTCCCGCAGGTGCTGGACATCGAGGGAATGTTCTGGGACATGAACCGCCTTGCCGCGAAGATTCGCAAGCGCGGCCGGGCGACCTGGCTGGACAAGCTCCGGGCAATGAGGATGTTCAAGAGGCATTTCCGAGCCGATTCCGCCCCACCCGGCCTGACGGTGGGGCGGTTCATGCGCTCCATCCAGGGCATGGTGGACAAGAGCGTCGGCCGGGGCGCCGGCGAGAAGTTTACCTACAAGACGCTTTTATGTGCTGGCATGCACTTTCAGGACAGGTACAATTTTGATGTCGAGCGGGTCAAGCGCTGCGTGATACTATACTCCACGCCGGACGGGGTATTCCCGTTCTGCACGTGGAACTGCGGACCGGAGTACCGCACGGTGAGCGAACGCAAGTTCGCCGCCTCCCCGCCCGAGCCGACCGAGCAGGCGGACGCGGCGCCCCGTAAGCCAAGCCAAGCATTGGAGAGACAACTATGAGAGCATCGCTGATTTGCCTCGTCTGTTTTTCGCTGCTGATGGTTGCGGGCTGCCAGAGCGGTATGGACGCGTCGGGGGCCGGCTCGCTGGCCGCCGCCAACGTCGCCAAGGGTAAGGCCATGGACGTCTCGATAAGATTGCCGAGACGCCAATGGAAGATCGGCGAGACAATACCCGTGGAGGTCGTTGCCGTCAACACCACCGGCTCGCCCATTGACATAGCCTCCCCGACCGGCGCGCCGGTGTTTGTGCGGATCATGAGGCCAAGCAGAATGTCGTTCGAGCAGATCCATGTCTACCCCGTCGCGGCCACGTCGAACATACTCAACTGGACCCTGCCGGCAAGGGGCAGCAGGACCTTCAAGCTGATGGTCCCTGTCGAGCCGGACTGGCCCGTGGCGGAGATGCTGTACATTTCAGCCGAACTCAACGGATACCCGCAGTACTGCCCGAGCGTGATGATCACCGTCGAGCCGGACTGGCCCGTGGCGGAGATGCTGTACATTTCAGCCGAACTCAACGGATACCCGCAGTACTGCCCGAGCGTGATGATCACCGTCGAGCCGCGGGGCCAGACGGCTCGATGATAAGTCCGGCCCCAAAGCCTGAAGGATGCGACGAGTCTTACACGGCCGCGGCAGAGCATTCGACCGCGGCGGCGATGGGCAAGCGGTACCTGCACGACTTCCCACCCTCGACGAATGCCGACAAGAGCCCCATCCGCACCGACGACGGCGAACTGTCCAGCGGCGCGTATGTGCGTTCCAGCGCCGCCCTGGCCGACAAGGTCACCAGCGATCTGCTCCAGATAAACTACCACCACAAGCTCGAACGCTACCTCGGCACCCGCCCGATGCGCTGGCTGCTGCGGGTGCTCTCGAAGGAAAGGCCCGACGATAAGTTCCCCGCCGCGTGGGCGACCACCGCGCTGGAGCGGGCGATTTTCAGCTATCGCAACCCAGCCGTGCCGGCGCGGCGGCGGCTTCGCTACTGGCTGCTGCACAAGTTCATCGACCGCATGCGGGGCAGGACCGACGCCGAGACGTTCCGCCAGCGGCTAAGCAACCACGTGCCGACCGTTCGCGGGCTTGTCATCGTCGCAAAGAGCGTGGCCGAGTTCGGCCTGACCGTGCCGCAGAAATTCAGCGCACCGCTGTTCGCCGTCTGGAACTTCACCAACCGCTGCAACCTCGCCTGCAAGCACTGCTACCAGGACAGCGAGCACAATGCCCTGGCCGACGAGCTTTCGCTCGATGAGAAGCTCGGCCTGATCGACCAGCTCGGGCGAATGCACCTGCCGATGCTGGCGTTTTCCGGCGGCGAGCCGACGATCTCGAAGGACCTCCTGCCGTGTCTGGCCCGCGCCAAGAGCTGGGGCATGCACACGACCATCGCCACCAACGGCACGGTCATGACGCGTGAGCTTGCCGCCAAGCTGGCCGAGGCCGGCCTGCGGTACGTGGAGATATCGCTGGACTCGGTCGACGCGGACCGCCACGACGCATTCCGCGGCGTGCCCGGCATGTGGCAGAAATCGGTCGAGGGCGCCCGCAACGTTGTCGTCACGCCGGGCCTGCGGCTGGGAATCGCCATGTGCGTTCACCAGGGCAACTACGACGAGGTCGAGGCGATGATCGAGCTGGCCGAGAGCCTTGGGGCCGGGTGTTTCGCGCACTTCAACTTCATCCCCGTCGGGCGCGGGCTAAAGATGGTCAGCGGCGACATAACGCCCCAGCAGCGCGAAAAGCTTCTTGCGATGCTCAACCGCCGCATGCAGGCCGGCGGCATGGGCGTTATCTCGACCGCCCCGCAGCTTGGGCGCGTGTGCCTTGCCGGGGCGGCGCTGGACGCCGGGCGGGTGGCCTGCTCGCACGCCGGCGCGGGCAGCGGCGTCAAGGCCCGCGTGGTGGCCAAGTATCTCGGCGGCTGCGGGGCTGGGCGAACGTACATCTGCATCGAGCCAAACGGCAACGTCACGCCCTGCGTGTACCTGCCGCACCGCGTGATGGGAAACGTACGCCAGAAACCCGTCGAGGAGATCTTCCGCAAGAGCGTATTCTGGGACATCCTCAACGACCGCAAGCGGCGGCTGCACCACTGCGAGGTCTGCGTGTTTGCCAACTACTGCGGTGGCTGCCGCGCCCGGGCCGATG
>CAZSBS010000322.1:0-4787 GCA_964605095.1 uncultured Planctomycetaceae bacterium | reverse complement strand
AGCAACCCCCGACGGCGGCGTGCCGATGGTCAGGGCGAGATGAATGCTCAATGCTCAGTGTTCGGTGTCGGGCGTTTAGTGATTCAACCCGCGTGTTTTTGAGGCCCGAACGGGCCGATGGCGATTCCCGCTAATAAACCTGGTAAGCAATCGTTTACATTGCGGGACGGCAGGAGGGCTGCAGCGGACCATCGAGACGCGTAACGGCCCGAAGGTACAGTATTACCACCGGCACGTGACGCTTCAGTTGGTGGGGCAGGACTTGACGGTCCTGCTCGACGCCGAGCCGATCCGGCCGGGCGAGGGAGAGGTTGCCGCCACTGCTCCGCTGGCCCCGAAATCACCCCTGCGAATCTGCCTGACCCCGAAAAACGGTGTAAACCCCGCCGCGGACAAGTCGAACGCTTCGGCTTGCGGAATCGCTGGATATGCAGGTTGCCCCTTTTTCCCGGCCGGCGGGTCTGATAGACTTTGGGACCTATGTTTGAATCGCTGACTGACAAGTTTACTGACGTGTTCCGCAAGATGTCCGGGCGAGGGCGGATCACCGAGCAGAACGTCCGCGACGCGATGTTGGACGTTCGCACGGCCCTGCTCGAGGCGGACGTTCACTACAAGGTCGTGCGGAAGTTCTGTGACGACATCGTGCAAAAGGCCATGGGGCAGGAGGTTATAAAGAGCCTTCACCCCGGGCAGATGATGGTCAAGATCGTCCACGACGAGCTTGTGGCCCTGATGGGGCCCGTCGACACGCGGATCTACTACGTCAGCCCGCCGCCGACGATCATCATGATGGCGGGCCTTCAGGGTTCCGGCAAGACGACAACCTGCGGCAAGCTCGGCAAGCGGATCCTCGCGGCCGGGCGCAGGCCGATGCTCGTCGCCTGCGACCTGCAAAGGCCCGCCGCGGTCGAGCAGCTAAGCATCGTCGGCGAACAGGCCGGCGTGCCGGTCTTCCGCATGGAAGGCGAGAAGAACCCCGTCCGCGTCGCCCGCCAGTCCATCACGTGGGCCCAGCAGAACGACCGCGACGTCGTCATCGTAGACACGGCCGGGCGGCTTCACATCGACGAAGAGATGATGAAGCAGGCCCAGGACATCGCCAAGGCTATCAGCCCGCACCAGATTTACCTTGTCTGCGACGCCATGACCGGCCAGGACGCCGTGAACTCCGCGCACGAGTTCAACGAGCGGCTGGAACTCGACGGCGTGATCCTCACGAAGTTCGACTCCGACGCGCGCGGCGGCGCCGCCCTGAGCGTCAAGGCGGTCACCGGCAAGCCGGTGAAGTTCATCGGCGTCGGCGAGAAGCTAGACGACCTCGAGGAGTTCCACGCCGACAGAATGGCTGGGCGAATCCTGGGCATGGGCGACGTCGTCTCGCTGGTGGAAAAAGCCCAGCAGCAGTTCGACGTCGACGAAGCCGCCAAGATGCAGGAGAAGATGGCCAAGGGCCGCTTCACGCTCGACGACTTCCTCGCCCAGATGCGCCAGATGAAGAAGATGGGCCCGCTCAAGGAAATCCTCAAGATGCTGGGGATGGGCGGCTCCGAGATGGCCGGCATGGTCCAGGGCGACGAACTCAAGAACATGGAGGCGATCATCCTGTCCATGACGCCCAAGGAACGCGAGAACCCCGACGTGATCGAGGCCTCGCGCCGCAGGCGAATCGCACGCGGCAGCGGCACCGAGCCGCAGGATGTCTCCGGGCTAATCAAGCAGTTCACCATGGCCTCCGGCATGATGAAGCAGATGTCCAACATGGGCATGCGCGACCGCATGAAGTTCGCCCAGCAGATGGGCCAGGCCGGCATGATGGGCATGACCCCCAAGTTCAAGGTCAAGCAACGCTCCAAACGCCTGACCAAAAAAGACCGCGAGAAGAAGAAAAAGAAGAAGCGGTGACGGCGCGGCACGGCACGGCGGCAAGGCCGCCGGCCGAATGCTCGAATGTCAAATGCTCAATGCCAAGCGCCAGGTTTCCGGCTGGCGGGGCGTGAGCGAAAAAGGGGTTGGCCGATGAGCGACAATGCGACAGGCGTGGCTCAACCCGGCGGCGTCAAGTGGGGCCGCATCATCAGCCTCGCCGGCGCGCTGGGTCTGTGCGTGAGCTTCTTTCTTCCTCAGGTGCCCTGGATAGCCTTTCGCGACACGGATGGGACGACGTGGAACATTCCGGGCACCCCGTTCATGCTCATCGACTGGGGTGCCCTGATCTTTCTGGCCGTCGGTTTTCCGTTCTTCGCTGCAATCCTTATGGTGCCAGTGCTGGCCTTCCGGGCGGTGCCGAGAGTCGTGGATGACAAAGGGATCGGTAGGTTCCTGGCATGGGTCCAATGTACAACTTGCCTGGCCGTTCTGATTATCAGCCTGCTCTGGTCGGTCTATGGGATTCTCCAGGGCGGCCTCGGCTCGCTATTTACGAATCCACCATCTCCCTTGCTACCTGTGGGTGTGATTTGGTTGGGACTAGCCGTTATCGCGCTACTCGGAAGGTCTTTGCCACATAAAGCCGCCGTTGCCCAATTGGCGCTCTGGGCCTACTGGCTGATCTGTTTCGTCTCCTTTGCCAGAGGCCCTGAAAGCGTTTTAGGAGGCTCTTGGGTGACCATTGCCGCCTGCGGGCTTCTGGCAATCGGCTCGGCCATCGACTGGTTTCAGTGCCGGCCGGCCAAGGAAGACGCCGCGATAACGCGATAGCCTTTGGAGTGCGTGTGGCGAAGCCCGCAGGGCGCAGACACCGCTTTGGTCGACGGCCACTGGTTGCGTGAATCCAAAGCGGCGTCGTCGTCCCGGCGCGCCGGGACTCGCCACACGCGCCAAAGGCTTCGCTCATTCGAGCCCTTCATATTCCTTGGGTATTGAACATTGAGCATTGAACATTTAGCATTCGGCATTCGACATTCAAACAAGGCCATCAACCAGTAAAGGTGCCCGACTATGCTCGACCGCTATCCGCCCGTAAATCCCAAGTGCCAGCATTTCCTTCACGGCGGCGATTACAATCCCGACCAGTGGGACCGCCCGACGTGGCTGGAGGACATGCGGCTGATGAAGCTCTCCGGCTGCAACGCCATGAGCGTCGGCATATTCTCGTGGGCGCACATTGAGGTCGATGACGGGCGTTTCGAGTTCGGCTGGCTCGACGAGGTCATGGACATGCTGGCGGCCAACGGCGCATACGCCGTGCTGGCCACGCCGAGCGCCGCGCACCCGGCCTGGATGTCGGCCAAGTATCCCGAGGTTCTGCGGGTCGGGGCGGACCTGCGGCGGCGGCATCATGGCAACCGCGTGAACTACTGCCTGACCTCGCCGATCTTCCGCCGCAAGGCCGCCGCAATCGCCGAGAAGCTGGCCGAGCGATACAAGGACCACCCGGCGCTGCTGATGTGGCACATGTCAAACGAGTACGGCGGCGAGTGCCATTGCGAGCTGTGCCAGCAGGCCTTCCGCGACTGGCTGCGGCAGCGCTACGGCGCGATCGCGGCGCTGAACGCCGCGTGGTGGACGGCCTTCTGGGGCCATACCTTCGGCGACTTCTCGCAGATCGAAAGCCCGCACCAACTCGGCGAAAGGTGCATGCAGGGCCAACTGCTGGACTGGCGGCGGTTCGTCAGCGACCAGATGCTCTCGCTGATGCTCGACGAGATCGCCCCGCTTCGCCGCATCACGCCGGCCGTGCCGATCACCACCAACGCCATGGGCACCTACACCGGCCTGAATTACTGGCAGTGGGCGCCGCACCAGGACGTCGTGAGCTGGGACAGCTACGCGCAATGGCGCGACGACGACGAGGATTGGAAGCTCGCGGCCGGGGTGTCGTTCACGCACGACATATACCGGGCGCTCAAGGGCGGCAAGCCGCACCTGCTGATGGAGTCCACGCCGAGTGTGACCAACTGGCAGCCGGTGGCCAAGCTCAAGCGTCCCGGCGTGCATCGGCTGGCTAGCCTCCAGGCGGTGGCTCACGGGGCGGACAGCGTGCAGTATTTCCAGTGGCGAAAGAGCCGCGGCTGCATGGAGAAGTACCACGGTGCGGTCGTCGATCATTGCGGCCACGAGAACAACCGCGTCTTTCGCGACGTGGCGGAGGTCGGCGGGATCCTCGCCAAGCTCGACGACGTAATCGGCACCACGGTCCGGCCGGAAGTCGCGGTGGTCTACGACTGGGAGAACCGCTGGGCCATCGACGCATGCACCGGGCCGCGAAAAGAGCGGAAGGATTACCTCGAGACGTGCAAGCGGCACTACGTGCCGTTCTGGTCGGCCGGCGTGAGCGTGGATGTCATCGACCAGACGGTGGGCCTGGACGGCTACAAGCTGGTGATCGCGCCGATGTCGTACCTGCTTCGGCCTGGGTTTGCCGATCGCGTCGAGGAGTTCGTCCAGAGCGGCGGCTCGTTCGTCACGACGTACTGGACCGGCATCGTCAACGAGACGGACCTGGTCTTTACCGGCGGCTGGCCGGGGCCGCTGCGAAAGCTGCTTGGCGTGTGGGTCGAGGAAATGGATGTGCTCCACGACGGCGAGCGAAACACAATCGTGCCTTCGCCGGGCAACGCCCTGGGCCTCTCGGGCCAGTACAAGGCGGAGGTTTTCTGCGACCTGCTTCACGCGGAGTCGGCGGAGGTCCTGGCGACGTACGGGGAGCAGTTTTACGCGGGCTGGCCCGCACTTACGGTCAATCGTTTCGGCCGGGGCAGGGCGTACTACATTGCCAGCCGCAACGAGGACGCGATGCTGGCGGCGTTTTACGGGCGGCTGATGCAAGAGCTTGGCCTGAAGCG
>CAZSBS010000321.1:0-4801 GCA_964605095.1 uncultured Planctomycetaceae bacterium | reverse complement strand
AGGAGGAGACCACCATTCTCAAGGTTCCATGCCTCACGCTTCGCGAATCGACGGAGCGGCCCATCACGGCCGAGATAGGCTCCAACCGGATAGTCGGCACGAACCCGAAGAACATCATCGCGGCCTTCAACGAGGCGATGTCCGGCCAGGCTCGCCAGCCGGAGATTCCGCCGCTATGGGACGGCCAGGCCGCCCAGCGCATCGTGAAGGTGCTGGCGGAAAAACTGTGTTAGAGCAGTTCACGTTTGCTTGCACCAGCGAAGCAGAAAACGGCCACGGAACACCAGCGCAAACACCCCGCGAAGGCGACGACAGACCAAGCCAAGAGCAGGGCTTGCAGGAACTGCCCGACGATGGAGAGGCCCGCACGCCCGGCCTGACGTGATGCGGCGGGAAGTGTTGCCTATGTCGCTCAAGAACCCTTGCCGGCCTTCTTGGCGTCGTCCTCTAACTCCCTGTACTGCTCTGCCGCCTTCTTCGATGCGGCCGTGTTCGGGAAGTCTTCGACGATGGAACGCAGCATTTTCAATGCCGTGACTGTCATCCCGTTGCGCATGTACGTGTCTGCCAGGTTCAGACGCTGCTTTGCTTCGGCTTCGGGGTCAACAGGGGCCTTTGGCGTGGCAACAGGTTGCACCCGCTCCGCGTCGCCCACAGCGCAATCATCAAGCAGGATGTTGATCGACCTCATAGTCATGACCGGACGGTCGACTCGCACTGTACCCATATCGTACCACTGTACTACTTTCCCATACACATCGTAGAGCGCCGGTACAAGCTTGGCCCCTTCAAAAGATATCGCAATAACCCTTCCTGTGATGGTGATGGGGCCACCGGGCAATATCGCCGCGACAGCGTCCTTGTCCGCCGCACGGACATTCGCGGTTACAACAATGGCTTTGAACCACTTGTCCGTGGGTGTGTGCTTGTTGCGTGCGGGGGCGGCGCAATTTACCTCAAGTGTTCCGCGTTTGGAAAGTTTAGCTTCTCTTAGTGTGAGTACCCATGAGACACGGGTACCCTTGACCTTCCCCCATTCGATCCTAAACCATGCGTCCCATTCCTTTTCAGCAGTTCTTCTTGCGAGTTCAGTTAGCGACGACGTAAGCCCCAGGGCGTCAATCTTGTCGAAGATCAGATTGTAGAACGGGGCCGGTCTTCCTTCGGTGGTCGTCCCGCTCGCCGCGCCCCCCTGTTGCATACCCAGCCTAGCCCCCAAGACCGCCACGTCAGGCACGACCGCCTTCGCCAGTCCGCAGGCGACGGCCTCCTTTGCCGTCAGCGTGAGTATCCGCCCGGATGCCTTGACGAGTTCACCCTTGCCGTCCCTTTCCAGTATGACCTTGCCGTTCACTGTCCGCATCGTGATGGCGAAGTCCCGGTCAACCATTCCCTCAGCCAGTAGGGAAGAGTGGCCTCCGTGGTCGGCGGCCTTTCGGCAGACCGCGCGCCAGGCCGACTGCATCTTCTCTGCTACATCGGCCGGCAATTCGACGGGAATCCCCCGTCTGTCGGGGATATATGAGACGGCGGCCCCGATTGTCGCGGTCTCCATAACGTAGATTTCCTTGCAGGCCAGGGTGATAGCGGCCCCGGCCGACAGGGCCTTGTTGACAAGGGCGATAAACCGCAGGTCTTTGTTCTCTATGATGAGGTTCACAATCGCTTCGGCATTGGGGACTGACCCGCCTGGCGTGTCCATGCTCAGCACGACGGCGGCGACCCCTGCCGTTCTCGCCTCCGCGACTGCGGCCTTCAACTTGGCGGCGGTGAAGTCCTCGCCTATCGCGCCCTTGACCTCCACCAGCAGGAACGTTTCAGCCTTCGATTCCGGGGAAGTCGGCTGCGTTGTGCCGTCGGCGGCAGAATGTGCGGATAGAACCAAGAGAACCCCCACGGCCGCGATAAGTCCTATGCGTTTCATGTTCCCTTATCCCTTCCCGTGGTCTTGCCGCCACGGCCTGCGATATCCGTACCATTCAGAGAAGAAGCGCCGGAGGCGAGCCCCTTGCTGCCTCCAGCCTGCGGAATTGTACATGGCCTGTTGACAATAGCCACCGTATCCCGGCCGGTCAAGCAACTTCACGGTCGGTTAATGTTCGGGTATCGCTTGAACCCGCCAGGCGTTTGCGGTAGAATAGGCCGGCAAGCAAGGGTAGGCCGCTTGATCGGCGGCCGAACGACAGAGCCGGCTTCGCTTCGACTGTCCTGGCGAAGCCGGCGCTGCCGGCCCGGAAAGGACAGTCACCATGCCAAGGAAGGCCGAGTCGAAGCGCGTCAAGCAAGGGGGCAAGCCCAAGGCCGCCGGGAAGCCCAAGCAAACCGCGAAGCCGCAAGACGGGGATACCCTCGTTGATTTAATTGAGGCCCTGAACGCGCCAGTAGCGCCCCAGACAGCCTTCAACCCGCCGGGCCGGACTTTCTGGTCCGAGCCGAATGGTTGCGTTCGGGGACCCGAAGAAGACGACGCGGCCTTTGACCGGAGGGTAAGGGCCAACGCGGAATCGTTGAAGGAGATGATGCTGCGGAATAAGCACAACGCCACAACCGTGGAAGCCAGAACGGATGCCGAGTTGGCGATAGAGTCGATGGGGACACCGGGAGATTTCCAGCGGCTAGAGCAGGAAAAACGCTTCGAGGAGGATGATCGGCGGCGGGCTGAGGCAGAGGCTCGCGCGCTGGCACGCCCGGAAGGCGGGAAGGCTGATGTGGCGGGGGAGGAACACCCCGAGCCGGAAAAGATGTGCTTCAGGTGGCGCGACCTGGGAAAAGCCGGTGCGGCTGGGGGCGCGCTGTTCGGCCTGTGCGAAGCAATTGTGTATGGAATCCCCTGGACCTGGCTCCGGGACCACCCGGCTACCTGTGGGATCCAAGTAGCGGCCGGGGTTTTCATTCTGGTAGCCGCGTTGGGTTGGTTTGTGCCTCCTTGGTGCAAGTTCGCATGGTGGAGTACTCTCCTGATCGGGCTGGGATTGCTGATTTTGTCGAGGCTGTAGGAGCGTGTGGCAAGCCCGTTCAACGGGGCAGCGCAGGCCAAGGCCAGTCTACTGGCTCTTGGCTCAGCGTAGACGGTGCGAAGCCATCTTTGGAGTGCGGCGAGCTCTCGCCGCTTTGACACGTCGCGGAGCGACGACGAACACGGCAAACCATCCGCAATTGCCGCCTTGTAGTACGCCAGAAGCAAGACGCTTTTGTGCTGCTATAACGGGGTAACGAAAATAACAACAGCAACGGCCCAGCAGAAGCAGCAGCAGAAGAAGCAGAAGAAGCAGCAGCAGCAGCAGAAGAAGAAGAAGAAGAAGAAGAAGAAGAAGAAACAGCAGCAGCAGAAGAAGAAGAAGAAGAAAAAGAAGAAGCAGAAGAAGAAACAGCATCGCTACGCGATATAACAAAGCGTCTTCGCCTGCGGCTTCGTCGTCTCAAGAGCGGCGAGAGCTCGCCGCACTCCAAAAAGGGCTTGCCGTACCCCAACGGGGCAGGCTCCAAAGGGCAAGCCTCTTTCGATGCCTGTTGGAGCTGGCGAGGTCAGGCCGTATTCGCGCTGTCGCCCCGTTGGGCCTCAAGTATGAGAGAGACTAATTCCGGTGGCATGGTTGCTGGCATACCCTCAGGGCGCGGCTGGCCGCGGCCAGTCGTGATCGGCCGGCGCGGACGGGGGTTGGGGTGTCCAGACCGACAAAACGCGGCCTGGACCCCTTGGCTGCACTGCTCGTAGTGACGCCGTAAGGCGTTAGGGCCCCGGATATGCCCTTACCCTCCTTCGCCAAGGCTACGGATATGCCCTTACCCTCCTTTGCCAAGGTTCCGGATATGCCCTTACCCTCCTTCGCCAAGGCTACGGAGGGCAGGCGGGCACACTACGAACATTCGCAACGCGACCGGGTCGCAAAAGGTTGCGTTTCATTCACGCCGATATTGCGGTATCCTCGCCGGCTGAGGTGAGCGCGATGGCGATGTCGGCTGGGAAACGTGAAATGGACAACCTACAGCGCCTGCTGGCGCTGGCGAAGGCGGAGGACCTCGGCAGCGGCGACGTTACGGGTGAGCTGCTGTCGGCGGACCTGCGAGCCGAGGCGCGATTCGTCGCCCGTCAGGAGCTGGTCTTCTGCGGCGGGATGATGCTCTGCGCGATAGCCGGGGCGTACGATTCCGCCATAGCGACGGATGTGGCTGTGGGCGACGGGGCGAGCGTGGCGGCGGGTGCGGAGCTTGCCCGGTGGCGTGGCCCGGCCCGCGGTATTCTGGCGGCAGAGAGGGTGGCTCTTAACTTCATTCAGCGCCTCAGCGGCATCGCGACGATGACTCGTCGGTACGTGGACGCCGCGGCAGGCACGGGCGCTGTCATCCTGGACACTCGCAAGACGACCCCCGGCTGGCGCGACCTGGAGAAGTACGCCGTCCGCTGCGGCGGGGGGGCAAACCACCGGCGCGGGCTTTACGACGCGATCCTGGTAAAGGACAACCATCTCGGCGTGCTTGCCCGCGGGGGCAGCGCGGATCCCATCGGCGAGATTGCCGCCAGGCTCGCCGACGCGCGCCGGCGGCTTGGGCCGGACGGCTTCGTCGAGATGGAGGCTGACACGCTGGAGCAGTTCGCGGCCGCCCTGAAACTGCCTCTGGACGTGATACTGCTGGACAACATGGCGTGCGAGCAGATGGTCCGTGCTGTGGCCATTCGTGATGCGGCTGGGCTTAGGGGGCGGGTGCAGATCGAGGCGTCCGGCGGGATTACGCTGGCAAACGTCGCGGCAATCGCGGCGTGCGGGGTCGAGCGGATATCCGTCGGCGCACTGACGCACTC
>CAZSBS010000320.1:0-4847 GCA_964605095.1 uncultured Planctomycetaceae bacterium | reverse complement strand
TCACCGAGAACAAGACCGAGACGCGCGAAACGCTGGTGGAAAAGGTCGGCCGGTTCGTAAGCGAACTGCTCAAGCCGCTGGAGAAGTAAGGACTACGCTTGGTGTCCAGGTTTGCGGCGCGCGTTACCAGTCTGGGCAGGGAATTGCCATGGGTGAAGAGAACGAAGTCAGCTTGTCACAGCAAGGCAAAAGGCTCATCGTTCTGGCTGCAATGATTTGCGTCTCGCCGTTGGTCTGTCTTGCTTCCCAATTCTCTGGGGCGTTCACGATAGAAGGCATGGTTCTGGGCTACGTCGGCGTTGGCATTATGGCCCTGTCACCTCTGCTGCTATTGCGGTGGCTCCCACGGGTAGCCGGCTTCGACCTGGTATGGATGCGCAATACTCGGGCTCATTGGGGACTGACGGTTGCTCTGCTGGTTGCAACTCTTGTTCTCGCGATTGCAGGAGGGTGCCTGGTCAAGGCAGGGGTTCTCTATATTTACAGGCCTTACCTTCCTCGATTGGTCAGTCCCGTCTTTATAGTCATGACTGCGGTCCTTGGCATCATCGTGGCGCCCTTCGCCGAGGAACTTTTCTGGCGCGGTTATGTACAGGACCAATTGTGCTTCATGGTGCCAAGGCCGGCAGCAGTTGTGATCCAGGCGACAATCTTCGGACTTAGTCATCTAGGCAAATATGGATTTGCAGCAGTGCTCCCGGCCGGTCTTGGGCTCATATTTGGGCTATGGCGGCTTCGGATGCGAACGCTTGTCCCGTTGATTGTGCTGCACATGCTGGTGAACGGCCTGGCCTTGGGACCCAATTTGTGGCAGACCTACAAGGAAAATGCCCGTTTGATCGCAATTGCCGCGGAATCGCCCGAAATGGCCCAAACGATTACCGACATCTACCAGGAACTGGAGCGCGTCCGCAAGTCTCCTGAAGGTAAACAGATCGATTCTCTTGCGAAACAAGGTGGCGATGATGCCATTGGAAAGATCATCCACTTCATGGGAGACGATAACGACGATGTTTCATCATATGCTGCCGTTGTGTTGCAGGCCAGCTTCCCACATCAGCACAGTTCCCATTATGACGATGCCCTTGAATCAAAGAACCCTCGCTTATTGGGTAATACAATTAGCCTGATGGGAGCGTTGCGCTGGGCTGAGTATGCGCCGCGCATATACGAAATCGTGCTTGCGAATCCTGACCGCAAGGTTCAGCTTGCAGGCGTACTGGCCCTTCAGGACTTAGGCGATAAGGATCGACTAAGTCGCATCGCTCAACAACATCAGGACAAGATAACCAGCCAAGCAGCCGGGAATGCCCTGAAGCATCTCACCGAAAAATAGACCAGCGGCGGGTGGCGTGGTTTGCGAAGTCCCAACAGGGACGGAACAAACCACGGCACCAACAACCATCCGCAAACCACCAATTACCGCCGTATTCAATGCGACAGCTTTGCCTTGATCAGCGTCAGCAGGACGTTGCTGTCTACAGGTTTCTGGAGCACGCCGGAAAGGCCCAGGGCGGCGGGGTCGACGTTTAGGCTAAGCCCGTCGCCGACGGAACTGAGCATGTAGACCGGTCTGGTGTTGCCCTCGGCCTTGAGGTCGCGGACAAGCTGGGCGCCGGCGTCCACCTCTTCCATCATCAGGTCGACGATCATCAGGTCGGGCTTGGCGGCCTTGTAGAGCTTAAGCCCATCCTCGGCGCTGGCGGCCTCGACCATGACATAGCCGTTGCTTTCGAGCACCACGCGGGTGCTGTCGAGCACGTCCTGATCGTCGTCCACGTACATGATCACGTATTTTCCGTCTTTCATGGTCGATCCTCTTTTGTCTCGCCGGCGGTGGCTGCGCCGCCAGCGTTCCATTTCTTGTTATCTCAAAAGAAGAAACAGCTTTTGAGGGGGATTACATGGATTAAAGGATTACATAGATTAAGAAACAGATGTTTTTATCCATGTAATCCCCATCTAATGCTTCTTCTTCTTTTCTTCTCCGCAGCTCTGCGCCTCTGCGGTAATCCTTTTTTTCGCCGCCGCCTCGAAGTCGCGGCCCCGGAGCACCTTTACCAGGAACTCCGTCGCGGCGGCAAGGTTGGCTTTGGCTCCCTGCGACAGCGCCTCGCGGAACTCGTTAAACTCGTATCCTCGTATGCCGAGAATATAACCTTTCGTATCGGCCTGGAAAAGCTCCTGGGCCAGCGCCATGACCTGCCCGGGCTCGCAGCCGTGGCTGGAAAATCCCAGTTCGCCCTTCGGCTCGACAGGCCGGAGAAAGAACGGTTCCGGGCCGGTTTCGGCGGCGTCGATGAAGACGACCACCTTGTGCGCCGCCACCGCGGCGGCATCCTCGACGATCAACTGGTAGTCGGCGTCGAGGTCCACACCGGCGATGTCGAGTTTTTCCAGGGCCTCGACCAAGGCCGGCCCCAGGCCATCATCCATCCGCCCGGGGTTGCCGTAGCCGATCACCAGCACATCACCGCCTTCGGCGGTCATTACTTAGCCTTTTTTACCATACTGTCCAGCATATTGCCGTCGGCGTCGTAAAGCTCGATTGTCAGAGGCATCTTGCCCAGCGCGTGCGTCGCGCAGGACAGGCACGGGTCGTACGCCCTAATCGCCACCTCAACGCGGTTGAGCAGGCCCTCGGTTATCTCCGGCTTGCCCGAGATGTACTCCTGCGCCACGCCCTGGACGGCCCGGTTCATCGGCTCGTTGTTGCTGGTCGTCGAGACGATCAGGTTGCACATCGTAACCTGGTCATCCTCGTTAACCTTGTAGTGATGGAACAGCGTGCCGCGCGGGGCCTCGAGGATCCCGACGGCCTCGCCGCGCCGCTCGCCCTTGACGACCAGGTCCTCGCCCTGGAGGTCCGAGTCGTTAAGCAGTTCCTGAATCTTCTCCACCGAGTGCAGCATCTCGATCATTCGCGCCCAGTGGTAAGCCATCGTGATGTTGTTGGGCTTGCCGGCGGTGACGGCCATGAATTCCTTGCGCGCCGCCTCGGCCTCGGGCGTGTCGATGAACTTGGCGGTGTTGACTCGCGCCAGCGGCCCGACGCGATACCACCCGTCCTCCGGGCCGATCGACTTGATGAACGGAAACTTCATGTACGACCAGTTGCGGACCTCCTCGGCGATGAAATCGTTGTACTTCTGGTTGTCGACGTTCTCGAAGATGGTCTTGCCGGTCGAGTCGATCGCACAGAGCTTTCCGTCGTAGAGGTCCATGGCCCCGTCGTCGCGGCGGATCGACAGGTGGTTGGAATCGAACGAGCCGAAGCCCTTGATCGCGTCGAAATGCTCGATGGTGTAGTCCTTGGCGATCTTCAGCGCCCCCCGCGCCCAGGTCATCATCTGATCCATGTCCTTGAGGAGGAAGTCGCGCTCGGCGATCGAGAGGTTCTTGTTCATCCCGCCGGGAATCGCGCCGGTGCCGTGGATCTTCTTGCCGGCCGTCGCCTTGATGATCTCCTGGCCGAACTTGCGCATCATCACGCCCTGGACCGCCAAAGCCGGGAACTTGGCGATCACGCCGATGACGTTTCGGATGGCCACGTCGGCATCGAAGCCGAACAGCAGGTCCGGCGAGACCAGGTGGAAGAAGTGCAGGGCGTGCGACTGCAACGTCTGTCCGTAGTGCATCAGCCTGCGGAGCTTCTCAGCCGTGGCCGTGAGCTTCTCGCCGCCGACGATCCAGTCCATGGCCTTAGCGGCGGCCAGGTGGTGGCTGACCGGGCAAATGCCGCAGAGCCGCTGGACGAGCACGGGCACTTCCCAGAATGGCCTGCCCTGGATGAACCGCTCGAAGCCGCGGAACTCCACGATGTGCAGCCGGGCCTGGGTGACCTTGTTGTCCTTATCGAGAAGAATCGTGACCTTGCCGTGACCCTCGACTCGGGTTACCGGCTCGATGACGATCCGCTTGAGGTTTTTTGCCATTGTCGCTTCTACCATTTTTCGCTCCGATTCCGAAAAGAAACAGCTTTTGAAGGGGATTACATGGATTAAGAGATTACATGGATTAAGAAGTTTCTATGTGCAGTCATCCCTGTAAGCATCTAATCCGTGCAATACCTTTCTCATGCTTCTTTTTCTTCTTCTCTGCTCTGCTCTGCGTTCTCTGCGTTCTCTGCGTTGAGTTTTTCTTCTCAGTCGTACTTGATCAGTTCGTAGGGCAGTTTCACGGGCTTGTCGCTCAGCAGCGCCACCAGCGCCTCCCAGAGGGTGTCCGCGGTCGGGGGGCAGCCCGGCAGGAAGTAGTCGATCTTCACCACCTCGTGAGCGGGGTAGACCTTGTTCAGCAGCATGGGTATCTCCGGGTCGTTGGGGATCTTTCCAGCCGGGTTGTGAACGGTGGGTCCGTTGAGGTACGCTTCTTCGAGGCACTCTTTCAGTGGGATCATGTTTCGCATCGCCGGGATGCCGCCCATCGTCGCACAGTCGCCTACGGAGATGAGGATGTCGCAGTGCTTGCGAAAGTCTTGGAGGACATGCACGTTCTCCTCGTTGCAGCAGCCGCCCTCGATCAGGCCGACGGTGACTCGCCCGGTGAACTTCTTCTTGTCGTCGATGGGGCTCTTGTCGAAGTCCACCAGTTCGACGAGTTTGAGAATCCGCTCGTCGATGTCCAGCAGGGACATGTGACAGCCGAAGCACCCGGCCAGGGACGTCGTCGCTACTTTAGGTTTCGCCATTGTTGCGCTTCCTCTTGGTCTTACTTGGCGCCCTTACCGGCCTCGATTTCCGAACCGATGGGCTTATGGTCATACTTCCGTTGCCCGACTGGCGTGGCATAGCCGACTCGCTTTCGGAACAGCGCCCCTACCGGGCAGACGTCCATGGCCTTGTCGG
>CAZSBS010000319.1:0-4884 GCA_964605095.1 uncultured Planctomycetaceae bacterium | reverse complement strand
CCCGGAGTACCAGGAGTATCGTGTTCTCTTAGCCCGAAGGGCGTCCTGCCATTAGCCACGCGGCGTAAGCCCGTGGTTGCAGTCCGCCCATCCCAAAGGAGTCCGTTAGGGATGATTGCCGCATCGGC
Source organism: uncultured Planctomycetaceae bacterium (assembly GCA_964605095.1). Taxonomy (GTDB): domain Bacteria; phylum Planctomycetota; class Phycisphaerae; order SM23-33; family SM23-33; genus JAUWQU01. Next base: position 4,756 of record CAZSBS010000319.1, on the reverse strand, counting down.
CGCCCGGCATCCCGCCTTACTCCTCCACCACCTCGCCATCGACTCTCTCGGCTTCGCCGTTAACGTCGTCCACGACGGTCGCTTGCGCGTCAGGCCGCGGGCCGATGCGGAAGACAAAGCCCTTGGCCTGGGCGTCCACTGTGACCTGCTGGCCGCCTTCGACCTGGCCGGTGAGGATCTTCGTTGCCAGCGGGTTCTCTAACTCCTGCTGGATCAGCCGCTTCATCGGGCGGGCGCCGAACGTCGGGTCGTAGCCGAGCTCTCCGATGAGTAGCTTGGCCGCGCCGGTGACCTCCAGCGATATCTTCCGATCCGCCAGCCGTTTGCCCAAATCGGCGATCTGGATCTCCGCGATTGCCGCAAGGTTCTCTTTGCTCAGCGAGTGGAATACCACCGTCTCGTCGATGCGGTTGAGGAACTCCGGCCTGAACGTCTGCTTCAGCGCATCCTTGAGCCTCGCCTCGATCTCCCACTGTTCGGCGTCGTGCTCCGAAAGCTCCTGTATGAACTGCGAGGCGATATTGGACGTCATCGCGATCAGCGTGTTCTTGAAGTCCACCGTGCGCCCGTGCCCGTCGGTGAGCCTGCCATCGTCGAGCACCTGGAGCAGCACGTTGAAGACGTCCTTGTGGGCCTTCTCGATCTCGTCGAAGAGGATCACGCTGTAGGGTTTCCGCCGCACGGCCTCGGTGAGCCGGCCGCCCTCTTCGTAGCCGACGTAGCCGGGCGGAGCGCCGATGAGCCTGGCCACCGAGTGCGGCTCCATGAACTCGCTCATGTCGATCCGGATCATGGCGTCCTCGGTGTCGAACAGCAGTTCGGCAAGGGCCTTGCACAGTTCGGTTTTGCCAACGCCGGTGGGACCCAGGAAAAGGAAGCTGCCGATTGGCCTGCGCGGGTCGCTGAGGCCCGCCCTGCTACGCCGCACGGCGTCGGCGACGGCCCGCAGCGCATCGTCCTGCCCGATGACGCGTTTGCGGAGCTGGTCTTCCATGCCGAGGAGCTTCTCGCGCTCGGACTCCATCAGTCGCGACACGGGGATGTGCGTCCACTTGGCGACGACCTCTGCGATGTGCTCGGGCGTGACCTCCTCGCTTATCATCCCACCCGCGGCCTGCATCTCAGCGAGCTTCTGCTCGGCCTGGGCGACCTCAGCCGTCAGCTCGCGCAGTTCGCCGTACTGTATCCTGGCGGCTTTCTCGAGGTCGCCGGCTCGCTGGGCCTGTTCCAGTTCGGTCTGCTTGGCCTCGATGCGCTCCTTGGCGGCCTTGAGTTCCTTGAGCACCTGGTGCTCAGAGTCCCAGCGGGCGTGCTGGGCGTCGTAGGACGATTGCATCTCGGCAAGGTCCTTCTCCAGGGCCGCCAGGCGATGCCGGCTGGCCTCGTCGGACTCCCTACGCAGGGCCTCACGCTCGATCTGCAACTGCATGATCCGCCGCCGCAGTTCATCAAGCTCCGATGGCATCGAGTCGTTCTCTATCCGCAGCCTGCTGGCGGCCTCGTCGATCAGGTCGATGGCCTTGTCCGGCAGGAAGCGGTCGGAGATGTAGCGGTGGCTCATTACCGCCGCGGCCACCAGGGCCGAGTCCTGTATCCGCACGCCGTGATGGGCGTCGTACCTGGGCTTGAGGCCCCGGAGAATGGCGATGGTGTCCTCGACTGAAGGCTCCTCGACCAGCACGGGCTGGAAGCGCCGCTCAAGGGCGGCGTCCTTCTCGACGTGCTTGCGGTACTCATCGAGCGTGGTCGCGCCGATGCAGCGAAGCTCGCCGCGAGCCAGGGCGGGTTTGATGAGGTTTCCAGCCGAGATAGCCCCCTCGGCCGCCCCGGCGCCGACTACGGTGTGCAGTTCGTCGATGAACAGAATGATCCGCCCATCGGACTCGGTTACTTCCTTCAGCACGGCCTTGAGGCGGTCCTCGAACTCGCCGCGGAACTTCGCCCCGGCCAGCAGAGCCCCCATGTCCAGTGCGATTACCGTCTTGCCGGTCAGCACGGTCGGCACGTCGCCGTTGACGATCCGCTGGGCGAGGCCCTCGACGATGGCAGTCTTGCCTACCCCCGGCGAGCCGATGAGCACGGGGTTGTTCTTCGTCCGCCGGCTGAGGACCTGCATGCAGCGGCGGATTTCGTCGTCGCGCCCTATGACGGGGTCCAGCTTGCCTCGCCGGGCCATCTCACACAGGTCGCGCCCGTAGCGCTCGAGGGCCTGGTACTTGTCCTCGGGGCTGGCGTCGGTGACACGCTGGCTGCCACGGACGTCCTTCATGGCCTTGAGTATCGCGTCGCGCGTCGCGCCCAGAGTCGAGAGCACGTCCTTGGCGTTGCTTGGCACGTCCGCCATCGCCAGCAGAAGATGCTCCACGGAAATATACTCATCCTTGAGGTCCTGGGCCTCCTTGGCCGAACGCATGATGATCGCGTTGAGCGACGGGTCCATCGCCATGCCGGCCTGATGCGACTGCGTCGGCAGCCGGCCTAGCTCCGAGGCCACGATAGAGCCTATCCGCTCCGGGGGTATGCCCACCTTCGCCAGCAGCATGCCAACCAGGCCGCCTTCCTGCTTTAGAAGGCAGCCCAACAGGTGCAGGGGCGTCACGGCCGCATTCCCGGCCTCCATCGCCTCGCCCTGAGCCGTCGCCAAGGCCTCCTGAGCCTTCACTGTCCACTTGTCCAAACGCATAGTAGTACCTCCCTACCTCTGACAGTTAGCAATGAGCGTGCCAGTACCCAAGTTATTATATTAGCGTCCATTACGAATTACGCCAACTGCCAAAGCTTTCGCCCCCGCCCGCCCGGGCCGTCATTTCGGCAGGCGAGCCTGGAACACACTCTCGATTGTCTGGCGAAAGGGGACAGGCAACGCTAAACAGCATGGCATTGCCAGTCCCCATTTTCGCTCCGTGTTCCTGGTTCCCGGTTCCGCTCTTATCCCGCCCGCCTGTCAGCCCACGTGCCAGTGGTTGCCTTCTTCGGCGATCAGGTCGAAGGCCTCCTTTGGCCCCCACGTGCCGGCCTTGTAGAGCGCCAGCCTGCCACCGCCCTGTATCTGGCAGCCTTCGAGGATCGGCGAGATGAACTCCCAGGCGGCCTCGACCTCGTCATCCCGCGTGAAGAGCGTCTGGTCGCCCAGGGCCGCGTCAAGCAGCAGGCGCTGGTAAGCCTCCGGCGGCTCCCGGCCGAACGCCTCGGCGTGGCTGAAGTCCATCTTCAGCCGCCTGATATTCATGGCCATGCCGGGCGCCTTCACCTGGAACTCCATCGAGATGCCCTCGTTTGGCTGGACGCGAATGGCCAGGACGTTGGCGTCGACCGGGCCTGTCGCGGGGGCGTTGAACAGCACCTGCGGCACCGGGCGGAAGTGGATCGAGATCGTGGTCCGCCGCTCAGGCAGGCGCTTGCCTGTCCGGAAGAAAAACGGTACGCCGGACCACCGCCAGTTGTCCACGAACGCCTTGAACGCCACGAACGTCTCCGTCGTCGAGTCAGGCCCAACGCCCTCGAGCTGGCGATAGCCCGGCACGGCTTGGCCGTTGACCACCCCGGCCGTGTATTGGCCCCGAACCACCCCGCTGGCGGCGCACTGCGGTTCGATGGGCCGGAGCGCCTTGAGAACCTTGACCTTCTCGTTGCGGACGGCGTCGGCGTCCAGGCTGGCCGGCGGCTCCATCGCCACCATGCACAACAGGTGCATCATGTGGTTCTGGACTATGTCGCGAATGGCCCCCGCCTTGTCGTAATACCCGCCCCGGCCCTCGGCACCGAGCGTCTCAGCCACCGTTATCTGCACGTGATCGAGGTACTTCTGGTTCCAGATAGGCTCGAAAATGCTGTTGGCGAACCTCAGCACCATCAGGTTCTGAACGGTCTCCTTGCCCAGGAAGTGGTCGATGCGGAATATCTGCCGCTCGTCGAAACACTGGCGGATCTCGGCGTTCAGGGCGCGGGCGCTTTGAAGATCCCGCCCAAAGGGCTTTTCAATGATGATCCGCGACCATGGCGCACTCGGGTCGCCCTCACCGCCGCACTCACGGGCCAGGCCGGCTTGCTTCAATGACCGGACTATCGGCACGAACGCGCCCGGCGGGGTGGCAAGATAGAACAGCCAGTTGGCCGGGCCGCTGGACTGGCGGGCCAAATCCTCGATGCGCTTCTGGAGCCCCTTAAAGTCCGCGACGCTGTCGTACTGGCCTCGGAAGTAAAATAGCCGGGATGAGAACTTGTCCAACTGATTGTCGCTCAGCGCCTCACCGTTGCAGGAAAGCGCGACCGACTTGCGGACATCCTGGCGGAAAGATTCGTCGGTCATGTCCGACCGCCCGTAGCCGACAATCCTCGCCCCGGCCGGCAACTGACCGTCGCAGTCCAGCGCGCACAGCGCCGGCAGCAGCTTGCGGTGCGACAGGTCGCCCGAAGCCCCGAAGACCACCAGCGTAAACGGTTCGGCCGCAGGCCGATGCGTCTCGCGCGACGGGAACGTAACGTCATCAAGCGTTAGCGGCATGGAGGACTCCTTTATTGGCTCGTGCCTGTACACGCCGGGCGATACAGGCCCAGTCAGCCAATTATACACATCATCGGGGCCGACGGTATCCAAGATGCGGCCTTGGCGGGACATGCGATAAAAGAACGCAAGAAAAAGTCGAAAACGGCTCGCCGAACCGCCGCCGCCGCTCCGGCGCCGCCTATCATGGAATGTCGCGAAGGGCGTCTGCGGGCGCCGGGTTCGGCGACAGGGACCGGCAAGAGAAAGCAG
>CAZSBS010000318.1:0-4910 GCA_964605095.1 uncultured Planctomycetaceae bacterium | reverse complement strand
CAGCAGGAAGGCATCGCCGCAGACCAGGTTGGACGCCGTATGCAGAACTTTCTCCTCGTCGCCGGTCTTCGTGCCGAACTCCACCTTGTACTTGATAAGGCCCGCCTTGAGCGGAACCGAGAAGGCGTAGGCATTGTCAGCCTTGAGCTGCATGGTTTCGGTCTTGACGAGTTTGTCGTTGGCATACAGCTTCAAGAACACCGAGTCAGCCGGCTTAGCATCGGCCGGCTGGGCCAGCGTTCCGTTGTAGAACAGTTTGCCCTCGTTCTTGTCGTCACGGGCGTAGAACTGGTTATCCAGCGGTTTTTCATCCTTGGCCACAGTGCGATACACCCAGGGGTCTTTCGCGGGCTCCTTCACCGCGATCTGGACCGTCTGCGTGACCGGCTTGCCGCCGTTACTGACCGACGCCGTAACAATCAGCTTCCCGCTGTTCCGAGCTCGCTTGAGGATGAGTGTCCCAGGCCCGACATCCTTGACCGCTGCAATGCTCGAAACGATCCAGTCGTATTTAAGTTCAGCATTGCCCTTCGCTTGCATGGCCTTCAGATTGGCAATCTGCGGCACCAACTCGATAGTCTCGCGCCCGTCCCAGTTGGCCGGCGCCTTCAAGATGAACACCGGGTCGGGAATGTCTTCCTGGATGGTTACGGGAATATCGAGAATCTTAACTCCGTCGGCATAGATCGCCTTGAAGCGGAGGGTGAACGACTCGTCGCCGGTCACGCGCCCGCCGACCGTGTAGCTGAAGCGGTCCACGTCGGAGATCGTCTCGGTGTCGCCCTTCTTGATGCTCCAATAGATTTTCTGCGCGCCGCCAGCCTTGACCGTGACCGTGGCTCGCTTGCCTTCCAGCACGAGCACTTTCTTATCCGAGGCCGCCATCGCCGTGCCGGTCTGGACCAGCGGTCCCACCAGCGTCTGGAGGGGCTTCTGGTTTTCGTACTGGAGCGTCACCCAGTCGGCCGAGCGAGCCAACTTCGAGACGCGCACTTCGTCCAGGTCGCCGACGAAGCCGTTGCCGATCTGCATGCGCACCGGCGTGAGAACCCCTGGCGTCGACGCCACGGGAGCGGGAATGTCGAGCCGGCCGTTCACGTAGAGCCGGTCGTATTGGCCGTCGTACGTGTAAGCCACCTGAATCCACTCCGACTTGGGAATCACGCTGGTTCCCTGAACGCTTCCCCTGCCGTTGCCGACCGAAACACGCGACGGCGTGCTCAAGACCCGCAGCGTCGCCCCGTCCATCTTGTTCCAGGCCACGACGGTCGAGTTCATTTTCTCGGCCTTGACCCACGCCTCGGTGGTGTGGGGGCTCGATGCGAACGGGTACTTCGTGATCTTATCGCCGCAGAAGATCCCCTTGCCGCCGTCGAAGTGCCTGCCCAGTCCGATCATTCCGGAAGACGACGTGGTGTCCAGATCGGTAGACTCGACCGTGCCGACATCGTCCTGAACCGGGTCGTTCATGTGCCAGACGCTGAGATAGCCGTTGGACTTGTTGAAGACCGCCGGTCCGCGGGATTCGCTCTTGGCGCCGGCCCTGCCCCAGTACATCTTGATTTCCTGGCGCGCGTTGCCCTTGATCGTCGGCACGCGAACCCAGACGGATGCCATCCCCGCGGCCGGGTTCCACTGATCGATCTGGTACGCCATCGGCACGCCGGTGCTCGTGGCGAACCGGATGTCCTCGCCACCGGCCTTCGCCTCGCTGAAGTTGAACCAATCCTTGCTCAGCCGCACGATCACGGGGAAGTTTTCCTCCGCGGCCGAGGCCGGCAGATTCGCCCCTTCCGGGGTCGTCAAAAGGAACATCGAACCGGAATGCTTCCAGCCCTTGTACTTCACCGCAGCCATTTCGCTCGCCGGAAGTTCCGGCGCCTTGACCGGCGGAAGCGGAGGATAGTCCGTGTCAATCCCATACTTGGCCGCCAGGTACCCGCCCACCAGCGCCTCGTCCGTCGGCGACAGGATCGACTCGTAGCCGAGAATCTCGGCAACGTCGAAATCGCAATGCGTCAATCCATCGTTATTCCCGATCGCGTAGGCCGCCTCGGTCTCGTTTGCATTGTTCACGATGACCTTGAGGACCATGAACTTGCCCATAGGCGAACAGTCGAATGCCGGCCCCGGAAGCGGCGTTCCGTTCCTGGAAATCGCCGCTGGAGACACGTCGGTCCAGAATCCGGTCTCATTGCCCCACGTATTGTAGCTCGAGCCGCGGCCCTTGAGCCGGCCGAGCAGACCGCCGGCGCCGCTCCATTTCGGACTCGGAGAACGGATCACAATGTAGTGTTCTTTTGCGAAGAACGTTCCGTCCAGGGCAAGCCAGCCCTTTCTGAACTGAACCGCGGGTTTTGAGTTTATCTGGTTTGACGAAAGCACCGGAGCTGCGCCGCCGCCGGTCGTCGCGTGATGGTTCTTGCCCGACTGGTCTTTCCATGCCTTCACGGCGCCCTTGTCATCGGCCGTGACGCCGACAGCCGCGTCGAACCAACAGGCCAAGCCCTTGGTCACTGCAAGCTTTGGCGACGGCGAACTGGTCGCGTCCCCGCCGGCCCGGAAGCTCAGCGATTTGTCGGCCCAGAAGCTGTCCACCGCGTTTGTGCCACGGAAGGTGAAGTAATAGGTCGCGCCCGGGGTCAAGCCGGTGACCGTGGGACTGAGCTTTGTCGAGGCAATGCTGGTCCGCGTGCCGACAGGCGCCGAGTTCTCCCACAGATTGGCGTCGGTTCCACCGTCGATGGTTCCCCAGTAGACGCGGACGTCATAGACCGCTCCCGGGCAGGCCAGCGTCGCGCTGAGCGTTGCCGACGTGGGGGCCGAAACCGTGGCCGGCGCATTAGTCAGCATGCATGCCGAGGCCATGCCGGTGTTTGCGGGGTAGTCTGTGGCGATGCCGTACTTGGCCGCCAGATAGCCGCCCACCAACTCTTCATCCGATGGCGACAGCACGGTTTGGAAACCGATGATCTCCGCGACGTCAAAGTCGCACGAGGCCATATCCGCCATCCCGATCTGGTACATATTCTTACTCATGTCCCCATCGTTCACGTCGATCTTGAGGATCATGTAGTCGGTGATGGGCGCAAGGTAGAACGGCCGATCCCGGAGTATTTTACCGTTCTTGGAAACAGCAATCGGGTACTGGTCTCCCCAAAACGCGGTGGATTTCGCGGCAAGTCGGTAGCTTGAACTCCGCTTCCATCTGCGGCCGAGGAAACAGCCGTCGCTGTTCCACTTGGCGTTGGGCGAGCGGACGACGACGTACTGCTGCTCGACGATGAACGGCCCGTCAACGTTTAATCCGCAAGGGCCGGAAGAGGTCCTGAACTGAATCGCCGGTTTCGAGTTGATCTGGTTCTGAGCAAGCACCGGCGCGCCGGTGGCAAGCGTTGCGTAATGATCGTTGCCCGAGAGGTCTTTCCAGGCCTGCACCACCCCTTTGGCATCCGTGGTGACGCCGACCGCGGCATCGTACCAACAGACCAAACCGCTCTTTACCGTAAGAACCGGGCGGTTGTTGGCATCGGGCGCCGCCACCCTCGGCTTGAGCGTCGTGAAACTGGTGGTGGCCGGCGCCCAGGCCCCGCCACTGCCGTTGGATGCGTAACAGCGATAGTAGTAGGGCAGCCCGTAGGTCAGATTGTCAGCGGTGACGGAAAAGGACGCTCCGTTTTTCAAGCTTGTCAGCGGGCTCTTGTGAGCCCAGTTCGCACTGGTCGTGCCGCCGTCGCTCGGTCCCCAGTAGACAGTCACATCGGCGGGTCCGCCGCCAACCAACGTGCCCTGCAATCGAGCCTCACCCGCGGCCAGGTTCACGGCCCCCGGGTTGTTTTTCACATCCGGAGCGGCCTGGACTGTCGTCAAACTCACAAGAGCAACGGCCAATGTCACAGTAATAATTGCCAAGCGTTTCATATAGCATCTCCATCTGATTCCTGCCGGGCTGCGATCCGATTCGCCCGTCTAGACTAAACCCGGCGCCGGAGCAAGGGTTCCCTGTCCACGCGAATAATCCGGTCGCGGTCTCCCCTTGAGTACGGATAGAGGGTGCAGTACTTGTCACCAGGCTGGCCCTGCCCGCAATCGCTCAGCCTGCGCATGACAAGACGGTCGTCACACAGGTCGTGTTCGCGCCCGACATGCCGGGATACTCGACTTGCCCCATGATGGCGAAGCCGACCGCTATTTTGTTGCGGCTTTCGCAGCCTCCAGCTTTTCCGCTTCGGCCGCTTTCCTCTTTTCCCAATCGCTCTTGGCTTTCTCGAACGGCTCCTTCAGCTTGGCGATGGTCGCTTCGGCTTCCTTGATGCGGCGCCCGGTGTCATCGAGTTCCAGCTCTTTCGCAATCTTCCCACGTGCCTGCCTTGCGACATCCCTTTCGGGCATCCCTTGCGGCGCGGGAAACTTCACCGGCGTCTCTTCCAGAACCCAATCATCACTGCGCTGCGTGGCAATGGGAATCTGCCGGCCGTTGGTGATGTTCGCCATGGGGTTGCGAGCCCAGGCGTACCGGTAATGCAGCGGCTCCGGAACAAACGGGCTGCTCAGAACCAGGATATTGCGGGAGTAGACCGGCCTGTTGCGGTTGTCCTTGGCGCCGTCGCTGTACCAGTCGACATCGGCGGGGTAGAAGCGCCGGTCTTTGCCGGCAATGGCGAAGCCCGCCAACTTGTCTTCGCTCTCATCTTTCATCTTTACGGCGGTGCTCATGGTCAACTTGATCGTGCCATCGGCGATCTTGACTTCCTTGATCGTCGGGGGCAGCCAGTACTCCTCGGCGTCCCGGCCTGTTATCAGTTCGTATTGCGTCACCAGCGCCCACTTGGCGACGCGTTCGCCGACCGGAACCTTGATCTGAGGGTGATAGAAGCTCTTGCGCTGGTCGAAACTGCTGACGAAACCGA
>CAZSBS010000317.1:0-4912 GCA_964605095.1 uncultured Planctomycetaceae bacterium | reverse complement strand
TCTGTGGTTAATCCTCTTGGAATCTGAAATGACGACGCGTTCTTGGCAACAGCAGGATGACGGCGATCCCGGCCGCGATGGCGGTTGCGGTGAAGGTCAGCACAGGCGTAACGGCCTCGGCGCTGCCCGGCAGCCTGGGGGCGGCTATCAGCAGCACTGTGCCTGTGACGGCAACAATGGTTGCCCCGGCCAAGACCAGGTACCAACTCCATTTCCGGCCGAAACCGAAGGCGCCCCAGACGACCCATCCGATTACAGCCGCCAGCGCCGCGGCGCCCGCGACGATGAAGTTGGCCTTGGTGTACAGTGCCGGAACGGTGAGGATGGTCAGGGCGGTCAGGCCCAGGGCGATCGCGCTAGCCCGGCCGGCCCACGCCAGGAAGTTCACCAGGGCCGGCCCGGAGGCCGAGGAATCCTGCGACTCCAACTCGCGGGTCTGGAAGATCGCCACCGCCAGCGCCAGCATGGCGCAGGTGTAGAGGAGGCAGTAGGCGCCCGCGCGGGCGACCAGGCCCAGCGGCAGTCGGCCCTGGAGGCTCATGTCGTCCTGCGGGTAGAACTGGCTGAAGTCCGGCAGTATCCAGCCCGCCGCTCGCACGACGGGGGCCTGCTGGGCCCAGTGGCCGATGATCTGCGGATGGGCCGAGCCGAGCAGGAACACCGCCAGGCAGACCAGCAGGGTCATGGTCTGGTTGAGCCGCGTGCTGGCGGCGACTGCCAGGGCCACGAACACCACCGAGGCCAGGAACATCACCGCCAGCTCCAGCACGAGCTGCCCGGGAATGCCCTGTCCGAAGGGCACGAGCACCCAGCCCTTTCCTACGAAGCCGATGACGATCATCGCGACGGTCATGAGCACCGTCCCTGCCCAGACCGCGGTCGACGTGAAGGGCCAGCCGAACCACAGGTTTCCCAGCATGGTCACCAGGACCGTCAGCGCCAGGCCCGACAGGCCGATGGCGATCACCACCCAGTCCAGCGAGTCGTATCTTGCGATGACCACCTTGTGGCGGACGGTCATCAGGAATACCAGCGAGCAGATGTAGTACGCCAGAGCCGCCGCGATGAGCACCCCCAGGAACTTGCCGATCACGAACACCGCCCTGGTTACCGGCTTGGTGATGACGATCAGTGCGGTCTTCTCTTCGATCTCGCGCCGAAGCACGCCGGCGGCGCTGAACGCCGCGATCAGCAGGCTCGATACCCGCAACGTGCCCAGGCCGAGGTCCTGAAGCAGCGCCAGGTCGGTCTCCTGGAAGTCAACGGACATCGTGTAGCCGCTCAGCGGCATGGTGAATACCAGCAGGCCGATCGTCGCCATGAGCATCACCAGAAAGACCGGCTGGCGGATCGTCTGAAGGAACGTATTACTGGTGATGGCCCACAGTTTGATCATGTTTGTCTCGTTGTCGGCCTCTCCGGGGCCGGTCTACCGGTCTTACGCCGGCGGCGGCCTAAAGGTTGCCTCGACGGGCCGGATTGTATGCCCGCCGGGCCGCGGTGTAAACGCCGCATGAGGTGTATCGCATGAAGGAACAGAATCGAGGCAAGAACATTGCCCTGGTCGGCGCCGTTCTCCAGGCGGCGTTCACGATGGTCCTGCTGATAGTCTCCCGGCGGACCGGGTCGTACGCCGCGGAGGCGTCGGCGTGGTATATGCTCGCCGGCGTGCTGGTCTGGCTGATGACGGCACTGCTGTTCTACAGCCGGCGGCTGGAAATGCAGGAGCGCCAGGAATTGCAGCTCCTTGCCGCCCGGGGCGAGTCGGGCGGGATATTCGAGCGCGACAGGGACCTGTCGCTCCACCCGGCCGAGATGCGCGTGCGGTTCATCGAGAAATGGATCGTGCCGTCCTTCACGCTCCTGCTGGGCGGCTACTACGCCGTGGTGGGTTACCGCGTGTTCACCGTCGTGCGGCTCGCCGCCCGCCAGCCGGTCGAGCCGCTGGTCAACATTGCCGAGGGGATGCTCTTCGTGATCATCCCGGGCTTCCTGGCGTTCCTCTTCAGCCGCTACTGCACCGGCATGGGCAGCCAGACCCAGTGGCGTCCGCTTCGCCCGGCTGCATCGCAGTTGCTGCTCGGCACGCTGTTCATAGCGGCGGTGCTGGGCGTTTTCGCCGCGGGGTGGCGCGGATACCGCAACGTGGACCTGTACGTCGCGATGGCCGTGCCGGCCATTCAGATCGTGCTGGCGTTCGAGTTGGCCGTGACGTTCCTGCTGGACATATTCCGCCCTCGCGTTCCGGGAGAGGAGCACCGGCTTACATACGACAGCCGGGTCCTCGGCCTGCTCGCCGAGCCGACCCGCATCGGGCACTCGATCGCCGAGACGCTGAACTACCAGTTCGGCTTCGAGGTGTCCAAGACGTGGTTCTACCAGCTTCTTGGCAAGGCGCTGGTTCCGCTGATCGTCCTGGGCGCGGTTGTACTCTGGGCGTTGAGTTCCGTTGTGATCGTCCGCCAGGGCGAGAAGGGCGTCGTGCTGCACTGGGGCCGGGCACAGGCAGGGCGGCTGCTGGAGCCCGGCCTGAGCGCCAAGTGGCCCTGGCCGATCGACTCGGTGCAGATCTTCGACACCGGCCTGGTCCGCGACCTTCAGGTTGGCGTCGGCGAGGCCCGCAAGCCCACCATCGTAAATGGCAAGGAGCTTCAGCTCTGGACTCAGCAGCACGGGGCGTTCAAGGAGTTGCCCTTCCTGCTGGCGATACCATCGGCCCAGGATTCCAGCCAGGCCGGCGAAGGCGCATCCACCCAGTCGGGCCAGGGCGGCAAGAGCGACACCCCTCCGCCGGTGAACATCATCAACCTCGTGCTGAGCGTTCAGTACCGCATCGACGACCCGTACAAGTTCGGCTACAAGTACGTCGATGCCGGCAGGATGCTCGAGGGCGCCGCCTACCGCGAGATGGTCCGCTACTGCGCCAGCGCCACTCTCGACACGACCCAGAGCGGCGCCGGCGATCGCCCGCAGGCAATAATGACCAGCGGATGGGCCGATGCGTCAAAGGCGCTCCATGATCGGATCGCCCTGGCCGTAGGACCCAATGGGTTGGACCTCGGCGTGGACTTGGCGTCCGTGAAGCTCACCGCGGTCCACCCCCCGGCCTCGGCGGCGGCGGATTTCGAGGCCGTCCTGGCGGCAGAGCGAAACCAGGACCGGCTCCGGTACGAGGCCGAGGGCGAGGCAAACAAGACCCTCGCCGCGGTTGCCGGCGATCCCGACGCGGCCCTGGAGTTGGCGATGGCGATACGCCGGGTCGAGCAACTGGACAGCCTTGCCAACCTTCGCCAGAGGTCTTCCCAGTTCGACCAATACCTCCATGGCTACATCCGCCGGGCCGTCGAGAGCATCAAGCTGCTTCGCAAGGAGATTATCCGCGAGGGCCTGCTGGGCAGGATTGCCGCCCCCGCGGCCGGGCAAGCCGGGCAGGCCGGGTATGCCCAACTCCTACGCCGGCGCATGGGCGAGATGGACAAGGACATGCGGGCACTGATCGAACAGATCGTAGATTGGCCGATGCTTGATGAGCTTGGCCCCGGCGGGGCGCCCAAGCAGCGGCAGGCCGCCCGGCAGGCCGAGAACCTGCTCGAACTCCTGGCCATCCTGACCGAGGGAACGAAGTTCGACTTCGCCCCGGCGCTGCTGGCCGCGTACAGCCAGGCCGATGCGATGTTCGCCCGTGCCGCCGGCGACCCGGCCAGGCTCGTCGCCGAGGCCGGGGCCTACAAGGTCCGCCGGGAGATGGCCGAACGCACCAGGGCCGAGCGGTTCCAGCGGGAGCTGGACGCATGGAAGGCCAGCCCGAACATGTACGTGCTGGATCGAAGGCTCGATGTGTGGGACGAGGTCCTGCCCTCAATGATCAAGTACGTCGTCGGTGTGGACCCCAACAAGATCGAAGTCTGGATGAACTGGGAGCGTGAGAGTCGCGGCCTGGAAAGCGCCTTCCAAGGCGCCGAGGGCGGCAACAAGTAAACGGGCACTGCAGACTCCCCCGCCGGGATTCCGGCGGCAGGTGACAGATGCCAAAAAATATCAGGAGATACGGGCAAATGCGAAAAAGGGCATACAACCGGGGCCGCAAAGGCGTCGTCGCCACGGTGCTGATGGTTGCGATAGTGGTCCTGCTGCTGCTGGCGTGGATGTTCCTGTTCAAGGTGGATTTCACCGAACATGTCCTCGTCCGGACGTTCGGCAAGACCACGGCGGTGCTGGACGGGGCTGACGACGCCGGGCTTCACGTGCGCTGGCCGTTCGTGCAGGAGATCGTCCGCTACGACGCAAGGACGTTCGACTTCGAGGACGCCACCAACGAACTGGTGACCAGGGACCACCAGAACATCACGCTTACGACTTTCTGCGCCTGGCGCATCAAGGAGCCGCTGACGTTCCAGACCGCGGTGAAGGACATTCCCGGCGGCAGCGAGGAAAAGGCCGGCCAGGAACTCATTCGCACCAAGCTCCGCAGCGCCAAGGGAAGCGTCATCGGACAGCACAACATGGCTGACCTGGTCAACACCGACCCGTCGCGGATGCAGATCACGCAGATCGAGAAGCAGCTCAAGGACGCCCTTGCGGCGGAGGTGCTGCGCGACTATGGCGTGGAGGTGACAATGGTCGGCATCAAGACTCTCGGACTGCCGGAGAGCGTTTCCGAGAAGGTCATCGCCAGCATGAAGGCCGAGCGGCAGCGGGAGGCGCAGAACTACGAGTCGGCCGGGCAGGCCCAGGCGATGGCGATTCGCGAGCGTGCCAAGGAGTCCGCCGAGCAGATAGTCGCTTTCGCCAACCGCAAAGCCGGCGAGATTCGCGCCGAGGGCGACGCCGCGGCGGCGGTGCAGTACGCGAAGTTCGAGGCGAACTGGCAGCTCGCGGCCTTCCTGCGTTCGCTGGAGTCCCTCAAGAAGGA
>CAZSBS010000316.1:0-5040 GCA_964605095.1 uncultured Planctomycetaceae bacterium | reverse complement strand
TTCCGATCGGCCGGCGAGCTCAGCCACGACCTCCGCGACGCGGCGCATGAAGGCCGGGCCGTCCACCTTTGGCTCGACAGGCGCGATGCCGAACCTCCCGGCCGAACGCATCCGCCAGGCCAGGTCGCTCGCCGCGAGCATTGCCTTGGTCGGTATGCAGCCGATGTTGAGGCAGACTCCGCCGAGCCGCGACGCCTCGACGATGCAGGCCCGCCCGCCGCGACGGGAGACTTGCCGAGCGGCTGACCCGCCGCCGGGGCCGCCGCCGATGGTCACCATGTCGTAGTCGTATAATCCATCACCAGCCATCGTGGAATTCCATCGCCCCTTCGGGGCTCCATTGTAAGGGGCCGGGTTCCGGGGGTTCCCTTCGGTCACCCCCGGCTATGCGCCGTTGGCCCGCTGGGCCTCAAAAACTGATAAGCAATGATTAACGCAGATAAACGCAGATAGGAATATGATCTTTCATCTGTGTTTATCTGCGTTCATCATTGCCCTGTTCTGAGAAGACGGGATCAGGTGTCGGGGCTCGATCCTGGCGGCAGCCATCGTCCTCGTCCTCGTTCTCGTCCTTCGTCCTCGGCTGTTCGTTGTTCCGGGTAAGCCGAAGGAGCATGTTGGACAGCAGTCATCCTCTATTCTTTTCAGGCCCGATCACCCGCCAGTGACACCAGGTCCGGCTTGCGTGCCGCCAGGGTGTCGTCGAGCCGGCTTACCGGCGTGGTGGTCGGGCACTGCTGGAGCGAGGCGGGGTTCGTCTCCGCCAGGTCCGCGATAGCGATCATGGCGTCGATGAAGGCGTCGATGGTCTCCTTGGACTCTGTCTCTGTCGGCTCGATCATCATCGCTTCCGGCACGATGAGCGGGAAGTAGATTGTCGGCGGATGGTAGCCGCGGTCAATCAGCGCCTTGGCGACGGTCAGCGCCCGCACGCCGTTTGCCGCCTGGCGCGAAGCGGAGAAGACGCATTCGTGCATGCAGATGCGATCGTACGGCAGGTGGTAGCGGCCCTTGAGCTTGGCGCGGATGTAGTTGGCGTTGAGCACCGCGTTGCCGGACACCCGCCTCAGGCCCTCGCGGCCAAGAAGCAGCAGATACGCGTACGCCCGCAGGATTATGCCGAAGTTGCCGTAGAACGGCGCGATGTAGCCGATGGAGTGCGGGCGGTCGTAGTCGAGATAGTACGAGCCGTCAGGCCTCTCGCGGATAATGGAGGTCGGCAGGAACTCGACGAGCTTTTCGACCACGCCGACCGGCCCTGCCCCCGGCCCTCCGCCACCGTGGGGAGTGGCGAACGTCTTGTGCAGGTTCACGTGCATGACGTCGAAGCCGACGTCCCCCGGCCTGCACCGGCCAAGAAGGGCGTTGAGGTTGGCGCCGTCGCAGTACATCAGCCCATCGACGCTATGGATGAGGTCGGCGATCTCGCGAACCTTCGGGTCGAACAGCCCCAGCGTGTTGGGGCACGTGAGCATCAGGCCGGCAACCTTGTCGTCAAGGGCCTTCTTGAGTGCCTCGATGTCCGTCAGGCCGTTGGCGTCCGACGGAATGGTCCGGACCTCGTATCCCGCGATGGCCGCGCTGGCGGGGTTCGTGCCGTGCCCGCTGTCCGGGATCAGGATGGTCGTCTTCTTGTTGCCTCGCTGCCGGTGGTAGGCGGCGATGATCATCACGCCGGTCAGCTCGCCGTGCGCCCCAGCCAGCGGCTGCATCGTGAAGGCCGACATGCCGCATATCTCCGAGAGCAAGCGGTCCATATCATGCAGCACCGCAAGGGCGCCCTGGACCATCATCTGCCCGCCGGGAAGCTGCGGCACGAGCGGGTGGAGGTACGCGAAGCCCGGGTAGTGCGAGACTCGCTCGGTAACCTTGGGGTTGTACTTCATCGTGCACGATCCGAGCGGGTAGAAGCCCGTGTCCACGCCGAAGTTCTGGCGGCTCAGCGCGGTGAAGTGGCGGACCACGTCCAGTTCGCTGAGTTCCGGCAGCGCGGGTGGCTCTTTCCGCAACAGCGATGCCTTGATCGGCATGGGCGTATCGATGCCCGAGGGAACTATCCTCACCGCACGCCGGCCGGGAACGGATTTGTCAAAAATCGTTTTCACAGGATCACCTCCAGGGCGTGTGCGAGGAAGTCGATGTCTTCCTTGGTTCGCTTTTCGGTAACCGCCACGAGCAGGCAGTTGTTCATTTCAGGCCAGTATCGCCCCATCGGGAACCCGGCCGCGATGCCGCGGGTAAACAAGCTCCGGATGACCTTTTCGGCAGCCACGGGCAGGCTGATGACGAACTCGTTGAAGTACCACCGTTGAGGGAACTGCATGGTGACGCCAGGCACGCCGAGCAGGCGCTGGCGAGCGTAGTCGCCACGATCGGCGCAGACCTGGGCGACCTCGCGCAGGCCTTCCTTGCCCATGAGGCTCATGTACACCAGGGCCGTCAGGGCGCACAGGCCCTCGTTGGAGCAGATGTTGCTGGTGGCCTTCTCGCGCTTGATGTGCTGTTCGCGGGCCTGGAGCGTCAGCACGAATCCCTCGCGCCCGAGGGCGTCGATAGTCCTGCCGGTGATTCGACCGGGCATCTTGCGCACGTGCGCCATTCGCGTAGCCATGAATCCGAGGTAAGGCCCGCCGAAGGAGACGGGCATTCCGAGGCTCTGGCCCTCGCCAACGACGATGTCCGCGCCCATCTGCCCGGGCGGCTTGAGCAGCGCCATCGCTATGGGGTAGCCCGAGACGATCAGCAGCCCGCCGCGAGCGTGGACCATCTCGGCGATGTCCGAAACGTCGTCGATGCAGCCGAAAAAGTTCGGAGTCTGGACGATTACGGCGGCCGTGTCGTCAGTGAGGCACGACGCGATCGCCTCGCGGTCCGGCAGGCCATCCCGGCTGGCGGTCTCGACCAGGTCGATCCCCAGGTTGTTCGTATACGTCCGGACCATCTTGCGGTAGATCGGGTTGACCGAGTCGTCGACTATCACCTGCCGGCGGCGCGTGATTCGCAGGGCCATCATGATCGCCTCGTACACGGCCGTGCCGCCGTCGTAGAGCGATGCGTTGGCGACTTCCATGTCCGTCAGGCGGCAGATGGCCGACTGGAACTCGTATATCGCCTGGAGCGTTCCCTGCGAGACTTCCGGCTGGTACGGCGTGTATGCGGTGTAGAACTCGCTTCGGGAGACTATCGCCTCAAGAGCGGCCGGGATGAAGTGATCGTAGAACCCCCCGCCGAGGAAGCTCGTCTGCCCGGTGATGTTCTTATCGGCCAGGGCGCTGATGCGGCGGCGAACCTCCTGCTCGGTCATGCCGGGCTGGACGTCAAGTTCGCCGCAGAGCAGTTCCGGCGGGATGTCGGCGAACAGGTCGTCGATGCTGCCGGCGCCGATGGCATCGAGCATCTGCTTCTGCTGGGCGGGCGTGTTTGCTATGAAAGGCATCAGTGTTCCCCTTCGCCCAGCAGCTTCTCATAGCCGGCGGGCTTCAGCAGCGCCTCGGCCTCGGCCGGGTCGGAAAGCTCGATCTTGTAGAACCAGCCCTTGCAGTAGCAGTCGGAGTTCACCAGGCCGGGGTCGTCCTCAAGGGCGGCGTTGACCTCGACAACTTTGCCGCCGACGGGCGCGTATATGCTCGCGGCCGCCTTGGACGACTCGATCGCGCAGGCCTCGTCACCCCGCGACAGTTGCCGCCCAACATCGGGAAGCTCGATGAACGTCAGGTCGCCCAGGGCGTGTTGGGCGTGGTCGGTTATGCCGACCGTGCCCGTCTTGCCTTCGATGCGGATCCACTCGTGTTCCGTGGTGTATGCCAAGTCATTCGGTACCATCAATCGCTCCTTGCTCTCTGAAAGATATTCATCGCGGAGGATGCATAAGAAGAAACAGAGGCATTAGACGGGGATTACATGGATTATGAGATTACATGGATAGAAGAAGATATAAAACAGGATGGCTTATGCATGCTGTTTTGTCCATGTAATCCTAAAATCCATGTAATCCCCATCTGACGTTTCTTTTTTTCTCCGCTTCTTCTCTGCGTTCTTTGCGACCTCTGCGTGAACCTGCTTCTTTTCCTTCTTCTGTTCGTTTCACACGCTCGCCCGGCAGGTGCCGCCGGCGTACATGGGCTTCTCGCATACAACTACCGGCAGCTCGACCTTACCGGTGTTCACGACAAGCTCCTGTCCCAGGCAGCAGAACTCCGAGTCAACATACCCCATTCCCACTGAGACTTTCAAGCTCGGCGAAAAGGCCGCGCTGGTGACCGCGCCGACGCACCGCCCGTCGCGGATGATCGGGTTCTCGGGATTGGCCCGGCGGCGCGAATCGCTGCGGAAGGCGACGAGCTTCTGCTTTGTGCCGGCCGCCATTTGCCCACGCAGCACCCCGGAGCCGATGAACTCCCGTTGCGGCTTGACGAAGCCGCCGAGGTCCGCCTCGATGGGCGTTCGCCGCGGGTTAAGCTCGTGGCCGTAGAGCGGGTAGCACATCTCCAGCCGCAGCGAGTCCCGCGCGCCCAGACCCGCCGGGCGGACTATGGCCGATTCCAGCAGGCGGTCGAACATGCAGACCAGGTCGGCTGCCGGGGCCATGATCTCGTAGCCTAGTTCGCCCGTGTAGCCGGTCCGGCTGAGGACCAGCCGCCGCCCGCAGCAGGCAGCTTCGGTTACACCGAAGTAACCGAGCTTGTGAAGGTCGATGTCCACCATTGGTCCGAGCACCTCGGCCGAGCGGGGACCCTGGAGGTCCACCTTGCCCCAACCCGCGGCCGAACGGTTGACCAACTCGACGCCGGCGGCGCCTGCAATGTGGGACTGAATCCACTCGAGGTCGCCATCGAGCGTTCCGGCGTTGACGACCAGCAGGTACCGCTCCTCGCCGAGGCGCATGAGGATCGTGTCGTCCAGCACGCCGCCTTGTTCGTTCAGCAGGAAGCCGTACTTGCACCGCCCGACCTTAACGGCGGCGGGATCCTGCGTACATATCTTGCCGAGCTGCTCGCCCGCGGCCGGACCGGTGAAGAGGAACTGTCCCATGTGGCTGGT
>CAZSBS010000315.1:0-5077 GCA_964605095.1 uncultured Planctomycetaceae bacterium | reverse complement strand
CTTGTCAAATAAGGACTTACAACGCTTCTTGCGACCTACTCGGAACTCAGGAAAAAGGCCCGCCGCATCGCGACGAGCCCTGGAGCAAGCGAGAACCAAAAGTCCCCCCGCGCACAATCAAGTCGGCGCGTGGCTGGCAAACTGAGACACTTAGCACATTGCGGCGAAACTGAGGATTATAAAGAAGACCATCTTCAGCTTGCGGCGTAGACTTTCACGACTCATGGGATTACCTCCTGGGGCAATCGGCACTTCTTCACTTGGTTCGGCCACTGGACTCATTATATCGCGCTTTCGCGGGGCGCATAGGGGGAAACCGACTCGTTTAACCATTTTAAGCACAAGAGTTACAAGAAAGTAGCACGGGCAAGATAGCCTGTTTCCGTAAGCTGGCTAGGCTGGGCAAGAGATGAGGATTATGCGGGGCCACAAGCTGCCATTTGCGGCAGTTTTGCCTATCGCCACTCGACCCTGCGCCCCCCCGGCGGCATCTGTTGGGTAATAGTCGCAATCGCGGGCCAGTTGGCATTATAATACGGCCTCGCTTCGGCGAGCATAGCGGGAGTTGAGGAAATGGAAAGAGTGACATGGATGGCGGCGTGGGATTTATTGTCGGCCGCGGCGGCGATAGCGGCGCTGATGGCAGGTTCGGTTTGCGCGCCGGCCCAGGCCCAGTCCGCACCGGCGACGGGGTCCGCGCCGTTCATCCAGCCCTTGCCCGAGCCGGCTGAGCCGACGACCAGGCCGGCCGACGCGCCGTACATCCAGCCGCTGCCTGAACCGACCAGTGGACCGGCGTCTCAGCCAGCCACGCTGCCGGCAACCCAGCCGACAACTTCACTCGCCACCGGGGCGGTCACCCAGCCGGTTGGGGCTGCACCCAAGGCTGACGAGCAAAAGACGCTCGGCTTCTCCCCGTGGGTGCCCGTAGAGCCCGGATTTCGCTGCGTGGACCTTTCCAAGATGCCCTCCGACGTCCGCGAACTCTGGCAGAAGCACTGCACGACCAAGGGCCGGGTCTTGGCCGAGCGGGCCGCCAGGGCCGCCGCGATAGCGCTGCTTGTGGGGCGAGTCGGCGACTTGGCCATCGGGGCCGACCTTACGGTGCGGAAGTTCCTGGCGACCACGGATCAGCCCGACGCCAGCGCTGAGTTATTCCTTCACGGCGCGACCGTGAGGGCGGTGCGATACCGCGCCGACGCCCTGGTTGCCGAAGTGGAGATGGATATCCGCCCGCGAACGCTGTATGGCACGCTGAAGGGCTGGGCCAGGTCGCACGTCAATGGACACCCCGACAGTCTGATGCAGCTTGAGAATGCTCTGCTGCAGGCCGATGACACCGCGCTGCTCCAGATTGGCCGGGGCGCGGCCCCGACGGAGGAAATCCTGGCCCCAACGCCCGACCTGCTGAAAGCCACCCGGGCCGCGACCCAGCCGGCTACGCAGCCCGGAATGCAGCCCGCAACACAACCAGCCAGGTCGCCTGCTCCACCGATGAAAGAGCCTGCAACTGCGACAACGGCCCCCGTGGCAACCCACCCAACGACCCGCGCGGCGGTCCCTGCTCGCTGAAGCGAGCAGGCCTTCCGGCTTCGCCTGCGGCTACACCGTGACAAGCCCGGCGACACTGTCCGGGTTCCTTGTTCCGGGTTCCCGGTTCCAGGTTCCGCTTTTTCTTCTCACTGGCTACCGGCTACTGGCTACCGGCTACCTCCTCTTGTCTCTTGCGGCATATCACCGTGAAGTCGTTCGGCAGGTAATCGTCGATGAGCCTGACGTCCAGCTTGTAGCGGGCGAGTTGGCGCAGGACGAACTGGGGGTCGTAGAAGAAGTAGCCCGGCTCGGGCTTGGTCCAGCGTGCGTGAAGGAGGTTGAATACCACGTACTTTCGCGACAGCTCCAGCAGCCTGTCGATGGCCATCGGAAGGAAGTCCAGGTTGTTGCCGAGGTCCAGGTTGAACGCTCCGGAAGTGAAGACCAGGTCGAACTGGCCGGGCTCGAAGGCCTCGCTCGAGAAGATGTCGGCCTGGAGGAACCGGCCGGTGTCGAAACGCTTGCTGCAATGGTCGATCATCTTCTGCAGGATGTCCACGCCGGTATAGTCCACCTCGATGCTTTGCCGCTGGAGCAGCGCCAGCAGATCGCCGAGCCCGCAGCCGACGTCAAGCAGTTTCATTCCGGCAAGGTCCACGTTCTCGATCAGGACCTCGAATCGGCGCTGCTGGCTTGCCGCGCTGGCCCAGTCGAGGATTTCGTGGTTGGCCTTTTCGGGGCTGAAGCGATGGTCGTAGTGGGCTCGTATTGCGTCGCGCTTGTTCATGATTCTGTCGTATTCCTGAAGAGTTCTTCATCGCAGAGGGCGCAGAGAAGAAACAACAAAAACATCTTCAGAAGGGGATTACATGGATTTAATGATTACATGGATTAACAGATACGGCAATACATATATATCCAAAATCCTTAATCCATGTAATCCCCATCAAAAGCCGTCTCTTCTTCTGTTTCTTCTTCTCTTCTACCTCTGAGCCTCTGTGTCTCCGCGGTAATCCTCTTCTTCTTCTGTGAGTTCCGCCTTCTCGATGACCTCATTGTAAAAGATTTCGCCGCCCAACGCCACGCACCACGGCAAGGCGGCGCCGCGTGTGTCGTAGAAATCGAGGTCCGCAAGCTGGCTGTCCGCGTCGATCCGCCGGACGGTGCGGTCGAGGATTTTTGTCTGCAACCCGCTGACGGTCTTCCAGATTCCGCGGAGCTCGGGGTCCTTGGGGTCCTTGGCGGCCAGGTCGCGCCGCCGGTCGTTCAGGGCGGCGATCTCGGCATGCAGGTCGGGCATTTCCTGCACCTGCCAGTGCTGGCGGGCGGTATCGTCGCGGAAGCTCTCCAGGCGGCGGCGCGCCTGACGGGCGAGGTCCTGCCACGCCTCGCCGAGCCGGTGGGCGGGTACTTCATCGCCGCCGATCGCCTCGGCCAGCCAGGCCGGCAGGCGGATCGGCGTGTCAAGCTCACGCAACCGATCTAGCAGGCGCAGGCGCACACGGACGATCGGTCTCAGCGGCCCGGTTACCATGCCGGCGGCGGCGAGCTTGCGGACCAGCGCATGGGCGGCCGGCATGTACGCCGAGCCTCGGTAGGGCACCGCCAGAGAATCGCCAGCCGGACCCATGCGGACCTGCGAAACGAGCAGCATCGCCTTGCCGACGAGGCATTGGATACCCGCGGCCGCAAGATCAGCCGTCGACGGTGCCCCGTCGTTACCGGGCCTGAAGGACCGCCCGTCGATTTGAACCGCGCCGTCGGCGAGGAACACGCCCGTTCGCACTAAGTGCCCGTCGCGGGCCTGCATGGCGAAAAGCGGCAGCTCGCAGGCCTTGGTGTCCAGCGGCCTCATTGCCCTGTTTGTCTCGGCGATGGCGTCGTTGTACATCCCAGCCGCGGCGGCGTAATCGACGATAAAAGGCTTCACCAGCCGCAGGCCAGGCGCGTCGGGCTTATCGCAGGCGAACAGCCTGCTTGTCAGGTCCAGTCGCACCGACGAGCCCCAATGCGACAAATGCTCGCCCATCCACCGCTCATAAAGGTCCACGAGCCGCCCGCCGGACAACTCGCCCAGAAGCCGCTCGACCAGGGCCGTCTCGCGGTCGAACCACTCGTTGGTCCGCTCTTGCGACGCCTTGGCCGGGAAACTGTGGAGCGTGTCCTGGCGCGCCCTGTTCAGCAGTTCGCGGACGAACGGAGCCGTCTCGGCCAGTGTGAGGTCGCCGACGACGCGGTGGTGCTCGCGGTCGCCGACGAAGCTCGACCCGATAAGCTGCCAGTTGTCGCCGGGCGAGAACTCGCCGTAAAGGTCGTCCACGCTCCGGCCAAGCTTCCCGGCCAGGACATTGGTCTTCATTCCGACAAGCGGCTCCCAGTTGCGAATTTCAACCGCTTGTCGGCCGAGGAATTCGGTGTAAAACAGCGCCGCCCCCCAATCGGCCCCGCCGGAGCGGTGGAACTGCTCGCGGACCAGGGCGAGTGAGTTCGCGTTGAGGCCAGAGCCCAGCGCGGTAAAGGCGGCGTCGACGTCCTCGATGAAATGCGTTACCGCTGCGCCTTTGCGCAGCAACGCATGGAGCTTGGGAAGCGCGTCCCAGAGGCTGTGACTGTTCTGATCTATGCTGAACATCTACTGCCCATTCAAGGCGTCGCCGGCCAGTTCGTTGGAGATCGTGCCGCTGAAGAGAAACCGCACGACGGTCTCCAGGCAGACGTCGGTGATGGTGCCGTCGTCAACTTGCGTGAAGTACACCCGCAGCAGGTCGCCGCTGCGCGCGTGGACCACAATGGGCTTCTTGTGCGAGCGGTACTCCTTTGGCCAGTCGTTTCGCAGGGCGGTCAGGATAGCCGCGGCGGCCGAGCCGGTGCCGCAGGCGAGCGTCTCGCCCTCGACGCCGAACTCCCACGTCCGCACGGCCAACTCGCCCTCGCCGAGCACCTGCACGAAGTTGGCGTTCACGCCCGCGGGCTGGAATCTCCAGTGGTGGCGCAGGAGCGGTCCCAGGCGTGGCATGTCGATGGCCCCCACGTCTTCGACGAGCGTCACCAGGTGCGGCACGCCCGTCACGACGTAGTCGCACGCCATCGGAAAACCGTCCACGCAGACGCTCAGGCCGCGGCGCAGGTCCTCGGGGGCCGGGATGCACACCAATATGTACGCGCCGCTGCCCCTCTCAGCCACGACCACGCCGGCGGGCGTGAGGATGCGGATCGACGAGTTTGCCACGAAACCACCGTCGAATGCCCACCGCGTAAAGCAGGCCGTGCCGTTGCCGCACAGAGCTGCCTCGCTGCCGTCAGCCTCGAAAAATCTGGCGCCCAGGTCGGCGACCTCTTCGATCTCTGGCCTGCACGCGAAGATCACGCCGTCGGCCCCGATGCCCATGCTGCGGCGGCACAGCAGACGCGCGAAATGTTCCATGCGAGGCCCGTCCGCCAGCAGGGCGTTAAACCGCCCGTCGCGGTTGTCGAGGCAGACGAAGTCGTTCCCGCTGCCGGACAGCTTGGCAAATTGGATCGGTTTGTCGGTCATGGCCTGTTT
>CAZSBS010000314.1:0-5111 GCA_964605095.1 uncultured Planctomycetaceae bacterium | reverse complement strand
TGGATGGGCGGTCAGTCATTCAACCTCTATGGCCGGACCCTGCAAGAGCTTCTCAATCTCAGCTTCAGGCAAATCCTTCGTGTCGGGATTATCGGCAGGTGTAAGGCAGAGGTAGGACACGAGTTTCATTTTTCCCCCGGTGGGCAAGGCGATAGATGATCCGGTTTCTGTTGCTCCGGGAGGCACTATCAGGAAACTCACTACGCCTGCGCATTCCAGCTTCATTCTTGGCTGGATGTCAAAGGAGACTGGATCGCCGCAGATTGTCAGAGCGCAGGAACCATCATCGGTTTTGGTAAAGTGATGGGGATGGGATGCCTTTAGCGGGAGTCTGAACACCGCAGGAAAGCCTAGCTTTGTTTGCCTCCAACTTACGGCGACGGAGTGATTTGCTTTCCAGTCGTCGGGTGCTTGGAAATCAAGAACATAGTATGACTCAACATGATTCTCGACCGACGCCGGCGCAGGCTTGCTGCGTGAGCATCCGCCAGAAATGAAGAAGGCCGTGATCGCGCAGACTACCAAGGCCGGGATTCCCAGATACTTGTGCATAAGCGGCTCCGTGGACGGGTCTGCGAGC
This sequence comes from uncultured Planctomycetaceae bacterium, assembly GCA_964605095.1. Lineage (GTDB taxonomy): Bacteria > Planctomycetota > Phycisphaerae > SM23-33 > SM23-33 > JAUWQU01. The sequence continues at coordinate 4,531 of CAZSBS010000314.1, read as the reverse complement.
ATCGTATCGCGTTGCATCTTGAAGATCAACCCCGTGCATATCAGCCCGCCTGCCGACATTTTGGCGGGGCGTCTCGTGGAATGGCATCCCGTTTTAGAAGGCATCGCCGGACTCGCGTCTTGACGTTCCCGGCCGGGTGCGGGTATTCTCTTGTGCCTCAGGGTCGGCAATGGCCTGGGCTTATGCGGTTTATTCGCGGCGCATGTCCGTTTGTCCGTTGGGTCTCTTATGGATCAGTTTCCGAACATAGCGATCATCGGGCCGGGCAAGGTCGGCACGGCCATCGGGATACTGGCCAACCGTGCGGATTGGCCCGTGGTGGCGGTTGCGGGCGGCTCCGCAGGCAGGGCCGAGGCTGCCGCCGCCGCCATCGGCGAGTGCGCCGGCGCGTGCAGCGCAACCGCCGCGGCCGGGGCGGGCGAGTTGGTCCTGATAACCGTGCCGGACGACCGAATAGCCGAAGTCTGCACGCAACTGTCCAGCAAGCAGGCATTCGCCCCCGGCACGATCGTCGCGCATTGCAGCGGTGCGCTTTCCAGTGAGGTCCTCTCATCCGCCCGCGACGAGTGCTGCTGCCTGATCGGCTCGATGCACCCGCTCCAGACGTTCCCGACCGTCGAGGCCGCTGTACAGCGGCTGCCGGGTTCATGGTGTTTCTGTGAGGGCGACGAGACGGCCGTGACGTGCCTGATGCGCCTGGCGGAGGCAATAGGGGCACGCTCGGCGCGGATAACGCCGGCCGGAAAAGTCATGTACCATGCCGCCGCCGTCATGGCGTGCAACTACCTCGTTACGCTTATGGACGCCGCGGCCGCCCTTGCCCAACAGGCCGGGCTGGACCGCCAGACCTGGCTTTCCGCCGTCGAGCCCATGGTCCGGGCAGGGATGGAAAACGTCCTGGCCATCGGACCCGAAAAGGCCCTCACCGGCCCCATCGCCCGCGGCGACATCCAGACCGTCCGCCGGCACCTCGACGCCCTTGCCGGCGCCGATGACGGCCTGCGCCGGCTCTACGCCGCCTGCGGGCAACAGACAGTCGAGCTTGCCCTGCGGGCCGGGAAAATCTCCGCTGAAGCCGCCGCGGAGATGATGGAGATGTTCCGGGGGTTCATGCGCGAGCCGGGGGAAGGGATTAGATGACCGATAAACGAAGAGTCTGTCACGTTCTGCTGGCACTGCCTGAGGAGTCCGTAGAGAGCCTTGTTGGCGAGCAAGAGGGCAGCGAGCGTGACATGATCTGCCTCGAAGACGATCCGGACCTCTGTCCCCGTCCGGCCCTGTCGTTGCTAGTCTGCGCGGCCAGTTCGAATGAAGCGGAACAGATTGCCCTGACGTTCGCCCGCGACTACGGCGTTACGGGTGGCGTCTGGACCCTGGCGACGGACCTCACGGATCACATCGACCTCTTGCAGGAGCGGGGCGAGATACCGGCCTATCTCGAACCGGGCGTTCTGTGCGAATACGACTGTCTCTTCGCCGTCAGCGAAGATCCAGAGGTCCAGAAGCGGGCGGCTGAGTTCATTGTTCAAGGGATCATTTCGGGCGAGGACGAGTAACCGTGGCAATGGTGGAAGCGGGTCGCGAAGCTCCTATCGATCTTCGCCGACTCTCTGGAGAACGGTCTTCCATATCTCAGAAAGCCCCAACCTCTCAGCCCAGAGCAAGACGTACTGGCAGTCCACGAGATCACGACTGACTTTCAATATGCCGGCAATGTCCCTCAGATGCTTTTCCGATCCGCCTTCCCGGTAATACTCCATCTTTCCCAGGATAACGTCCTCCGGTCTGGCGCAATAACCTTCAAGATCGGGCAATATGCGCGTCCTCTGTCGGCGGGACATCTCGGATGCCCCCCACGGACCGGCTGGCACGATCATCAAGTCGATCTTGTTCCCGGAAGTCGAATGAATGATGTTGAACTGGCCTCTCCGCCGCACCGCTTCGATGGCGGCATGGTCACTGACATAGAACGCATCGGACGAGAAGGCGTCGCAAAGCAGCCGAACCTGGCTTTCCCTCAGGTCCAGGATCACGTCGATGTCCTGCGTCATCCGTGGCTCGCCGTAAGCCGTGCTCGCCAGCGAACCGACCACCATGTAACGAATATCCAGACGTTCCAGGACTTCAATCAGCCGTCTGAGCAGGTCAACTTGTTCCAAGGAGCATTCTCCTGGCGATCTCGGCTTGGATCCGGGCCGCGTCCCAATCCCCGTGAATAGACATGAGATGACCTTCGATTCGCAGGCGGACCAGGCGGTTGGCAGCGAGGGCCATCTCGATCCGTTCGGCAGGTGTTTTGTGCCGGAGGATTTCCGCCACCGCGTCATCCACAATCTCGAACCGGCCTATGGCCCTTGTCATATCATCGCTCCGTACAGGCGATTCGCGATTTCCGCCGGGTTTGCGGTCTCCATGAAGAGTTCCACGGCTTCCCGGAGATTGTCGCGGGCTTGATCGACCGTGTCGCCCTGGCTGGCTATGTCTAGCTCGGGGCAGAGCGAAACGAAGATGTCGCCTTCTCGGTGAATCGCGGCCGTGAATGTCCTGGTCATGTTGTCGCTCCCTGAATCGCAACTTGTTATACCCCAGGTTCCCGGCGACGGGAAGACTCTGTTCGCCAACTCTGCCGGCAATGCTCGGCAAACCTTGATGCTTCCTTTTCCGAATTGCCGCTTGCTATTCTGGCGTAATTATTGTTTCTTTTCCTTTCCTTTACCTGTTCAGGGCATTGAGGAAGGCTCGTATGGCGGCGAAGATCATTGACGGCAAGGCGGCGGCCAGGGAGATCAAGGAGCAGCTCTCGGCCGAGGCGGCGGCTCTTCGCCAGGTGGGCAACCCCGTGCGGCTTGTGGCTGTGCAGGTCGGCCACGACGACGCCAGCATGTACTACACGAACATGCAGGCCCGGCAGGCCCAGGCGACCGGGATCGACTACGAACTGGTCGAGTTGCCGGCCGAGACCAGCCAGGACGAGGTCGTCGGGCATATCCTCAAGCTCAATGCCGATTCGAGCGTTTCGGGCTTGATCCTGCAAATGCCGCTGCCGAAGCACATTAACGCCGCGGCTGTGCAATTGGCCATCAGCTCGGACAAGGACGTCGAGGGCATGCACCCCGAGAACCTTGGCCGGCTGCTGACAGGCGGGGGTCTGGTGGCTCCGTGTACGCCGATGGCGGCGATGGAACTGCTGCGCCGGGCCTGCCCCGAGCTTTCGGGCAAGGAGGCGGTCGTCGTTGGGCGAAGCACCATCGTCGGCAAGCCTATCGCCTTGATGCTCCAGTACATGGAGAACTCGGCGACGGTTACGGTCTGCCACTCGCGAACGAAGGATTTGGCGTCCCACACGCGCCGGGCCGAGGTGCTTATCGCGGCCACGGGGCTCAGCCAGGGCCGCTGGCGGCGATACCAGCAGCAGCGTTCGGCCGGGAAGGATGTGGAGCTTCCGGACCTTTCGCCGCTGATCTCGGCGGACATGGTGGCCGAGGGGGCGGTGGTGATCGACGTGGCGACCAATTACATCCCGGCCGGGTTCGACGAGTCCGGCGAGCCGCTGAAGGATGATCGCGGCGAGATCGCCCTCAAGAGCGTCGGCGACGTGGATTTCGAGGGCGCGATGCAGCGGGCGTCGGCGATCACGCCGGTTCCCGGCGGCGTCGGGCCGGTGACGGTGGCGATGCTTCTGAAGAACACAATCGCCTGTGCGAAGGCGGCCCGGTAGCGATCCGGCAGGGATCCGGCCGATTCGTCCCGACGCATATCGAGGCTCATCAGCGGGCGTTTGGCGGAGGACCTGTGCGGGAGCTTTTCGGGCGGAAAAGCGACTTGCGCCGAAAACTTGCGGCAGTTGGGAAAAAACCTTTGACAGTATTTCGGGCTTGAGTATACTGAACAATCCGATTTTTCGGGCACGGTGCTGGTGTACCCACACGTGGGTGATACACGGGTTAGCAGCTAGCAGGCGAGTGGAATATGTGCTGCCATAGCTCAGTGGTAGAGCGCGTCCTTGGTAAGGACGAGGTCGTGGGTTCGACCCCCACCGGCAGCTTTTTTTGAAGCTGCGGCGGGTTGCGAGCCCGGCCGGGTTATGATGACGTGGAAAAATGCCGGGCCTTGCCAAACGGTAAAGGCCGTGGCGGGCTGACGGTTTTTCGGGAAGTTTTTGGAAGTTTTTAGAATAAGCAAGTACGACCAAGCAAGGTTATAGGCAAGGAGCGTGACGAATGGCCAAGGAAGTATTTAAGAGGACAAAGCCCCACGTCAACGTCGGCACGATCGGGCACGTTGACCACGGCAAGACGACACTGACGGCGGCGATCACCATGATCCTGGAGAAGGAAGGTCTGGCGAAGTACAAGGCGTACGATGACATCGCCAAGGCTTCCGAGTCCCAGGGCCGGCGCGACGCCACGAAGATTCTGACGATCGCGACCTCGCACGTTGAGTACAGTTCGAATGCCCGGCACTATGCGCACGTGGATTGCCCTGGACATGCGGACTACATCAAGAACATGATCACGGGCGCGGCACAGAT
>CAZSBS010000313.1:0-5154 GCA_964605095.1 uncultured Planctomycetaceae bacterium | reverse complement strand
TGCTGTTGCTGGCGATCTACACGTATAACACCCTGGTGACCAAGCGTGTACGGTGCCGCGGCGCGTGGAGCCAGATCGACGTTCAACTCAAGCGCCGCTACGACCTGATCCCCAACCTGGTCGAGACGGTCAAGGGCTACGCCGCCCACGAGAAGGAGACGCTCGAGCGAGTCATCCAGGCCCGTAACCAGGCAATCTCCGCACAGGGCGTCGCCAAGCAGGCCGAGGCCGAGAACATGCTCTCCGGCGCGCTGAGGCAGCTCTTCGCGCTGTCCGAGGCATATCCCAACCTCAAGGCCAACGAGAACTTCGCCCAGCTCCAGGAGGAGCTGACCAGCACGGAGAACCGGATCTCCTTCGCCCGGCAGAACTACAACGACGTGACGGCCGGCTACAACACGGCCTGCCAGACGTTCCCGAACAATCTCCTGGCCGGGATGTTCGGCTTCAAGCTCGAGGAGTTCTTCGAGCTGGAAGAGCCCGAGATGCGCGAGGCCCCGAAGGTCACGTTCTGATGGCCGTCGAGACGTTCCACGATCAAATATCGCATAACAAGCGGAACAGCATTCTGCTGATAGGCATCTTCATGCTGCTGTTCGTGGGCATCGGGCTGCTTATCGGCATGGTATGGGGGGGCGGCAGCAGCAGGTTCGGCATCGTCGTTTCTGTCGCGGCCGGGGCGGTGGCGTTCGTGCTCACGCTGGCAAGCTACTACGGCGGGTCGGGCGCGCTGCTGGCGTTGAGCCAGGCCCACGAACTCAAACGCGAGCAGGACCCGCAGTTGTTCAATGTCGTCGAGGAGCTCTGCATTGCCGGCGGGCTGCCCGTGCCGCGGATTTACCTCATCGACGACACCGCCATGAACGCCTTCGCCACCGGGCGAAACCCCCAGCACGCGGCAGTGGCGATCACCACGGGGCTACGCGCCCGGCTCAATCGCAACGAGCTCCAGGGCGTCATGGCCCATGAACTCAGCCACGTGCGGCACTACGACATACTCTACGCGACGCTGATGGCAGTGATGGTCGGCGTGCTGGTGATGCTCTGCGACGTCTTCCTGCGGAGCATGTGGTTTGGGGGCGGGCGCCGCCGCTCCAGCCGGGATCGTGATTCCAGCGGCGGGGTTTTGCAGATCGTGCTGCTGGTGGTCACGCTGGTATTGGTCATCATCGCGCCGATCCTGGCGAAGATCATCCAAATGTCCCTTTCGCGTCAGCGGGAATACCTCGCCGACGCCGGGTCCGTGGAGCTGACGCGAAACCCGCACGGCCTGGCCTCGGCCCTGGCCAAGCTCGGCGGCGACACAGAGGTGCTCGAAGTGGCCAACCGAGCCACCGCGCCGCTCTACATCGTCCACCCGATCAAAAAGTTCGAGGCCCGCGCCAAGAGCATCTTCTCCACCCACCCGCCGATCGAAGAGCGTATCAAGAGGCTCATGGCACTGACGGCGTAGCGGGCGAAGCCCGCAGCCAATTGCGGATTGGGGATTGGGGATTGCGGATTAACCGCAGAGGGAGTTTACCCCGGCGCGCCGGGGCAGAGGCACAGAGGGAAGAAATAAATGCTCTTGTAGCAAGTCGCTTTGCTTATCTTCTTCTTTTGACCTCTGACCCTCTGCATCTCCACTCTCAAGAGAAGGTAGTAGGTAATGGGAAGTAGCGGCCTGGCGACAGCCCTCGTCCTCGTCCTCGTTCTCGTCCTCGGCTTTTCGTTTTTTCGGGTAACCGGTAGCCTCCATGTCTCTGTGGTCTTTCCCCAATCCGCGATCCGCAATTGGACGCCCCCTCCCCTTCCGGCCGATAACATGGTCATGGGCTCCAACACCAAACAACCATCTTCCGTCCATCATCACGGCCCGGTGGCGGAGGTCGTCGGGTTCATCTGCCGCTGGCTTCTGCTGGGCGGCGCGGCCGGGCTGATTGGCCTGGTGGCGTGGGAGAGCCTGTTGGCGACCGTCAACGTCAGCCAGGACATCAACTGCCGATTCGTAGTGCCCGATCGCGTCTGTCGAGCCGGGCTCGAAAAGCCCGGCATCTGTTATCAGCCGGGCTTGCTCGTCGGCCGAGGCATGGCGAGCGGCCTGTCGGCGGTGCTGGCCGTCCGCCAGGCTGAGCCTATCGCGATGGGCCTTATCGACTCACCGGATACTTTCTATATTTGCTGGCCGGGCTGCCAGGCCGGCGCCGTGGAGGCCGTCTGCGTGGGCGCCCCCTACAGTTCGCTCGCCTTCCAGCGGCAGAGAGCATGCGTCCTGGGCGTGCCGGATGGGCGCCAGTTGACGCTCGTGGACGCAAGGCTCGCCCCGCCACGCGGAAAGACGCCGCGGCTTGCCTGGCAGGAGGCGGTGGCGGCAATGGCTCGGCTTGGCGAAGTGGCATTGTTCTGCCCGAACGCCACCCCAGCCGAGTACGAGACCATGCTGGCCGAGTACCGCAACGCCGGCGGCAAGCTGCCGGTGCTCTACCGGCGGGGAAAGATGCCCTATCTCTTCAGGCGAGTCGCCGCCGACCTGGCACGACCCAAACGAACCGGCATGAGCATAGTCACCGGCGATGCCCAGCTTGCCGGCCTGGCCGCCAAGGCGGGCTTTGCCGTCCACCTGATCGCCCCGCCCCCAGCCACACCGAATGCGCCCGCGCGAATCACGCATCATGCCACGCTCGGGGAGTTCAAAGATTCCCTGCCCCCGCCGCCGATACGACGGTAGAATGTCTTTGGAAAATATTTCCCAAAGCGACCGGCCCTGGGCACCGGGCGCCAACGGAAGGATCGGCCATGACCGTGAGGCGAACATGGATGTCGCTGCTGCTGCTGGGCTGCGTGCTTGCCGTGCCCCGCTGCGATTCGCGGCAAAACGCCGAGCTTGACGGCCTGGCGATCCACAACCTGGACCTTTCCCGCGATGCCGTGGCGTTTCCCCTCTCGGCCGACCCGCGCCGCGGGCGAGTCGTCGCGCCGGACGGGCGGTGGGAGCCGGTGGCGTACCGGCCCTGGCGGCACATCGTCATACATCACAGCGCGGGCCGGGCCGGCAACGCGGCCTTGTTCGACAAGTGGCACCGCGCCCGCGGCTGGGACGGCCTGGGCTATCACTTCGTCATCGACAACGGCGACGGCGGGCCGGACGGCTACGTCGAGGTCGGCCAGCGATGGGGAGTCCAGAAATGGGGCTCCCACACCGGCAACACGCCCGACAACGAGTACAACAACTTCGGCATCGGCATATGCCTGGTCGGCGACTTCACCGTCGACGAGCCGACGGCGTCCCAACTTGCGTCGCTGCGAAAGCTCGTCGCATTCCTGGCCGAACGGTACGACATAGGCCCTGGCCACGTCATCGGCCATCGCGACGCCCCAAACGCAATCACCACCTGCCCCGGCGACACCCTGTGGCGATACGTTCACGGCCCGCTCCGCGGCGAACTGGCTCGAAAGCTGGCCGGGAGGAACGCAAAGTGAACACGCCCGTCTTCGCAAGCATGTCTTTGACGGCGGCACGGTCGGAAGACGGCTTGCCCTTTGGAGTGCGGCGTCAGACCCTGCGAAGCAGGGGCGCCATCGCCGCTTTTGCTTGCCGGCCCAAAGCGGCGACGGCACCCCTTCGGGGCTGACGCCGCACTCCAAGGGCTTCGCTGTTTCGCGGCGTCAGGAACAAACCGGCGAGAAGTATTACGTAGCCCGCGAATGCGCCGCCATCGCCGCCTACTATTTGACCGTCCGATGATTATTGCCCGCCGCCGGGCACATGGTTACGATCTGTTTGCTGCTGACGCGGCAGAGCAACTTGGCCGACGGGGCCTGAGACAGTTCTTGTCACTTTGAGATTGGGAGACGTGCCATGCACGGTAGGCCTGGAATCGCACTTTGGCAGATTATTGTCGCGGCGGTGATCGTGGTCGCGGGGCTTGCAACTCTTGGCGCCTTCTTGATGGTAGGGGTATTGAAACGGGCCCAGGAAATGACAAACCGGACCATTTGCATGTCGAACCTGCGAAGCATCAACAGCGCGATTGTGTTGTACAGGTCCGCGAACGACGGGGCATACCCCTGGCTGTACGACACGATGACGGCATGGGACACGACGCCGGTCGGGGCCAACCGCGACGTAAACCCGTTCGGCACGGGGGACGACCCGAACAACCCCAAGCCGCGAAGCATCACCGCGCTGATATTCATGCTCGTCCGCCAGGACCAGCCGCCGGGGATGTTCCGCTGCCCATCCGACAAATCATCCGTGTGGGACCGGGACAGCAAGGCCAGGCGGGACGACGGCGACAAGACTTCGGGCGTCCTCGAAGGCGAGTACTACTGGGACTTCTCCAAGCCGGAGAATGTCAGCTATTCCTGGCAAGCGCCGATCTGGAAGGATGGGCGGTTCTTGCAGGGAATCGACAACGCCGAGACCGAGACGGTCGTAATCGCCGACATGACCCCGCCCGCGACGAAGGCAAGCTGGAAGCCGGCGGATATCTCGCACCTGCCCCCCAAGGCGGTCATGGCACAGAACAGCCCCAACCACCAAGTCGAGCAGAATAACCTACTGCTGGTCGCGGGAAACGTCATTGCGGCAAAGCGGCCGGATAAGACTGCGGGGCTTGGGGGTGGCATAATGGACAACATCTACACCGCCGGCGGCAGCGAGGCCAACGGCAGCCAGTGGCATGGTTCGACGAGCCTGGACATACGCAAGCACCTCTCGACCCGCGACACGTTCCTGATCGGGCCGGTTGGACGCAAGGCGGAGTGAGAAGACAGTCAAACAACATGGCGTTGCCAGTCCATTCTCGCTGATCTAATCGCTGTCTTCCCAGCCCCGTTCACGGGGCTTCGATCCCGCGATAGCGGGAGTATAGCCCAGGCCTTTAGGCCTGGGTGAGGCTATCCCTCTCTGTTTCTTAGCGTGCTTCAGCACGCTTACCTTTGCTTGTGCGCCTTTAGGCTGAAGCCACAAGCAAGCGCGCTGAAAGCGTGCTAAACGTTGATAACGCTCATGTAACCCAGGCCTGAAAGGCCTGGTCTAAACCCCGCTGCGCGGGGCAAAGCCCCGTAAACGGGGCTATAAGAAGACTACCTACTTTGTCAAGTCCTGGTTCCCGGTTCCGCTTTTCATCTTCCCCCGGTTCCGCTTTTTCTCTTTCCCGGCTACCGGCTACA
>CAZSBS010000312.1:0-5155 GCA_964605095.1 uncultured Planctomycetaceae bacterium | reverse complement strand
CGTTACCCGCGACCTTCCCGTCGGGACACGCTAGCCAAACTGCGCCACGCCCCGAAGTTGTATTTCGTTCATCTTGCCGCCACCGCATCCACAGCCAGCTACGGCGACATTGCTTAATGCTAGCACCTTTGTGCGGGGCCGTCAAGTCTCGGCAGCGGGGAAATTCGCCGTCGGCGAATTGCCTTGCACGGCAATGGCGGGCATATATCATTCCGGTGGCGACGGAAGGGCACCGCCTGGGCCGGCGAAAGGGCCGAGGCCGGGTTCCGCGGCGCCTCCGAAATGAACCTTCTTTCCCGGCCAGCGCGAGCAGCCACGGGGCGTTAACGAAAGGAAGGCCGCCATGCTAAGTTCGCTGTTCTTTCAGGATTACCGCTGGGTGAAGGACAGTCGCTTCCCAACGGGCCGGCCTGTCGGCGTGGGGCCGCTCGATCCGCCGCAAATTGGCGCCGGGTTCTTCAAGTTCATCCGCCTGGCCGATGGGGACCGCGTCGAGCAGTACAACCAGCGGGGGCGATTCGTGCGGATAGTCCACGACCCCGCCGACGGGCATCCGGGCACGCGCAAGCTGCGATTCCAGGACAAGGGCATAACCGTCGCGGCCGTCACCGTCGATGATCGCGGCGTGGTTGTGACGCGCGAGGCGTACAGTTATCTCTCCGATCCCAACGAGGCGCTGCCTCTGGTGAAGTCGGAGGTCTACAACGCGGATGGCAGGCTGCTCGAAACCCACACGCCGCGGCGCGTGGGCCCCGCGGCCCAGGACATCCACGTGACCGACGGCCTGGGCAAGTTGAAGGTGATTATTCACCATGAGGAAATGGACAAATCCAAGCCGGTCAAGGGCTGGGAGGAATGGCCCCAATGGTCTGAAGGAGGTGCTTGAAACTTGGCATTGACTGACGAGATCATGCTCGATATGCCAATTAGAGTTCTGCTCTTCGTGACTATCTGCTGCGCGTGCCTGGCTGGCTGCAAGAACGGCCCAGGAACGTCGAAGAACGATTCCAGTACCAGACCATCGGAAAGGCAGACAACTATGGTCCTGAATCTTAGTTCCGGCAAGAACATAACGAACCCGGATGACGATCAAGTCCGCGAACTCCTGCGACGGCTGAACGTTCATCGCGACGGAGATGGATTCGCGATCCTCGGACCCAGAGAAGGCGAGTCCTACATCCAGGTCAGTGGCGACAAGGATATCGGCTTCGACATGGAGTATCAGGAAGGCGACGTCAACAAACACTACCGTGCCAAGCGAGAGGACTTCACGCTGGATGATGTGGTGCGTGCCCTCATAGACTACCGCGACGGGGGCATTGATTGGAGCAAGTACGGCGATTGGGAACGGATCACCTGGTAGTCGGCAGTCGCCCCGATACAAGAGGCAGCAATCCGTCGGAACTTCGATGGTTTGCTGCCTTTACCGCCTGTGTCGTCGGACGTAGACTTGCAGCATGAGGGCCAGGCCGGTGCAGGCCATGGCGATCATCAGCAATGCCGCCAGCGTGCCGACATAGGGCGCGATGATCTCGAAGTTGTGCAAGTGCTCGATGGTTTCGCGGAACTCGCCGGCTCGCTCGTACAGGCCGGTCGTTCGGTACAGCAGAAGCATCCCGCAGATGGCTGTGACGATCATCACGGGGGCGGCAATCAGACCCAGCACTCGATGGGCAAGACGTAGTTTCATAGGTTGCTCACCTTTCAGATGAAACGCCGGCACTCTACGCGATCCTACACCCTATCGGATCGTGGCGACGACGGTGGCGGCTGGGCCGGAGCAGATCGGGCGTTGAGGTCGATGACATCTTTTTGCGAGTTGAAGACGTCGTCGGACTGGAGGCTCATGGGCCGCTCGGCGGCATTATGGTACACCGCCTTCTCGCCGCCAGAACGCAGGATGCCCAATTTCCTCAGCCAGTCAAGCAATGCCATAGCTATTCTCCTCTTACAGTTCAGTGGTTTGGGCCGCCTCAGAGGGGGTTGGGCGTCTTCTCGTCGACCTGGGGGCCCTCGGCTGCATCGAGCGTTTTTTCACCATGCTCGCCGGGTCCAACATGTCCGCCTTGCCCGGCAGGGGGTTTTTCAGGCGGTTTTTTCCGCGGTGCCTTGGCGGCGGGCGGCGGGGCCTGGAGCGGTTCGAGGTCGACCAGTGGTATCTGCATCTCGAAGATGCCGGACTGCACGACGGCCAGGTCCTTGTCGGCCTGGATGCGGATAAGCGTCGCCCGCTTGTGGAACGGCACGACGTAGACTTGCTCGCCGGGCTCGAGTGCCAGCAGGGCCTTGATTTTTGCCTCGGCGGCCCGGGCACCGACGTTGACGCGGTCCATTGGGCGATTGGGCGCCTCCTTCGGCGCTCTCTCGCCGGGTGCCTGCCGGCCTTGTGGCGCCTGGACGGCCTGCGGCTGGCGCTGCTGCCCCTGCCTGCCCCGCTGGCGGGGGTGCTGCTCGTCCCTCTCTCCGCGCCACCGGGCCTGGCGCGACTCATCCGGGCCGCCCTGCGGCTCGTGGGGCCGCGGCGCCCACGGACCCGTCTGCGGGAAGATGTCCTGGATCGACAGCGTCAGTTCCCCCTCGGGCGTCTCGACGGTCGCTCGCAGGCCCACCAGGTCCGCTTGCTTGAGCACGCCCTTGCCGGGCTTGCGGGCGATGGGCAACTCGTCGCCGATCTTCATCCGCGCAATGGCGCCCAGCCAGGTGTCGAACTGCCGCGCACGGAGCTTCTGCTGCTGGAGCGAGCGGTGATATTCCTCGCGAACGTGCTGGGCCTCGGAGCGGATGGCCTCGGTCTGGCTGGCCTGGTCGAGGATCTGCTGGCGCAAGGCGGCGATCTGCTCGCGCACCGCCTGCTGGCCGAGGTCCGGCATGAGCTGCTTGAGCGGCACCTCGATCTGCACGGAGTTTTCCGTCTCGACGACGGCAATCTGCCGGTGGAGTTCCAGCCGCACGAGCCGGCCCGGCTTGGCAAGCGACGGAACCGCCACCTCGTCGCCCGGCCTAAGCTCTCCCAGCGACGCCAGCCAGGTCTCGAACTCGCGCTGGAGCCGGTGGAGGTCGGCCAGCTTGGACTCGTAAGTCTCCTGCTCGGTCTTGGCGGCCAACTCAGCCTGCTGGGCCTGCGAGCGGGCCTCCTCGGCCACCTGCCGTGCCTGGCCCGTGGCGCGGATGGCCTTGCGGAACTGCTTGCCGGTGGAGTCCAGGTGTTGCCTTGCGGAGGCGACGACGCGCTTGCTCATCCCCAGCCGCTTTGCCACCGCGATGGCGTGGCTCTCGCCCGGCGTGCCGATAAGCAGGTGGTACGTCGGCGACATGGTCTTGGTGTCGAACTCGACCGAGGCATTGTCCACGCGCTCGTGGTTGAACGCGTACGCCTTGAGCACGCTGAGGTGCGTGGTGACCATCGCGAGGCATCGCACATCGAGCAGTTCGTCGAGTATAGCCTGGCCGATCGCGCCGCCTTCGTCTGGGTCCGTGCCGCTGCCGAGTTCGTCCAGCAGCACCAGGCTGCCGGAGTCCGCCTTGCTCAGGATGTGCCGCATCCGCTGGATGTGCGCGCCGAACGTGCTGAGCGACTGCTCGAGCGACTGCTCGTCGCCGATGTCGATCAGCACGTCGCGGAAGACCGGCATCGTCGAACCGCGCCTGGCCGGGATGTGCATGCCCGACTGGGCCATCAGCGCCAGCAGGGCGACCGTCTTGAGTGCCACCGTCTTGCCCCCGGTGTTCGAGCCGGTGATGACCAGTATGTCGAAGTCGCTGCCAAGCCTGACGTCGATGGGCACGACGGCGTGACATTTTCCCTCCGGCACGCCCTGGCGCTGCTGGCGGCGGGCCTGGTCAAGCAGCAGCGGGTGGCGGGCGTCGCTAAATTGCAGGCTCCCGCGCTCGACGACCTCCGGGCAGGTGAAGTCGAACTGGTAGGCGTACTGGGCCTTGGCGGCGATGAGGTCCACCTGCCCGCAGCCACGCATGGTTGAGGCCATCTCCTCGGTCCGACCGTGCAGGCGGATGGCGAGCATGCTCAGCAGCCGCTCGACCTCGCGGCGCTCGTCGAAGTACAGGTCGGCAAGGTGGTTGTTCAGCTCGACCGAGGCGTTGGGCTCGACGAACACCGTCGCGCCGGTGTTGCTGGCGCGGTGGACCACGCCGGGCAGCCGGCCTCGGTTCTCAGCCTTGACGGGCAGCACGTACCTGTCGCCGTGCAGGGTCACGGTCGCGTTCTGGAGCAGGCGCGCGACCTCGGGGTCCTGGAGGTAGCCGTAGATCACGTCGTGGATCTTGCGGGTGGTCGAGTCGATCTCCAGCCGCAGCCGGCTGAGGCGCTCGGAGGCGGTGTCGAGGATGGCGCCGTCGGGCGCGACGACTTCGTTGATGGCCCTGATCTCGCCGTCGAACCGGCCCACGCCGTCGGCAAGCTCGTGGAGCAGATCGAGTTTTTCGGGCAGCTTGTCCAGCCAGACCCGCAGGTTGCCGGCGCCGGTCAGGGCCGAGGCGATCTTCGCGAAGTCCTCCCCCCCCGCGCCGCCGGACGGCACGGCCTTGGCGAGCTGCACCTGTATGTCCGCCAGCCCTGCCAGCGGGGGCAGGGAGATGTCGCGGATGGCCTCGACCATCTGCGTAACCTGCCGCAGCCAGCGGCTAATCGTCTCGGGGTTTAGCGAAGGGCTCAGCCGGACCGCCAGGGCCCTGCCCAACTCGCAACTGCAAAACCCGCTCAGGATGCGGCGTACTTCGTTGAACTCGACTTTATTGAATGTAAAGGAATCCACTGCTTGGGCTCTCCACGCGGAATGACGAACTTGGGACTATAATTCCTCTTTTCAGCAAAAAAGCAATAAAAACCGGCCGGATGCGACTGCGTGAACAGGGAAGTCCATAGGTCTCATGGGACCTATAGGACCTATGCTTCACTCGCCCCCGCGCGCCTGGGGACATCGCATGCAACCTGTAACCTGAAGCCTGATTCCAAACCGTGAGCTTGAACGCTCGCACCAAACAGTATAGGCTTTACATGAGGCCGGGCCTGGAAGCCTGGCCGGGGCAACGGAAAGGATACGTCTATGCCATGGGTAATAGTTCTTGGCGTGCTGGTCTTGGTGCTGTTGCTGGCGATCTACACGTATAACACCCTGGTGACCAAGCGTGTACGGTG
>CAZSBS010000311.1:0-5166 GCA_964605095.1 uncultured Planctomycetaceae bacterium | reverse complement strand
TACGCTTTATCATCATCGCGATGTAACTGCATGCACATTTAAAGCCAAGAAGATAGTGGGTGACCTATTCGATGTCTACAGGGATAATCCAGATCTCATCGAGAACTCCTATCGTGAGAACAGTCATGCTGCGTACGAGGATGCGGGTGTCACAAGTGAGGAAGATCTCAACCTTCTTACCGTGAGAAATTATGTGGCCGGGATGACCGATGCGTTTGCCATCGAGCGGCACGCTGCATTGTTCATGTCCTCTGAGAGGATCATCTTCTCCTGAATAACCCCTGACTTTGGAAAAGATAAAGGCCTTCTAGTGAGCTAGGTTCCTGCGGTCAAGCCGCTGGAACACACGGCATGGAGCCGGCGTTCGCTCACTCCTGAAGGCCTCTAGTACATTATATTCGACCAGAAGGTCGCGATTGTCAAGATAAAGATTTCCATCCCCGAGATTTCCGGCCGCCGGCACCCACGCTACCACATGGGTTTGGTCTTTTCCTCGCTGCGGTCGGTGGCTAGTGGCGGCTCGGGGGACAGGGCGCTTATCTCAGCTCGCCATTGGGGTGTCATTTCGAGGTCGGCAGCCGCCAGGGAAGGCTCGAGCTGCTGGAGGTTCCGCGCGCCGATGATAGGCGCGGTCACGGCCGGGTGATGCATCACCCAGGCAACCGCGAGCGTCGCGGGATGCACGCCGCGGGCGGCGGCGTGCTCGACGAATCGCTCAGCCGACTGGTAGTAGGCGTCCTCGGCGTAGCGGCGGCGGTAGTTGTCGTTCTGGACGAGCCGACCGGCGTCGGGCCGGCGGTTGGCGGCGTACTTGCCCGTCAGCAGCCCGCCACCCAGGGGGCTGTAGGGGATGACGCCGAGTGACTCGGCGGCAGCCATGGGCAGGATCTCGACCTCGGCCTGGCGTTTGACGAGGTTGTACATTGGCTGGACGCACTCGAAGCGTGCGAGGCGGTCGCGAGCGGAGATACCCAGCGCCCGTTCGATCTGCCAGGCGGCCCAGTTGCTCACGGAGGGGCAGAGTATCTTGCCCTGGCGGACGAGGTCGTCCATTGCCCGGAGGGTTTCTTCCATGGCGGCGGCGGGGTCGAACATGTGGCAGAAGTACAGGTCGATCCGGTCGGTCTTGAGCCTGCGGAGGCTGTTTTCGACGGCGAGCATGATGTGCCGCCTCGACAGGCCTCGGTCGTTCACGTCGTCGCTCATGGGGGCGAAGACCTTGCTGGTCAGCACGAGTTGGTCGCGGCAGCTCGCCGCGAGCGAGCCGAGTATTTCCTCGGCCCGGCCCTTCTGGTAGATGTCGGCGCAGTCGAAGAAGTTGATTCCCGCCTCGCGGCAGCGATTGAACATCGCGGCGGAGGTCTGCTCGTCGGCGTCGCCGCCGAAGCTCATCGTGCCGAAGCACAGGCGTGAGACTTTCATGCCCGTTCTGCCCAGCGTGACGTATTGCATGATTGGCTATCCTTTTCTCAGTTTTTCAGTTCAAACGCCGCGGGTCCGGCGGCGGTGATGAAGAACTTTGCCCTTGCGGCTTCGGCGCCGAAGGCGTCGGCGTACATGGCGGACCAGCGGCCCATGAAGTCTAGCGTCTTGTCGGTTTGTATGAGGGCCCATACGCTGCCGCCGAAGCCCGCCCCGAACGCCGAGGCCGCGACGGCGCCGAGCCGCCTCGCCAGGTCCGCCAAGGCGACGGTCTGGGGAACCTGGTTGTGCAGCATTCGTTCGGCGTTCCGCTGGCTGATCTCCACCTGCCGGCCGAACTCGGCGAGGTCGCCCGCGGCAAGGGCGTCGCCGGCGGCGGGGATGATCCGCTCGCTCTCAGCCAGGAAGTGCTCGAAGCGTTCGAGCATTTCGGCGCAGGAGAACCCATCGTGTCTCCCAGCCCCAGCCAGGGCGGCGCGGATGCGGTCCTCGGCGGCGGCAGAGCCCTCGCTCGCCAGGGCGGCGGCGAGATGGGCGTCGCTTCGGCCCGCGGCCTCGTTCCAGGCCCCGACGGCGGCACGTGCGAGCTTGCTGGCCCGATTGAACCGCTCGCGCGCCGAGCCGGTCTTGGCCGAGGCCACGCCGCAAGAGGCCACCACTAACACCCACCCTTGCGGCATGTCGATCATCCGCTCCGGACGCACCGGGCAGTAGGAGTACTGTGCCAGCTTGCCCGCCCTGCTGCACAGCATGGCCAGGTGATCCTCGCTGCCGCCGAACGTGCCCACGCCGCGGTCGCCGGCGAGACTGCCGAAGCTCTGCCCGTTCTCGACGGTGCCGAGGTACTCCGCCAGGTTCTCGCTCGTGCGGATCTCCCGCCGGTATTCATCCGTCGCCGGCAGGTCGTTGATGGCGGACATGGCCAGGAAGTTGGCGACCACGACCATCGACGAGCTGCTCATGCCCGCCTCCCGGGGCAGGTCGCCGGCGTAGGCAACCGTCGCGCCGCGCCGGGCCTGGGGAAAGTTGCGCGCGATCCGCCGCACGACGGTCATCGGGTAGTTGGCCCAATGGCCGACGACCGGCTCGATATCGGCTGAGATCGGAAACTCGCAGCACCCGCGGACGTCAAGTGCCCGGACCCGCCAGACGCTCTCGCCGCACGGTGCTGCCACCAGGCACAGGCCGCGTTCGACGGCCGTGACGAGGCTTCGCCCTCCCGCGTAATCGGTGTGCTTGCCGAGGACTTCGATCCTGCCGGGCACGAACAGGGCGCGGGCCTCGGCGTCCTGGCCGTCGCAATCGGCCCGGACGCACTTGGCGCACTCGGCAAAGATGGCGGCCTTGTCGGCGGCGGCGTGCTCCCTCAAACCTCCCGCGACGAGCAGCGGGACCGTGCGTTTCGGATCGAGAAGGTCGCTGAGTTTCAGTGGCCCCGTCACAGGTTCACCTTCACGCCGGCCAGGGCGGCCTTGACGGCGTCCAGGTCGGATCGCTGTGACAGGTCCAGCACGGGCGCGTCGACGGTGACGGCGCGGAACTCGACTCCGAGGCTCGCCATGGCATATTGGACGGCGTCCGGGATTTCGTACTCTCCTCTCGGCGATGGCCGGATGTGCCGGCAGGCCTCGAAGATCGACGGCTCGAACCGCCAGCAATTCATGGAAACTCGCGTGGAACCGCCCGCGGCGGCGAGGTCGGCGTCGGTGGGCTTCTCGACGATCCCGGTGAGCCTCCCGGCGGCGTCCGTGCGGACGATGGCGTACTTGGCGATACGCTCGGGCGGGATGTTGCCCCGCAGCAGCCCGTCGCGGGTGAATGCCGCCAAACCGCTGCCGCTAAGCCGCTCCCGCATGGCCAGGAGGGCCTCGACGGGGTAATAGTTGTCCGAGTTGATCACGAGCACCTGCCCGCCGTCGGCAAAGGCTTCCGCCGCCGCCAGCGCGTCGGCCGTGCCGCGAGGGACCGGCTGGACCGCGAACTCCACGCCTATCCGACGGCTTGCCAGGCCGGCGCAGTGCTCGCGGACCTGATCGTGCGAAGGCCCGATCACCAGGCACGCCCGCCTGAAGCCCGCGTCGGCCAGGGCGCCCAGAACGTAGTCCAGGAAAGGCCTGGCAATGGGCATCATGACCTTCAGGCCGGCATCCGCGGCCAAACGCTCGACCGCCGACATCCGCGCCGAATCGTCCGCCCGTCGCATTCGCGTGCCCAGGCCGGCCGCCAGTATGACTGCACTGTCGAGCATCGTTCTGTTGGTTCTACGCCTCGGAGACCTCGACGACGCGGCATTCTGCTCTTGCCCTCTCGGCCGCGAAGACCATCAGGTGGCTTTCGAGCGTCTCATCCGGCCCCGAGAGGATGTGCGAGCGGTCGCCGGTGGCCACGGCGGAGATGAAGCCGTGTATCAGTCCGAAGTCGCCCCCGCCGTGCCCGCCGAGGATCGAGGCGTCGGAGGAGTTGAGGTCTACCTCCGTGCGGGTGGCGGTGAGGAAGTCGAACAGCTCGATCCGCGACCCGTCGCCGTAGATCTCGCCCTTGGTGCCGAAGATGTTCGTCTTTCGCCCGCCGCCCTGATTGAAGCCCGTCATGGTGAACGTCGCGGTCAGGCCGCCCTGGAACTCCATGTTCACGACCTGGTGGTCCACCACGTCGTTGTCGCACTCGTACACGCATCGCCCGTAGGGACCGTCGCGGAGCGCCCGCGTGATGGTCTCGACAGTCGGGTTGGGATCAAGCACATCGACGGGCCAGTCGGTGTGGCCCTTGGCGAGCCGGCCAAGGTATATCTTCTTGGCTGAGTACGCGCAAGTAGGCTCGACGGGGCAGTCCAGGCATCGGCTTGCGGCCCCTGCCGGCTGATTGGCCTTCTTGAAGTGGTACAGCGAGCCGAACGACGAGAGCCGCTCGCACGGGGTCTTCATTATGTGGCGAATCCAGTCCAGGTCGTGGCAGCTCTTGGCAAGGAGCATGGAGGACGACTCGGCCTCGTTGCGCCAGTTGCCCCTCGTGTACGAGTGGGCCTGGTGCCACCAGCCGACCGACTCGAGGTGATGGATGCTGACTACCTCGCCGACTGCGCCTTCGTCGACGAGCTTCTTGAGGGCACGTGTGTACCGCGTGTACCGCATGACGTGCCCTACCGCGAAGATGATGCCCGCATCCTTGACCGCCGTGACGATGTCGCGGCACTCGTTGGCCGTGGGGGCCATGGGCTTTTCCAGCAGGATGTGGTAGCCCTTCCCGGCCATCTCTATGGCGGGCTGGGCGTGGATGGCGTCGGGCATGCAGATGAGCACGGCGTCGGCCAGGCGCGGGCGGTCAATCGCCTGGACCCAATCGGTCATCACGTTGGCCTGGTCTATGCCGTATGTCTCGACCATGCGCCGCCGGTACGGTTCTCTCGGCTCAGCCACGGCCACGACCTTTGCCCGGTCGGGAAACTCGCCGGCGTACTCCGCATACCCCGTCCCTCTGCACCCCGCCCCAAGAACCATCACCGTTACAGGCTTCATGTGCGATTTCCTTATACTTGCTTACTTGCTTGTTACTCAGGCTTGTTACTCAGGCCTTTTTCGCCTTTGCCTTGCCCGTCTTTGCGGGGCGGCTCTTGACCCGCTCCATGGCCTTTTCCAGCGAGTCGCCGTATTTTGCCTGGAGGGCCTTGAGTTCGGCGAGCATCTCGGCCCGGACCGTCGCGTAAGCGGGGTCGCCGTAGACGCTCTTGAGTTCGTTGGGGTCCTT
>CAZSBS010000310.1:0-5197 GCA_964605095.1 uncultured Planctomycetaceae bacterium | reverse complement strand
GCCGCGCCGGCGCAGGCGCTGAGTCTAAAGCAGGCGGCGACCCAGCCGGCCAGTCAGCCGGCAACAATGCCCGCCGAGAAGACATCGCTTTCGGACATGGAGGCCCAGTTCAAGAAGATGGAGTTGGACCTCTCGGAACTCAAGAAGAAGGCCGAGGCCGCCGACGAGTCGCTGAAGTCCATGGCCAGGCGCCAGGAGGCATTGCCTGCCGACATCGGCAAGAACCGGGACGAGTTGACGGCCTTGCGCGACAAATCCGAGGCGATCAGGGCCTCGACCGACCCCGAGCCGCTCAAGCGAGCCCAGCAGTCGTTGAACTTTGCTACCCGCCGAGCACTCGAGGCTCGGGGCAAGTTTCTGGATGCATCCCTTGCGACGGCCGACAACATGCGCAACCTGTTGCGAGCCCAGCAGGAATACTTCACGCGCCAGGTCTCGCTGCTGGGGGCCCGCAGCGCCACCTTGCAGGCCGCGGTGGCCAAGAAACGCGAGGCAGAGTCCAAACGGTTGGAGCAGGAGGCGAAGGAAAAGCTTATCCAGGCCGCGGGTGAGCATCCGCTGGTTAGAGAGATCAAGGAGTACAACCTTTACTTGGCGCAGCTTCGCACCGGCCCGGAGGGGCTTGACGCCCAGCGCCGGCGAGTAGCCGACGAGCAGGCCAAGGTCGACCAGCGGCTTTCGCGGCTGGCTGACGCGGAGAAGAAGGCCCGCCAGATGGTCGACGAGGTCGGGCAGACCGACGTTATCGGCCTGTTCCTGCGGAACGCACGGACGCAGCTTCCCGACATTCGCCAGCACCGCCTCCAGAGCCGGCAGCGCCAGGCAACGATGACGCAGGTCAAGCTCCTTCAGTTACAACTCACTGAGAAGGAGATGGAGGTCGGCGACGTCCAGGCCCGGGCCGACCACCTGATAAAGAGCACCAAGCCGCCTATTGCTCCGCAGTATAAGGACGAGGTCCGCAAGGCCCTCGTCGAGGCCCTGACGGACACCCGCAAGAGTCTCAACTCGCTGGACTCCGACGAGCAGAAGTACTTCACCGATCTGGCCAATCTGGACACCGACGAGAACCGCCTTATCAGCCAGGCCGAGAAGTTCCGCTCATACATCGACGAGAAGGTTCTGTGGACCCGCAGCGCGCCTCCGCTGGCGCCGGGCGACCTTGGCCGAGCGGGCCGGGCGCTTGCCTGGTTCGTCTCGCCGGCCAATTGGCGGGCACTGTTCGCGGCCTTGGTCGACAGCATCCGCCGCGCTCCGATGTGGACCGCCCTGGCGGCGCTGGCGCTCGCCGCCCTGATGCTGCTGCGCCACAGGCTGATCTCCCGGGTGCGCCTGCTGGGCAAACGAGCCAATCAGTACGGCCCCGGTGCGATGGCTCGAAGCATACAGGCGCTGGTGCTGACAATGCTGGCGGCGGTTGCCTGGCCGGTGGTGCTGCTTGTGGCGGGCTGGGCGCTTGTCTACGGCGGCGAGGAAGGGCCGTTCGCCTTCGCCGTGGGAAGCGGGCTGATGATGGTCGCCGTGGGCTGGCTGCCGATCGCCGTCGTCATCGGCATCTGCCGCAAGGAAGGCCTCGGCGAGGCGTTTTTCCGCTGGCCCACGAACGTGATGAGACGCAAGGTAAGGAGCCTCCGCTGGCTGGTGGCGGTCGAGTCGCCGCTGCTGTTCATCGCCGCCTCGCTGCAATACCAGCCGGTGATCGAATATCGCGAGTCGCTGGGGCGAATCGCCTGCGCGGCGCTGCTGGCGGTGCTCGGGGCGTACGTCGCCTGGATGTTCTGGCCGGGCGGGCGGATGGTTCTCGAAGCCCTCGGACGGCGCCGCAACGGCTGGCTCTATCGTTTCCGCATGGTCTGGTATCCGCTGGCGGTGCTGGTGCCGCTCTGGCTGGCCGGGGCGGCGGCGATGGGCTACTACTACACCACGCTCCAGCTTTCGGGCCGCCTGCTGGTGCAATTGTGGGTCATCATCGCGCTGGTTGTCTTCCAGTCGCTGCTGCGGTGGTGGTTCACCATCGGCGCCGCCCGGCTGGCGCGGGCCAAGCAGTCCAAGCCGCCGAGTGGCGAGGCCCCCGTCCCCGGCGCGGCGTCCGCCAAGGAATCCCAACTGCCCACCGTATCGGAGGCCACCGCGCAGGTCAGGCAGTTCGCCGACTACGTCGTCGCCGCCCTGACGCTGCTTGGCCTCTGGCTTGTATGGGCCGACGTGCTGCCGGCGCTGAGGGTCCTTCGCGACATCGAACTGTGGAAGGTCGGCACCGGCGCCTCGGCCATCTCGGTCAGCCTGGCCGACGCGGCCTTTGCGATGGTGGTGCTCGTGCTGGCGGTCATTGCCAGCAAGAACATCCCCGGCATCCTGGAAGTGACGGTTCTGCGCCGCCTTCAAATCGAGTCCGGGGCATGCTATGCCATCAACGCCCTGGCGCGGTATGTCATCGCGGTGGTGGGCTTCATCCTTACAGCCCAGGCAATCGGCATACAGTGGGGCCACGTGCAATGGCTCATCGCCGCCGTCAGCGTGGGCCTGGGCTTCGGGCTCCAGGAGATATTCGGCAACTTCGTATCGGGCCTGATCCTGCTGTTCGAGCGGCCCATCCGCGTTGGAGACGTGGTTACGGTGGGCGACGTAAGCGGGACGGTCACCCAGATCCGCATTCGCGCCACGACCATCCTGGACTGGGACCGCAAGGAACTGGTCGTGCCCAACAAGGAGTTCATCACCAACCGCCTGGTCAACTGGACGCTATCGGACACGGTCCTGCGAGTGGTCATACCCGTGGGCATCGCTTACGGGTCAGACACCAAACTGGCGCGCGATCTGCTGTTGAAGATCGGCTCCGAGCACTCGAACACCCTCCGCGTCCCTGAGCCTCAGGCGTTTTTCCTGGGCTTCGGCGACAGCTCGCTGAACTTCGAACTGCGGGTGTTCATCCCGTCGATCGACCATCTCATGGACGTCCGCAACGATCTGCACATGGCCATCGACCAGGCTTTCCGCAAGGCGAATATCGAGATCGCCTTCCCCCAGCAGGACATTCACATCCGTTCAATCGACGCACCTCTGCCGGTCAACCAAGCGCCCAAGGGGCCTCAGAGCGAACTGAAATCGTAGAACCGCGGCAATCCTTATGATTCGTGTTGGCAGTGCAGGGGCAAATAAAAAACGGCCGGCTTTCGCCGGCCGCTCTTGCGTGTGTCAACGGGGTCGGGGGGTGGGTGGGTTCACTATTTCGCTTGACACACGCTTTCTAACTTGACTATCGGCAGGCGAACCCGGGCGGATGACATAAAAGCGAGGGAAAGAAGAAAAGATGATCTTGGCGCCCGACACCTTCCTGGCCGAAAGACGTGGTTGCTCCGGCCCTGCTGGCCTGCGCGAACCACGGCACCCGGCCGTTCCGGGTTCCAGGTTCCGGGTTCCGCTGTTGCGCTGTTCCCGGGCCTCGGGTTGAACGTCGGGGGCACCTGGGCGTATAATCGTTCTCGTTATGACACAGTGGCGGGTGTGGAGCCGGAGTATGCGAGTTCAGATTAACGGGCAGTGGCAGCAGTTCGACCTGGCGCCGACGGTGGCGGAGCTTCTCGAGGCCCGCAATCTGCCCGCCAAGCGTGTGGCCATCGAGCTCAACCGCCAGATCCTGCCCCGCGGAATGCATGCCCAGACGCTTCTGAAAGACAACGACGCCATCGAGATCGTCACGCTCGTCGGCGGCGGCTGACAGAGCCCTGCCGCGAAATGGGTTGTGCCCGACGGGGGCTTTGGGTATATCAGGACGCTGCTTCAATCGGTTTTCCATCGCGGCCGCCGCAATGTGGCGGGCGCTTCTTTTGAGAGATGATTGAATGAACGACAAGCCCCTCCGTATCGGCAAGTTCGAGATTCACAACCGCCTGTTCGTCGGCACCGGAAAGTATGCCACGTACGAGCTTATGCGAGACGCCTTGGCAGAGACTCTCTGCGAGGTCGTCACCGTGGCCGTGAGGCGAGAGCGGATGACCGACTCATCCGGGCGGAACATCCTGGACTTCGTGGACCCGGCCAGGTACACGCTTCTGCCCAACACGGCCGGGTGCTTCAACGCCGCCGACGCCATCCGCACCGCTCGCCTTGGCAGGGAGCTGCTGGAGGGCCTGGAGAACCCCGGTTCGGCGTGGGTGAAGCTCGAGGTTCTCGGCGACCGCAAGACGCTGCTGCCGGACCCGGTCGGCTCGCTGGAAGCTCTGGAGGTGCTCAAGGCCGAGGGCTTCACCGTGCTGTGCTACACGTCGGACGATCCGATCATGGCCCGGCGATTGAAGGACGCCGGCGCCGACGCGGTAATGCCCGCCGGAAGCCCCATCGGCTCGGGCCAGGGCGTGCTGAACCCCTGGAACATACGGATCATCCTCGAGCAGCTTAAGGAAGACGACGCGGATTTCCCGATCATTGTCGACGCGGGTGTCGGCACGGCCAGCGACGTTACCATCGCGATGGAGCTCGGCGCCGACGGGGTGCTGCTGAACACCGGCATCTCCGGCGCGGCCGATCCCGTAAAAATGGCCCGGGCGATGCATCTGGCCCTCGAGGCAGGGTACTTGGCGCGCCAGGCGGGGCGGATCCCGCGCAAACTCTACGCCACGGCATCCAGTCCGATCGATGGAGTCATCGGCGCGAAGGAATAGGCGGAAAAAATGGACTTTCGCACGCGAGTGTGCATCTGGGTAATCATGGTGGGCCTGGCCAACTTCATGGTCTACACGGTCCTGTACGTCTTCATCGGCGGCGAGGCAGTCAACGGATACGTAATCCGCGCCGCCGACGGATCGCTGCGGTATGAACTTCAGTCCGGCGAGGTCGTCAGCAGGGGTGTGTATATCTTCAGCGGCATCCACTCGATCACGATCTGGCCGACCGTCGGGGCCATCCTTCTGGCCATGCTCACGCTCGCCAAGGACCGCATCGTCTCGTCCATGCGGTCATCCATAGTGCGAGGCCGGACGATGATCACCATCCTGGCCACCGTCATTACACTGATAATCCTGGTGATGATGTTCTGGTTCATCCTCCACTTCAGCGAGCGCCTGGCGCACCCCAGGCCGCTGGAGCCGGTCGCCGCCGCGGCCACGGCGCCCATGAGATGACGCTCAGCCTCGACGAAATCCTCGCCCCGGGCGGCCTGATCAGCCGGCACATGCCGAACTACGAGCCGCGCCCCCAG
>CAZSBS010000309.1:0-5224 GCA_964605095.1 uncultured Planctomycetaceae bacterium | reverse complement strand
ACAGACCGAACATGGCTTCGAAAACCGCGCCGGCCGCCCACCGTGTGGATGTTAGAATCTGGTGGCGACCGGGGCGTGCGCGTACACCGCCGGCCGTTGTTTGGGGGAGCCCGAGCCGCTTGGCACTCCGGCCCTGCTCCCTGACACGTTCCCCGATCTGCTCCCGCCAGGGAATTATCCTATGCGCCACCGGCAAACCCGTGGGACTGGAAGACCCATCCGGCGCCCATTGGCTGCGGTTGTCCGGCGGCTACTTTTCTTTCGCCTTCGAGGAGTCGAACTCCATGCCCGGCTTGCTGAACCTCACGTCGTTGTGATACGTGGCGTACTCCGAGACGATCGCGCCCTGATCGCCGGCCCGCTGGAAGTGCCATGACTCGGGGTCGTTCAGCTTGTACATCTGCCCGGCCGTTCGCTTGGCGACGTACTTGGACTTGAACCAATCCTGCCCGTAGCCCCAGGGGCGTTCCTTGACCGGCATCTCGCCGATCTCCACCTCGTCGCCGGCGCCTTTGTACTCGCCAAAGAACGCCACCGAGCCGTACCGAACGTGCCACGCCTCCATCTTCGGGCCGTACCCCTTGGCCCCGCCGATGTGCCGATGCTCCGGCAGCACCTGGCCGGGCAGCAGGTAGATCTCGTGGCCCAGGTAGCCGAACAACTTGCCCTTGAAGTCGCCCGCATATGCCTTGGCGCCGCTCTGGCCGTACGTGCCGTTCTCGTTGATCCAGAAGATCCCGCCCATGCCCAGGCTCGCGAAGTCACGCGAGAGGAAGTCGCACACCCAGAACTGGTCGGTCTTCAGGACCTCGGAGATTGGGTAGTCGAAGGCCCGCATCATGTCGTAGCATGCCTTCTTGGCCGCCTCGGTGTCGAAGGAGCCGTCGGCCTTGTAGAAGGCCTTGTTGCCCAGCTTCTTGACGGCCGACAGCGGCGATGAGCCGTCCCGGTCGCCCGCGGCGAGCGACAGGCTCGATTTCGCCAGAAGCGGAGCGGCGGCAGCGGCGGCTAGAAAACTTCTTCGGGAACCTTTCATCATCGAGTTCTCCTGTTCTTGGTTGTGTGGCAATCGTGTAAACGTCGGGTCCGTACCCACGGCCCCGCGACGGCTGCGGATCTGCCCGCCATTCTACCACCTCGCCTGCTCGGAAAAAAAGGGCAACATTATGCGAGCAGCTTTTCCCTTGTTGCGGCATCGCCGGCTATCCCATGCGGGGCAACTTGTCGGACTGCATGCCTGGCCGTATCATGCGGGGCATGAACGGCGAGCCGGAACAGACGACTCTTGTCCTAACATTCGACCGCGGCACTCTGGTGGTGAGCGGCCCCGGCGGCAAGGCTGCCGTCGATGCCTCAGGCGGGACCTGGGCGTGGGACTACCGGGTTTCGGCCTGGCGATGCGATGCGATTCACTATCCTCGGATAAGTCGGGACTTGGCTGCACGCTTCCAGGAAGCCTTTCGGGACGAGGTGCCCAAGCCCGCCCGCGTGTTCTGGCCGAAGGTGTCCCTGCCGGAACTTCGCCCCGAGCAGGTGGAGGCCCTGTCGGCCTGGACGAAGGCTGATTGTCGCGGCCAGATCATCATGCCCACCGGCACCGGCAAAACGGAGGTGGCCCTGGCGGCGATGGCCCAAACGGGGACCGCCACGCTGGTCGTTGCGCCGATTCGCGACCTGATGTACCAGTGGCATCGGCGGATCCTCAAGGCCCTGAGCTATGACGCCGGCATCGTGGGGGACAATACGTACAATCTGCGTCCCGTGACCGTGACGACCTACGACAGCGCCTGCATCCACATGGCCCAGATCGGCGCCCGCTTCGGCATGCTGATCTTCGACGAGGAGCACCACCTACCCGGCCCGACCTATCGCGAGGCCGCCATCATGAGCACCGCTGCGATGCGGCTGGGACTAACAGCCACCCCCGAACGACATGATGGCCGGCAGGTGGACCTGGACTTTCTTCTCGGGCCTGTGGCGTACCACATGCCTTTCCATCAGGCCCGCGGGGCGACACTGGCGGATTTTGCCGTCGTGCGCATTCCCGTTCATCTCAGCCAGGATGAGCAGGCCGGTTACGACCAATACTCCCGCCAGGTGCGGCACTTCATCGTCGAGCGGCGGCGCGACCAGCCGGGCTATTCCTGGCAGGATTTGTGCGGCGAATCGGGCAAGGATCCGGCCGCCAGGTTGGCCCTGAAGGCGTACTACCTCAAGCAGGCGATCGAAGACCGGGCCCAGGAGAAGCTGCGCATCCTGGAGGACATCTTCCGGCTGCATGCGGGGCAGAAGACCATTGTGTTCGCCGGCTCCAACGCGATGGCGATGGACGTGTCGCGGCGGTTCCTTATACCCACGATCCTCTCTCACACCCGCAAGAAGGAGCGTCTGGCAGTTATGGAGGGGTTCTCACGGGACGAGTTGCCCGCGATTGTCGCCAACCGCGTGCTGGATGAGGGGGTGGACGTGCCCGACGCCAAGGTCGCGGTGGTGATCGGCGGACAGGCCTCCACGCGCCAGGCCAAGCAGCGGCTGGGGCGCATCCTGCGGAAGACCGGCAACGCCCGGGCGACGCTGTATGAAGTGGTCTGCGAGACCGCCGGCGAAACGGAGCGGTCGCGCCAAAGAAGACGAAGCGATGCTTACGAGCGAACACGCCATCGTCGAGTTTGATCGCGGAGTGGCGATCCCGGACCGTCTGGTCACCGGCAAGCACCGGCACTACCCCCAGTACGCCCAGCGCGTGCTGGCGATCTACCGCAACGGCATCGGGCGCCAACGTCGGCAACTCCATCGTCAGGTCGAGGCCGTGTTCGCCGAGGAATCCGATTGCCCCATCCGGCGAATCCAGGCGTTCTGCAAGCTGCTGGACGACAAAAGCGGTTACCAGAGCGACCCGCGAGGGCAGGCGGCCCAACTTCGGCTGAAGGTGTTTTCCCTGGCGGCCAGGCTACATCCGTTGGTGGCGACGCCGGATCGGCTGTTCGAACACGCGGAGGCCGAGTCCAAGGCCGGAATTGCCGAGGAAGTGGGCATGCCCTGGCCTGAAATCGAGGCCGGCCTGTATGCTGACGTGATGGCCTTTCAGCGGCTGGTATCGTTCGAGGGCTATCCGGACGGATCGGCCCTGCTGTCACGCTACAACGTGGCCCAGCTCCAGGCCTGCCTGTACCGGGCGGAAAGTATGACCGTCGAGGCGACCGCGGACTTCAAGACCATCCTGCGGTACGCCAAGCTGGCGAGGCTGCTGCACGAGATCAGGGCCCTGGGACCGTCCCGATACCGCATCACTTTCTCCGGCCCGGCGTCCATTCTCCGGGAAACCCGATCGTATGGTGTCAACTTCGCCCGATTCCTGCCGGCGCTGTTGGCCTGCAAAGGCTGGAGGATGTCGGCCATCATCCAGACGCCCTGGAAGACCAAGGCCAAGCTGGAGCTAAGCGATCACGATGGGTTCAAGAGCCACCTCCCGCCCGCGGAGGAGTTTGATTCCACCGTCGAAGAGGGCTTCGCGGCGAAGTTCGGGCCTGAGCGTGACGGGTGGCGATTGATCCGCGAAGGGGAGGTCCTCCACCAGGGCCAGTCCGCGTTCGTGCCGGACTTTGTCTTCAGGCACGAGGACGGCACCCAGGTGCTGATGGAGATCGTCGGGTTCTGGACACCGGAGTACCTGGCTGGCAAGCGGCAGACGCTCCGGCAGTTCCACCGGCACCGCATCCTCATCGCCCTGCCGGAACGATCCGTGCGGGACGCCGCTGCCGTGGGCGACAACGTGATCCTATACAAGACGGCCCTGAAGCTTCAGCCGGTGCTGGCGGCGCTGGAGAGGTGCCGGACGACCGGGGAAGGACTCCACTGAGGCATGGACCCTGGCCAGGAAGCCAGGCAAGAACGGCGATGAGTGGCCCTTCTTTTTCTTCTTTTCGCATCTGTTGCCCTATAGTTAAACTCTTCTTCTGTTTCTTTTGTTGTTTCTTTTCTTCTCGGAGAACACGAGATGCCGGAACGATATGTGGACGCGATAATGAAGTTCCTGGCCGGGCGTGAGTATCAGCCGCTCAAGGAAGGGCAATTAGCTCGACAGTTGGGTGTCGAGGACACCGAGTACGGCTCGTTTCGCGAGGCCGTAAAGCGGCTGCGCGACGCCGGGCGGGTCGTCATCGGCGCACAGAACGCCCTTACGCTTCCGCCGATGGGCTCCAGCGTGGTCGGCTTGTACCGGTCGAATCCCAAGGGCTTCGGCTTCGTCGTGCCGGACGATCCCAACAGTCACGGCGACCTGTTCATTCCGCCCGAGGGAACCAAAGGCGCGATGAACGGCGACACGGTGGTTGCCCGCGTGGCCACCGCGGGCAGGCGCGGTGGCGAGATGGTCTACCGTGGCGAGATCGTCAAGATCCTCCGCCGCAGCGAGAGCAAGTTCGTCGGCACGCTCCAGCAGACCGACGCCGGTTGGTTCGTCATGCCCGACGGCAAGGCGCTGGTCACGCCCATCATCGTACGCGACATAGGGTCAGCCGGACCGAAGGCGGGCGACAAGGTCGTCGTCGAGATCGTCCAGTACCCCAGCGCCGGCAAACTGCCTGTCGGTGTCATCATCGAACGCCTTGGCGTCTCGGGCTCGACCGAAATCGAGACCCTCGCGGTCATTCGCGCCCACGGCCTGGTCGACGAGTTTTCCCCGGCCGCGCTCGAGGACGCCCGCGCCGCCATTGCCCGCTTCGAGGCCGGCGACGGCGCCTTCAAGGGCCGGGAGAACCTGTCCGGTCTGACCGTGATCACCATCGACCCGCCGGACGCCCGCGACTTCGACGACGCCATCAGCCTCCAGGCCAACCGCGACGGGACCGTCACGCTCGGGGTGCATATCGCCGACGTGTCGTACTTCGTGGTCGAGGGCAAGCCCCTGGACGCCGACGCCGTCAAGCGGGCCACCAGCGTGTACTTTCCCCGCAGGGTCGTGCCAATGCTGCCGGAGGTGCTCAGCAACGGCGTGTGCTCGCTCCAGGAAGGCGTCCGCCGGCTCTGCAAGAGCGCGTTTATCACCTACGACGCCGACGCAAAGTGCATCCGCACGCGCCTGGCCGAGACCGCCATCCGCTCGTCGAAGCGGCTGACGTACACCCAGGCCCAGGCGATCTGCGACGACGGCGACGGCGCGGGTTGCGGCGCCAAGGTTGTGGCCCTCGTTCGCGACCTGGCCGCGCTTGCCCGGCGCATCGAG
>CAZSBS010000308.1:0-5232 GCA_964605095.1 uncultured Planctomycetaceae bacterium | reverse complement strand
CAGGTTCGCAGTGGGCTGGGCGGCAATTGAGCAACAGGCCCGGTAGCCGGTAGCCTGCCCCTGCGGGGCCGGGCTTGCCGCGGCGTAGCCGAAGGCGAAGCCGGGTGCCGTGGTTCCGTCTTAGGAAGCATGTCCCCGCGGTAAGGGACTCCCCTATGGACCCGAAAGACAACCAGCCAACGGCCGGGATGAATATCCCGGTCGTTTTGCGCGCCAAGAGCGGCCTGCGCCTGCTCAGAGTGCCCTGCCTGCTTATCGCCGCCGCCGTGGCGGTCACCCTGCTGTGCCGCTGCGACGAAACGAAGATCACGGTCGAGCCCCCCTCGTCGGCAATTCCCTCCCCGTCAACTCCCGCGCCGGCGACAAGCGTATCGACGGTCCGCGTCCTTCTGACCTCGCCGGCCGCAAGCGAGGCGGAAATCTCCACCACCGGCGCATACCGCCTGACGGTCGATGGGAAACTCGTCGCGCAGTCCGCCG
Source organism: uncultured Planctomycetaceae bacterium (assembly GCA_964605095.1). Classification (GTDB taxonomy): domain Bacteria; phylum Planctomycetota; class Phycisphaerae; order SM23-33; family SM23-33; genus JAUWQU01. The sequence continues at coordinate 4,752 of CAZSBS010000308.1, read as the reverse complement.
CGGCAATGCCCGCCGTCACCGTGCGTTACCGCGGCGGCAACTGGCAGATCGGCTCGCAACGCATAGCCGGGCGAGAGGCGCTGCTGGCCCCGTCGGGCCAGGCGTTGGTCCGCCTGGGCGGCAAGTGCTACCGCGGCAGCCTTCGCCTGCTGGGCGACAAGGGCGATACCTTCCTGGCCATCAACCACCTGGAATTGGAGGGCTACCTCGCCGGCGTGCTGCCCAAGGAACTCTACGCCGCCTGGGCCCCGGCCACTTACGAGGCGCTCGCCGTGGCCGCACGAACCTTCGCGATCTACAACTGCGTCACCACGGGCCGGTCCAGCCAGTACGATTTAGGCGACAATCAGGCCTCGCAGTGCTACGGCGGGCAATCGGCCGAGACGGCCAAGAGCTGGGCTGCCGTCAATGCCACCCGCGGCGTGGTGCTCGCCTACGGGCCAAAAGGGCAGGAGCGGATATTCCTGGCCCAGTATTCCGCCTCTTGCGGCGGCCAAGTCAACGGGGCGTACGTAATCCGAAACGCCCAACGAATCCCGCCACTGGAAGGCGGGCAGATATGCACCGACTGCGCCGCCTGCTCCCGGTATCGCTGGCCGGCAGTGAGGATACGAAAGTCCGACATCCTCCGGGCGTTGGGCGCACGGTACGATGCCGCCCGCCAGCTCAAACGCCTCGACCGCATCGACGTGGTCAGCGCCACATCCTCCGGCCGGGCCGTGTGGGTGGACGTCGTCGGCGACGGCTCGCCAGTGCGCCTCCGCGCGGAGGACATCCGCTTGGCGCTGCTGTCGGACGGCCCCGCCGCCGCACAACGCCTCAACTCGATGAACTGCCGCATGGTGGACTGCGGCAACGCGATCGAGTTCACCGACGGTCGGGGCTTTGGCCACGGCGTCGGCCTGTGCCAATGGGGCGCCCAGAGCAAAGCCATCAAGGGCTGGTCCGCCGAGCAGATCCTCGCCTTCTACTACCCCGGCGCAACGCTTTACCGCGTGAAATGAAACCCGCCGCCGAGGACGCGGGGAATAAGCAAGAGGGGAAAAGAAGAAGCGAGATGGGGATTACATGGATTAGAGCAGCTTAACTTTTTCTGTAGCGTTCGGCCTGCCTGTGGCGTCGCCTGCTTCGGCTTCCTTGCCTGGCTCGTCCTCGGCGACGGCCGACCTGCTACACAAAAACTTAAACTGCTCTAAGAAACTTATATATGCTTCTATCCATGTAATCTCTTAATCCATGCAATCCCCATCTGACGTTTCTTCTGTTTCTTCATCTATCCGTGCTCTCTTCTTCTCTCAGCGCCCTCTGCGCGAGATCTTCTTCTTCAGGACGCGGCGTGTTATTTTCGAGAGGCCGCCTTCTGCTTGCGGCGGAACTCGATGATCTCGTCTGCGATTCTCTGCGGCACCTTGCTGTAGCGGGCCATTTCCATCGTGAACGTAGCCATGCCCTTGGAGAGGCTTCGGACGATCGTCGCGTAGCCGAACATGTTGGCAAGCGGCACTTCGGCGCGAATCACGCAGTAGTTCTGGCGGTTCTCGCTGGCCTGGATCATTCCGCGCCGGCTGTTGAGGTCGCCAACAATGGGACCCTGGAACTCCGTGGGCGTCTCGACCTCGACAGTCATGATGGGCTCCAGCAGGCAAGGCTTGGCGGCGCGGAAGGCCTGCCGGAACGCCTCGATCGCCGCGATGCGGAACGCCATCTCGCTGGAGTCCACCGTGTGGTACGTGCCGTCGTCGAGGCACATCTTGCACTTGACGATCTCGTAGCCCGCCAGCGGCCCTTCCTTGAGGGCCTCGATGAATCCCTTGCCCACGGCCGGGATGTACTCGCGCGGAATCCGCCCGCCCTTGACGTTGTCCTCGAACTCGTAGGGCGCTCCCGCGTCGTCCGGCAGCGGCATGACTCGCCCGACGACGTGGGCGTACTGGCCGGAGCCGCCGGTCTGCTTCTTGTGGCGGTAGTCGAACTTGGCCTCGATGGTCGGGGCCTCGCGATAGCTGACATTGGGCGCCCCGACGGTGATGTGGGCATTGTACTCGCGGCGCATCCGCTCGACGTACACGTCCAGGTGCAGCTCGCCCATGCCGGCGATGAGCGTCTCGCCGGTCTCCGGGTCGCTGGAGACGCGGAAGGTCGGGTCTTCCTTCATGAACCGGTGGAGGGCCTTGGCCATGCGGTCCTGGTCGGCGCTGCTGGCTGGGGTCAGCGAGAGGCTGATAACCGGGTCGGCCACGAAAATGCTCTCCAGCGAGTAGTTCACGCCCTCGCCGCACAGCGTGTCGCCGCTGGCGCATTCGATGCCGACTATCGCCACGATGTCGCCCGGGCGGGCCTCGCTGACGTCCTTGCGGTCGTCGGCGTGCATCTGCACGATCCGCCCGACGCGGAGGGTCTTGTTCGTCCTCGCGTTGCGGTACGTGCCGCTCTTGGCGATCCGGCCCTGGTAGACTCGCGTGTAGCTGAGTTGCCCGAACGTCTCGTCGACGATCTTGAATATCATCGCCACCGTCGGGGCCTCCGGGTCGCAGTTAAGCGGCGTCTCGGCGCCCTCGTTGTCGTGGTCGCGGGCGAAGGCCGTGCGGTCAAGCGGGCTTGGGAGGTAGTCGCACACCGCGTCCATCAGCGGCTGGACGCCCTTGTTCTTGAAGGCCGCGCCCATCATCAGCGGCACGATGTCGCGGTTGATCGTCGCAAGGGCGATCGTCTCGTGGATCATGGCCTCGCCGATGGGCTTGTCCTCCATCAGCAGCGCCATCAGTTCGTCGTTGTACATGCTTATGGCCTCGAGCATCTCAGCGCGGGCCTGCAGCGCGGGCTCGGCGTACTCGGGCGGGATCTCGCCGCGGACAACCTCTTCGCCTCTGTCGCCCTCGAAGGCGACCGCTCGCATCGTCACCAGGTCGATCACGCCGGTGAAGTCCTCGCCGGCGCCCATGTTGAGCTGGATCGGCACGACGTTCAGCGCGAGTTTCTCGATCATGTCGCGCCGGACCCGTTGCGGGTCGGCCCCGGTGCGGTCCATCTTGTTGATGAAGGCGATTCGCGGCACGCGGTAACGCTTCATCTGGCGGTCGACGGTGACCGACTGGCTCTGCACGCCGCCAACGGCGCACAGGACCATTATCGCCCCGTCGAGGACGCGAAGCGACCGCTCGACCTCGACCGTGAAATCGACGTGCCCGGGAGTGTCGATGAGGTTGATCACGCAGTCGTTCCACTCGACCTGCGTGGCGGCGCTGGTGATGGTTATGCCGCGCTCGCGCTCGAGTTCCATGTAGTCCATCGTCGCCCCGCCCGTGCCGCCGCGAACCTCGTCCATCCGGTGAATCCGCCCCGCGTAGAACAGGATCCGCTCGCTGAGCGTGGTCTTGCCTGAATCTATGTGAGCCGATATTCCAATGTTGCGTATCTTGCTAAGCCGTTTCATAGTCTCTCATATCCAGTCGTAATCCGGCCGGCGCCCTGGCTGCGACGGTCCCGGCGAGGTATCCGAGGCCGCCTCTTTCCTTATTCAGGGGATTAAGCAGGTTGCCTCGAACCCTCCGGGGTGCAAAGAATCCATCATTATATCACAGTCGGCCGAATCGGTGCAAGATATTGATTGGCCCAGATGCAGATATTTGAGCGGCCTGACTTCCCGGCAGAAGCGAGGCCGCCGCACCGTCAGAGATACTTTGCGACCAGCACGCCGTATTTCTTCCTGGCGGCGGCGGTATCGATGTGTTGGCGGTTGGTCCAGATGGCCATCTCAAGAGCTGTGTGGGCGGGCGAGGGCGTACGGGCGATCTGCTCAAATCGCGACAGGGCCACCTTGATGAGTTCGACGGCGTTCCGCGTGGCCTCGGTCAGGTTGCCGATTATCTCCTTGAGCAGCTCGTGGCGGTCGAGGGCCTCCGGCGCCGGGCGCCAGCAGTCGTAGTCGCTCGGCAGGCAGACCAGCGCGTAGGCCATCTCGGCCTCGCGGGCGAGCTTGGCCTCCGGCATGCATGTCATGCCGATCAGGTCGCCGCCCCAGCTTCGGTGCATCTCGCTCTCGGCACGGGTCGAAAAGGCCGGGCCTTCCATGCAGACGTACATCCCGGCCGCGTGAACGCGGGCACTTACGGCGTCGGCGCAGCTTATCAGGTGCTCCCGCAGAACGGGGCAGAACGGCCTGGCCATCTCCACGTGCGCGACGAGGTGTTCGTCGAAGAACGTCCCCGCCCTGCGGGTGGTCTTGTCGATTACCTGGTCGCAGATGACCAGGTCCTTGGGGCGAATCTCCTCGCGGAGCGATCCGACGGCGCCCGAGGCGATCACGTGCGTGCAGCCGAGGCTCTTGAGCGCGTAGATATTCGCGCGGTAGTTGACCGTCGACGGGTTGTACACGTGCCCGACCCCGTGCCGCTGGAGTATGGCGATGTCCGTGCCTTGCCAATTGGCCAGCACTATCGGGCTGGAGGGCTTTCCGAAGGGCGTATCCACCTCCGCGGTCTCGCCTTGTGTCTTCGCCAGGGCGTCGCCCAGGCCGCTGCCGCCGATGATTCCTACTCTGACACTCGCCATGTTCACGGTTCTCCTTATTGCTTGGGACTTCCAAGGACCTGTTTCTTCTCTGTGTCCTATAGGACCTATGGGTCCTATGGGACCTATGGGACCTATAGGACCGATGCGATGGAATCTTCTTTTCCGGTTGCGCCCGAAAGGCCGCCATGCCGCCTGCCTTCACTTGGCTCGGCCAGGGTTAAGCAGTTCGCGGAGCAGGCG
>CAZSBS010000307.1:0-5279 GCA_964605095.1 uncultured Planctomycetaceae bacterium | reverse complement strand
GATGGTCGCCCTGCCCCCAATCCGTCGCCAGTGCGTTGGACTGCCCGTCAATCATATAGGCATCCCCGCACACCACGTTAGTTACCGTATTCAGAACGGTTTCGGCATTTTCGCTCTTGGAGCCGAACTCCACCTTGTACTTGATGAGGCCCGCTGTGAGCTTCACCGAGAACGCATACGATTTGTCCGCCTTGGGTTTTTGGTTTTCGGTCTTGATAAGTGTATTGTCGGCATAGAGTTTCAGGAAGACGGAATCGGCGGGTTCAGCAAGCGTTCCGTTGTAATACAGCGTGCCCTCGTTGCTGTCGTCGCGCGCGATGAACTGATTGTCGACGGGTTTCTCATCCTTGTCCGGTGTCCGTTGTACCCACACATCCTTTCGCGGTTCCTTGACCAGTACCTGGGTTGACTGTGTGGCCGGCTTGCCGCCGTTATCGACGCTCACTGTCACGATCATGTTGCCGCTGTTCTGGGCTCGCTTGAGAATGAGTTTGCCGGGCGCGATCTCCTTGATCGCCGCCAAGCCCGAAACATCCCACGTGTAATTCAGTTTCCCGGCGCCCTTCGCCTGCATCTTGTCCAGGTTGGATATCTGCGGCACCAGTTCGATAGTCTCCCGGCCATCCCATTGTTTCGGCGCCTTCAGCGTGAAAACCGGTTCCGGCACATCTTCCTGAATCCGGATGGGGATGTCTTTCGTCCTGACCCCATTCGGATAGACCGCCTTTAGCAGGAGGGTGGACGATTTGTCGCCATTCACCCGGCCGGCATCAAACGTGAAGGAGAGCCGGTCCACGGCGGCGACTGTTTCCCGGCCATCCGCTTTCAGAATCCAGTATATCTTCTGCGCGCCTCCGGCATTGGCCGTAAGCGTGGCACTCTTGCCTTCCAATACGGTTATCTTATTCTCTGAGACCGAGAAGTCGGAGCCCGGTTGCACGAGGATTCCGACCAGCGTCTGCATGGGCTTCTGGTTTTCATATTGCAGCCTAATCCAGTTTGGGGAGCGGACCACCTTGGAGATCCGCACCTCGTCGATATCGCCGACGAACTGGTAGTTGTTGTACCACCCGCCGATATACATCCTCGCGGGGCTCTTGATCGACAACGGGGCCGACGGGGTCGTCTTGGCGCCGTCGAGGGCGCCATTGACATAGACTCGCGAATCGCCCTTCTGATACGTATGGACCACGTGAACCCAATGGTTCAAGGGGATCGTGCTGCCGCCCGCAACATTTGCGCCTGAAAAGTAACAGTCCATTCTCACGTGTGGCGGGCTGCTATAATTCATCACCACTTTACCCTGTGCATGTTCGTTGCCCCAGGCGAGGACCGTGGTGTTCGACGCCTCGGCCCTGAACCACGCTTCAGAAGAATGGGCACTGGAGCCGGAAGGAAAGCCTGTGATTTTTTCCCCGCAGTTGATCCCCTTGCGTACGTCAAAGTGCCGGCCATCGCCAATAATCCCTGAAGAAGATGTGGTGCCTGTATCCTTCGAGTCGAGCGTGCCGACCTCATCTTTCACCGGATCGGTCATGTGCCAGACGCTGAGATAGCCGTTGGATTCATTGAATACCGCCGGTCCGCTGGATTCACTCGCCGCGTCGGCCTTTCCCCAATGCATTCGAATTTCCTGGCGCGCGTTGCCCTTGATCGTGGGTATGCGAACCCAGATGGCAGCCGTTCCGGCGGAGGCGTCCCACTGCTCGATCTGGTAAGTCAGAGGCGCACCGGCGCTGGTGGAGAAACGCACATCTTCCCCATTCGGCTTGGCCTGGCTGAAATCAAAGAAGTCCTTGTGCAGCCGCACCAGCAGCGGGAAGCCCTCTTCCGATGCCGAAGCCGGCAAATCTGCGCCTTCGGGCGTGGTGAGCAGGTAGATGGCCCCGGAATGTTGCCAGGGCGAGTATTGGGCAGGTGCCGCCTGCAAGACCCCCGTGAACAGAATCACGCCGAAAGCAATCTTATTCATCCGACACATCCTTATCTCTTCCTGAAAAGGAAGTCTGGTTGGTCGTTGGAAAGCGGCCAGGGTCCGGGGGCGTGGGGCGCGAGGGGAGGAGGGCATAATCGCCCGCCTCGATGCTCCTGAGGATCCGGAATTGCTCGTCACATCGCCTTCTTTGTCCGAACATCGTCCGAAAACCGCTCCAATCTGCTCGGCGGAGGCTCGATTTCGGGCAGTTCACGGCACAGATGCATTGGTCCCGGGCGACCCATAGACCGCAGCCCGCGCCGCGAGTCAAAAGTCCACGCGAGGGTAGTGTACTCCCCCGGCCTCGGCGGGGTCAAGTACCAAGGATAGTTTGCCAAGGATGCCAAGGATAGTTAAGTTGGCATGTCCGGCGACAACATGCACTTCGCCCCCGGCTCAGCGGCCGTCAAGATGGCCATCAAAATGCTGGACGGGAAGGCATCGATGCACTACATTCGCCGTCGGCGCCTGGCCGTTGCCCTGTAGGAAGGCGCCGGTTGTTCTGGTCGCAAGCCCAGCTTTGCGCTGGGCAAGTTACGTACTCGAAATTTGGAAATTGGAGCAGGACGATGACGACACACCCCGTATCACTGACGTTCCCGTTGACACTCCAGGCCATCTCATTCGCCATTATTTTGGCGGGCCTGTTCGTCTCGGCCGCGGCGGCTGGTTCACCGGCCGGGCAACTGCCCGTGCCCGAGCGGGGCTTTATCAGTTCCGAACCCGCCGAGACATGGGAGCAGGGGCTGATCAGCGGCAACGGCACCATCGGCGCCAACGTCTTCGGCCGAGCCGTTGACGAGACGGTCGTATTCACCCATGAGCGGCTGTTCGTGCCGATAGGCAAGCCGGTGGTTCCTCCCGACACGGGCTCGCGATTGCCCGAGATTCGCAGGTTGATCGATCAGGGCATGTATAAGGAGGCAACGCACCTGGCCTTTGATCTGTCGGGGCAGGAAAGCTTCATGTACGGCGATCCGTTCGTCCCTGCCTTCGACCTGAACATCAAGATGCGGCCTGAGGGGAAGGTCTCGGATTACATGCGGTCGGTGGACTTTCAGACCGGCGAGTCGACCGTGCGCTGGGCCGACAGCCGGGGCGCGTTCGAGCGCAAGTTGTTCGTCTCTCGAGCGGACAAGGTGGCCGTGCTGGTGATCCGCGGGCCAAAGCCGGGGTCGGTGGATTGCCGGCTGGAACTGACGCCGCGCCGGCCCAGCGCCAAGCTGGACCCCAAGCAGGTGGAGCATTCCAACGAGAGCTTCAGCGAGCTCATCACGGACGTCAAGACGACGGCCGAGGCGTCCATGCTGACTTTCAGCAACGGTTTCGCCAAGGCCTACCCGGGCAGCATCCACGCCCTTGAGGGTGTGGCCCGGGTGGTGGCGACAGGCGGCAAGGCCTCCGCGGAAGGGTCCGCACTGGTCGTCACCGGGGCCGACGAGGTGCTGGTGCTTGTCGATATCAAGTTGCTCCACGACCCTCGGCGGTCGGTCCTGGCCGAGACGACCGAATTGCTGGGCAAGATCCCCGCCGATTACCAGGGCCTGCTCAAGCGCCATCGGCGGATCCACGGCGAGATGTTCAACCGCATGCGGCTGGACGTCGGCGGCGGGGCGGACCACCAATTGACCACCGAGCAACTCCTTGCAAAGTCCACCGATGAGAACCTCTGCAAGGCGCTGATCGAGAAGGAGTTCGACGCGGGCAGGTACAATATCATCTCCAGCACGGGCGAGCTTCCCCCGGTGCTGCAAGGTGTCTGGGCCGGCACCTATGTCCCCGCCTGGGCTAGCGATTTCACCCACAACGGCAACGTGCCCTCCGCCATCGCCAGCATGATGATGGGCAACACGCCCGAGCTTATGCTGGCCTACACGTCGTACATCGAGTCAATCGTCCCGGACCTGAAGGTCAACGCCAAACACATGTTCGGCGCTCGCGGCGTGGTCTTGCCGTCCCGCTCGACGACACACGGCTACAACAACGCGCTGGCACCGGATTTCGCGGGCGGCTTCTGGGTGGCTGGGGCGCCGTGGGCGGCGCACTTCTTCTATGACTATTACCTGTACACGGGCGATCGCAAGTTCCTCGCCGAGCACGCCCTGCCCTTCATGGAACAGGTAGCTATGTTCTTCGAGGACTATCTGTACGAGGGCAAGGACGGCAAGTACGTCTTCAGCCCGACGACCTCACCGGAGAACTCGCCGTCCAACACCCACTGCCAGGGCACGTTCAACGCCACGATGGATGTGGCCGCGGCCAAGGAACTGCTGGGCAACCTGATCGACGCCTCCAATGAACTGGGCGTCAACAAGGACAAGGTCCCCGTGTGGCGGAAGATGCTTACGAAGATGCCCGACTACATGATCAGCGAAGACGGCTTCGTCAAGGAATGGCTGACGGACAAGCTGACGGACAACCTCGACCACCGCCACTCCTCCCAGCTCTACGCGCTCTTCGACGGGATGCCGGAGGAGATCGCCCGCGACCCGAGCATCCGGGCCGCGTTCAGGCGGATCATTGAAATCAAGCTCGATCACCACTGGAAAGCGTCGAAGTCGGGCTTCATGTCGTTCGGCGTGGTCCAGCTCGGCCAGGCGGCCACCAGTCTCGGCGAGGGCGAATTGGCCTACCGATGCCTGGCCAATCTGGTCAACCGATACTGGCTGGACAACCTGGCCTCGATGCACAATACCCGGACTCTGTTCAACATGGACACCAGCGGGGGGATGCCCGCGGTGATCATCAAGATGCTTGTGGCGTCGCGGCCCGGCGGAATCCAACTGCTGCCGGCCCTGCCGGCGGCCTGGCCATCGGGAACGATCGAAGGCGTGCTCTGCCGCGGCCAGATCGAGATCAAGAGCCTCAAGTGGGACAAGGGCCGCATCAGGGTAACGCTCGTATCCGGCAAGAAGCAGACGATCCAGCTTGAGGCGCCCCAGGCAATCGGGAAGATCTCCGTGACCGATGGCGATGCGTCGATCGAGAATGACTCGCGGGACAGCGCCCGCAAGGTCTCCCTGCCGGCCGGGAAGAGCGTCACGCTGGACATCGTCCTGAAGTAACGCCGCGCAGCCGGCCGCGAACGACCATGCAAAGGTAAAACGGCGTCGATAATCCGCAACTGCTCCGAATGGTACTGTCCGGGGCCTTGGGAGTATCCAATGGAGCGCCCAAACTCGCGCAGTTACCCTCATAGTTACCTGAAAACACCTGCAAACACCATCCCCGCACGCACTTGCGAAGCACAAAACAACCCCGTCCCGGCGCGCCGGGGCTCCGCAACAGCGCCCCAACACCACCA
>CAZSBS010000306.1:0-5287 GCA_964605095.1 uncultured Planctomycetaceae bacterium | reverse complement strand
CGCCATGCCGCGTCAGCCTGCATCGGCGATGCTAAGGCATCGCCTGCTTCGGCTTCCTTGCCTGGCTCGTCCTCGGCGACGGCCGACCTGCTACACAAAAACTTAAACTGCTCTAGGTTCCCATGTCGAACGAGGCGAGGTACTTCTCCTGCTCGGCCGTGAGCTTGTCGATCTTGATGCCCATGCTCTTGAGCTTGAGCGTGGCGACCCAGTCGTCGATGCTTTTGGGCACCTCGTGGACATCGGCAGTCAGCTTGTCAGCGTTCTTGATGCTCCATTCGGTTGCCAGGGCCTGCGTGGCGAAGGACATGTCCATCACGCACGCCGGATGGCCTTCAGCGCAGGCGAGGTTCACAAGCCTGCCCTCGGCGAGGATGAATATCCGCCGCCCATTGGGCATAACGTATCGCTGGACGCCCTTGCGGACATCGGCGGGTGAGCCCTTGGCCATCTTGGCCAGGGCTTCGAGGTTGAGCTCGACGTTGAAGTGCCCGCTGTTGCAGACGATCGCGCCGTCCTTCATCAGGGGCCAGTGCGGCGCGTCGATAACATGAATATCGCCCGTGAGCGTTATGAACAGATCGCCGATCTTCGCGGCGCTCTTGATGGTCATTACGCGGAAGCCATCCATTGCGGCCTCGAGGGCGCGGACGGGATTCACTTCGCAGACGATGACGTTTGACCCGGCCCCGCGGGCACGGCTCGCCACGCCCCGGCCACACCATCCGTAGCCGACGACCACGACGTTTTTGCCCGCCAGAAGGATGTCCGTCGCCCGAACGACGCCGTCAAGCGTGCTCTGGCCCGTGCCGTAGCGGTTGTCGAACAGGTGCTTGGTGTCCGCGTCGTTTACGGCGATTACCGGGAACTTCAGCACGCCGTGCTGGGCCATCGCCCGCAGGCGGATGACGCCGGTGGTGGTCTCTTCCATCGACGCCACGATGTCGCCGGCATACGGGGCGAACTCGCCGTGAAGGGCGTTGACGAGGTCCGCGCCGTCGTCCATCGTCACCGAAGGCGAGTGCTTGCACGCCGCGGCAATGTGGCTGTAATAGGTCTTGCGGTCCTCGGCCGTTATCGCGTAGACGCGGATGCCGAAGTCCGCCACCAGGCTTGCGGCCACGTCGTCCTGCGTGCTCAGCGGGTTTGACGCGCAGAGCACCAGGTCGGCCCCACCGGCCTTGAGGGTCCGGCATAGGTTGGCTGTCTCAGCCGTAACGTGCAGGCAGGCGCTCATCCGCCGACCCTTGAGGGGCTTTTCCTTCTCGAACCGCGCACGGACCTGCTGAAGGACGGGCATGTCGCCGTCCGCCCAAAGGATCCGCCGCTTGCCTTCGCCCGCCAGCTTCAGGTTGCGGACGTCAAATTGCTTGCTCTTTGCCATGTGTCTCCTCGCTACGTTGTATTCCAAATCCGTCAGGCCATTGTAAGGAGGGTATTCTACGGATGGGAGAGCGGATTGCAAGACGAATGAACAATGCCATGAATGCCAGGAACTAAGAATGCCAGAAATGCCAGAGACGAATGACAAATGTTCAATTCTCAATGTTCAATGCCGGGAATGGCAAATGCCGTGAATGCCAGAGGCAGCGGCCGGACCGTGTACCTGGCATTCCTGGCCTTTTTCATTACTTGGCATTGAACATTCGCCGCGGCAGTTGCCGCGGCGTCGCTACAGCCAGAACTCGCTATCGAGCACGTTTCCTTCGCGGGTGGCCTGGATGAACTCGGCGACCTTTGCGAGGTCCTTGACGCCGGGCGCCTTTTCGACTCCGCTGGCGACGTCGACGGCCCAGGGCTTGACGGTGTCTATGGCCCGGCTGACGCACGAGGCGTCGAGTCCGCCGGCCAGGATTATCGGGTCCAGCCCGGCCAGGGCGCCGGCGGCGCGGGCGTCGGCGACGAGGTCCCAGTTGAACTGCTTGCCTGTGCCGCCCGGTGCGGATTTGTCGTAGGTGTCCAGCAGCACGGCCACGAGATTGCGTTTGGCCCCGCCGACGGCGATCCAGCTTTTCACCCCGGCCAGCCAGGTTTCGTCGCGGACACGGAAAGCCTTGATGACGGGCGCCTCGATGAGGCCGACGATCTCCGGCGGCTCATCGCCGTGGAGCTGGACGTAGCCGATGCCCGTTCGCCGGATGACGCGGTTGATGGTCTCGGCGTCGGAGTTGACGAACACGCCGACGGAGGCGACCCACGGCGGCAGGATGTCCACAATGGCCCGCGCCTGCTCGGGGCTTACCCATCGTGGCGATTCGGCGAAGACCATGCCGATGGCGTCGGCGCCCATCTGGGCGATCTTCATCGCCTCCCGTGCATCGCGGAGGCCCTCGATCTTTATTCGCACTCGCTGGAGCATAGACACACTATATCCGCGCAGGGCGACACTTGCAATTCGCGGCCGGCGGGCGTAAGTTCCTGAGGATTCATCGCAGAGAATGCAAAGAGCGCAGAGAGGATAAAAGAGACCTATGAAGAAAGTTCGATTCGGCGTGATTGGTCTGGGCAACATGGGCGCACCGCACGCCAATTGGTGCGCCAACGAAGGCGGCAGGGACGTGGCCCTCGGGGCCGTGTGCGACATCGTGGCCGCCAAGGCGGAGGAAGTTGGCCGGAAGCACAACGTGCAGCATTTCACCGACCCGCTGAAGTTGATGGACAGTGGGCTTATCGACGCGGTCATCGTCGCCACGCCGCATTACTGGCACTCGCCGCTGGTGATCCACGCCGCCCGGCGCAAGCTACAAGTGCTTTGCGAAAAGCCCATGGAGGCCCGCGTCGGGCGGGCGCGGGTGATGGTCGAGCAGTGCCGCCGGAACAAGGTCGCCATGGGCGTGGTGTTTCACCAGCGCACGCGGTCGATCATGCGGAAGATGAAGCAGATGGTCGCTGGCGGGGTAATCGGCGAGTTGTTCCGCGTCGAGATGGTCTGCTCGAACTGGTTCCGCAGCCAGGCGTATTACGATAGCGGCGCGTGGCGCGGCACGTGGGACGGCGAGGGCGGCGGGGTGCTGATCAACCAGGCCCCTCACCACATTGACCTGTTCCAGTGGATCGGCGGGATGCCCAGGAAGATCCTCGGCCTGTTGCACACGCGGGCGCACGACATAGAGGTCGAGGACACCGCCAACTTCCTGTTCGATTACGGCGGGGGGAAGGTGGGCTATTTCTACGCCTCGACGGCCGAGGAGCCGGGTGCCGAGCAGTTCACCGTCTGCGGCGACAAGGGCACGCTGCTGTGCAAGGGTGGCAAGCTGATGCACGGCAAGCTCAAGCAGTCCATCAGTTCCCACATACGGACCTCCAAGGGCAGCTTCGGCGCCAAGGGCGAGCAGGAGTGCGTATGGAAGGAAGTAAAGCTGCCCAAGGACCCCGGCGGCAGGCACCTGATGATCATCAAGAACTTCGCCGCCCACGTGCTTCGCGGCGAGCCGCTGTACTGCCCGGGCGTCGAGGCGCTCAACCAGGTCGAACTATCCAACGCTATGTACGTGGCCGGATTCAAGGATAAGCCGGTCCGCCTGCCCGTCGACGGCAAGGAGATCGAGGCCCTGATCCGCAAGCTGGAGAAGGATCGGTCCAGCGGCAAGGGCCAGGGCGTCCGCAAGGCGGCGGACAAGGAATACGCCAAGCTGATGAAGCGGTAGATGAAGCGGTAGCCGGTAGTCGGTAGCCGGTAGCTGGTAGCCGGTGGTCGGTAGCCGGTAGCCGGTAGCCGGTTTACCCCGATCGATGTCGAGGTGTAGCCGGGCTTGCCGCGGCGCAGCCGAAGGCGAAGCCGGGTGGCCCTCAGCCTCCGCCTCGGCCTTCAGCAGTCCTCAGGCCGGGCCGTGCGGCGCGTCGGGTCGGGGCGATTCGATGTTCCACTGGTTGCCGCCCGGCGGGCGGGCTTCTCGTGGACGAAGTATCGCAGCAACTGCGCCTGGAGCCCTAGCCGATCAAGGTCCGCTTCGACGGACTTCATCAACTTCATCAGCGTGCTTCGCGACTGTCTTGGCATTTTGCCCTTGCCCCTTTGCACCGGACTCGTACAATTATCCCGTGGATCAACAACTAACGGCCCCCCCTATAAGTCATGTTGCTTTGACTGTCAACGAGAATGTTCGCAATTGCGAAAATTAAGATTCATCATGGCGAAATCTTTTACCGAAAAAGTTGTCAAAACAGTTGCCAAAGGACTTACCAGCGAGATTTGCCGCCGGATAGCCGAACTGCGGCTCAAGGCCGCAGGCCCGCGAGGTAAGTCCGCATTTGCCAAGCGGTTAGGCATATCGCCCAGCACTTACGACTACTACGAGGGTTCCCGAACTCCGTCGGCGGCGATGCTGGTGCGAATCGCCGAGGTCGCAGGTGCGGACTTGCATTGGTTGCTCACGGGCAAGCCAGGGGTGGCGGCGCTGAGGGCCGAGGACCACCCGGTGCTGTGCAGGGCGGCCCGGCTCCTGGCCGACTGCCCGGACGCGGCCGGGCCGTTCGGGGCTTTCGTGGACCTGCTAATTGAGGCCCGCAAGTTCCCAGCCAAAACGCAAGAGACCAATTCGGCGGAAGATACGGCGCAGGCAGGGCCGGCCTCCGAGACGCGCCCCCGCCAGGCGGATAAGCAGCCCCACGCGAAAGCTGGGTCCTGCCAAGCCGCGCTGGCGCCGGCGGCGGCAGCGGCGGGGCGGGAGGCGTGGATTCCTATTCTCGGCCGAACCGCCGCGGGGGTGGCGAGGTTCTGGGGCAAGGACGAGGATGTCTCCGGCCTGATAACACTTGCCGACCTCGTCGCCCGCTACGCCGGGCAGCGCCCGCAAGCCGTTCGGCCTGCCGTTGCGACCGAGGCCGGACCTGACACAGAAGCAGCGGCAGGGGCCGGAGCGGAAACAGGCGCCTCACAACCCACCGGCGTGCAGTTGGTGACTCTCTCGGCCCCGGACGAGCGCGACGCCGTCGAGTTCGTCGCGGCCGGGGCAATCAAACGACGCTACCCCGACGCCTTCGCGCTGCGTGTGGACGGCGACTCGATGGCCCCGCAGATCCGCCCGGGCGACGTGGTGGTGCTCAGTCCGAGCGTCCCGGCCGTCGAGGGCCGAGCCGCCGTGGTGCAGGCTACCGGGCAGATCGGCGTGACGTGCAAGCTCTACCGCAAGTCCGGCGGGCATGTCCACCTGGTCCCGGTCAACGCCCGTTACGAGATCACCGCAGTCCCGGCCGGGCATGTGGAATGGGCCCTTCGCGTGCTCGCTCGCATCCGGCCGGGAGAGGCGGCAGAACACTACGCCCCGGATGGGGCGCCGGAATGTAG
>CAZSBS010000305.1:0-5288 GCA_964605095.1 uncultured Planctomycetaceae bacterium | reverse complement strand
GCGGGGCTGTACAGCGCGCTGCGAAGGACCGGGCGGCGGATGGAGGACATCACCTGTGCGATCTCCGGCGCCGGCGCGGCCGGGACCGCCATTGCCGACCTGCTCACGCGAGCAGGCGTGCCCGATGTGGTCCTGGCGGACTCCAAGGGCATCGTCTATCGCGGACGCAAGGAAGGCATGAACTCCGAAAAGGTCGCCCTGGCCGAGCGGACCAACCCGCGGAACATCACCGGCGGCATCACCGAGGCAATGAAGGGCCGGGAACTGTTCATCGGCGTGTCCAGGCCAAACCTGGTCAGCCAGGACATGGTCCGCTCGATGGCCAAGGACCCGATCGTCTTGGCGCTGGCCAACCCCGTAAGCGAAATCAGCGTCGCCGACGCCTACAAGGCCGGCGCCGCCGTCGCCGCCGACGGGCGGATGATGAACAACGCCCTGGCCTACCCTGGCATATTCCGCGGCGCGCTGGACTCGGCCGCACGGTCGATCACCATCGAGATGATGATGGCGGCGGCGGCGGCGCTGGCGAATATCGTTCCCGAGGGCGAACTGCTTCCCGAAATGATGAACCCCGCCACGCACCAGGCCGTGGCCGCGGCCGTGCGCGGGGCGGTGAAATAATTGCGGCCCCGCCTTCGCTGAAGCTATGGCCGGCAGGTTGCAGATTGCGGATGCGGGAATGCTCTTATGTGGCGATTCAGAATTGGTGGGTATTCCGCCCTCTGGCAAATCCGAAAACCGAACCGCGAAATATGCCGGCCGGCAGGTTTTGGTTTTTGCTGCCAGTTTTTTTTGGACTTACGGCAATTGGCTGCTTATTCCACGCCCCGTTTGGGTGGGCGAAGCACCTGAATTGCCCATTAGCAAGCAATTGCGTAGGAAATTGCCTTTTGAGTTAAAGAGCGGCCTTGGGAAACCGAAGAGAATAAGGTGCCAAGATGCTCTTAATATGCCTTGCAGGGCCATATGAATCGAAAGATAACCGACGCTCGGAATAATCAGCCACCTGTTGCTGAGCCGCGGGATGTTGTGACGATCGGCCCAGAAGCCTCCTTGCAGCAGGCCGTAGAACTTATGAAGCAGCGGTCGGTCGGATGCGTCGTTGTTGTGGACGATGCGAGGGCCCTGAAGGGGATCATCTCGGAGCGGGATGTAATAACTCGGGGCCTGGGCAATGGCAGGAGCCTTGAGTCGATCACTGTCGAGCAGGCCATGACGGCCGATGTGGTCTGTTGCGAGGACGGCACGCCGCTGCACAAGATTCAGCGGATCATGACCACGCGGAGAATCCGTCATCTGCCGTTGGTTCGCGACGGGGTGCTCGTCGGCATGGCCTCGAGCCGTGACGTCATGGCTCGTCAGATCGAGCACGACCGCTCCATGCGAATGGCGGCCGAGCAGGCGGCGACGCTTTCCAGTTCGCTTCAGAGCCTGGACCTTGGCGACGTTGTGGATATGGTCACGCGCAACGTGCCGGCGATCTTTGGCGCAAGGCGGTGCGTGCTGCACCTGCCTGGAGGCAGGGATATTCCCGTCGGGCCGCTTATCGAGCGGCATGAATGCGCCTGTGCTTCGCAGGACCTGCCCGGTCTGGGCAAGACACACGGAGATGAGAAGGCGAAGGTCGCCCCCGTGGCCCCGTCATGTGCAGCCGCGGTCGAGGGCCGGTTCCGTATGGTCATTCCGCTGCTGATGCGAGGCGGCGAGCAGGGCGCCGGCGCCAAACTGCTGGGCCGGCTGTGCATCTGCGATCTTGCCGGCGAGGCCGCCAGCGACCTGCTCGAGTACAAGGGCTCGCTGGTGCAGAACATCCTCGAGGCCAACCTGACCAGCGCCGTCCGCCACGAGGAACTCATGCGCAAGACCTCGATAGACCCACTGACGGGCGTTGGCACGCGGATGCCCTTCGAGCGCCGGCTGGAAGAAGAATGCGCCCGCGCCGCCCGCCACGACTGCCCCTTCTGCCTGGCAATGGTGGACGTGGACAACTTCAAGTCCGTAAACGACAACCTTGGCCACGCCGGCGGCGACACGGCCCTGAAGCTGGTGGCGGCCTGCATGGGCCGCAACAAGCGGACCAGCGACGTGCTCGCCCGCTTCGGCGGCGATGAGTTCGTGCTGCTGCTGCCTGAAACCGAACTGGAGGGCGGATTCCTCGTCCTGGAGCGAATCCGAAAACAGATAGACGGAATGCTCGTGGCCGAGGGCGTCGCGCTGACCATCAGTTGCGGCGTGGTCGACAACCGCTCATGCCCCGGCGTAAGCGCCAACGAACTGCTCCGCCGGGCCGACATGGCCCTCTACCGCGCCAAGGAGGCCGGGCGAAACAGGACCGAGTCCTGGGCCAGCATGTCCAAGGATCCATCCGCTATCAGCGAGGATGAGGGCCAGGAGATCATCGACCTGCGGGAAAAGCTGGTGGACATTTCATCGCAGGCGAAGGAAGCCTTCATCCAGAGCATCGGCGGTTTCGTCAAGGCGCTCGACGCACGCGACCCGTACACCAAGCAGCATTCCGAAAACACCATGCGTTACGCCGTCAGCATAGCCGAGGCGCTCGGCCTGCCGGACGAGGAGGTGGCCGTCATCCATCGCGCGGCCGTCATCCACGACCTCGGCAAGATCGGCGTCCGCGACTCGGTCCTGCTGTGCCCTGGAAAGCTCACCCCGAACGAACTGCGGATAATGCAGCAGCACCCGGTAATCGCAGCGCGGATCCTCGACCAGATGCGGTTCCTCGAGCGCGAGTTGCCGATCGTCCGCCACCACCACGAGCGGTGGGACGGACAGGGCTACCCCGACGGCCTGGCCGGAACCGCAATCCCATTAGGCGCGCGAATACTCGCCGTGGCTGACTCGTTCGACGCCATTACCTCCACGCGAGTTTATCGCGACGCGAAGTCCGTGCCAGAGGCCCTGCGAATCCTGGCCGACAACGCCGGCACACAATTCGACCAGACCGTCGTGGAAGCAATGCTCAAATGGGCCGACAGTGTCCACCGCCAGATCGGCCGAGACAGGCCCCTCCTGTCGTCGGACCTGCTGGACATCCAGATGGAATGCGTCCTGGGGGCGTGACTGTGCCGGCAATGTCATAAATGATACCACTGGCATACCCGCCACAAGTCCGCCAGCCGCCCAAAAGGCGCCAAACTCTACCTTCGATATCGACGGCCCGCGCGCATGAACGCGTGGATGTTTTCCAGAGGGGTTTCCTGAGGCAGGTCACAGCCGGTACTCAGGACGAAATTGGGATGGGGTTTCATCCGGTCAAGAAGATCGGTCACCTCGACTTCGACATCTTCGGGCTTGCCTTTGAGAATCGTGCCCGTCGGGTTGATGTTGCCTATGATCGCCACATCCGGCGGCAGTTTGCGGGCCACCGCGGGCAGGTCCACCCCGGCCTCAGGAGAATCCAGGCTTACTCCATCCACCCCTGCCTCCACCATCTTGCCGACGAGGTGCATCGTGTTGCCGCACGTGTGGTATACCATGGCCACGCCCGTGTATTCGCAACTGCGGACAATGTGATTCACATAGTCGGCGGAGAAGGTGGAAAACTGCTGCGGGCCCAGCATCACGGCGCTGGGCTCAAGGATACACAGCACTTGCGTACCCGCGGCGATGAGCAGCCTGATGTATTGTTCAATCTTATTCGTGGTGAATCGGCAGAGCTCGTGCAATTCGTCCGGGCTGAGAACAGTGGCAATGGCGGCTTCTTCGGCGCCCATTATCAGGGCTGCCAGAGAATAAGGCCCCGCCACATAGGCTCCCTTGAGAATGGAATCCGGCAGCCCGACGCACATCAGTTTCACCGTCTCAACATAGCCGCGAAGACGCGTGTCGAAGGATATTCTGATACGATCGCCATTGACCAGTTCCTCAAGGCAAAAGTGGTCTTTGACGACAGTGGCGGAATGTGTCGTTGGGAAGATGGTGTATCGCCCGAGGGCATTCGCCTCAACGGACAAGTCCATCAGCGGAAATATCACATCCGGGGCAAACGTGTCCGCAATCGCCTTCATCGCCCGGAAGTGCTCGGCGTAGTTCTGCTGAGCCAGCTTGACCGTGCTGTCGATTATGTTGAGGCTGGGCAGACCGACCAGCGGGGCAACCATGCAGCGGCCTTGACTTTGGGCTTCTCGGAGTACATTGCGGAAGGCGTTTTGTAACATATTGTACTGTCCATCGTTACGGCTATAAGGCCCGGCCGGAATGCATCCGGTTACTCGCACTGTCAACATCCATTATAGGCCCATTATAGGCCATACGCCCGCCAAGGTGCTTCCCTGAAAACAGAGAAAACAGTAATGCTCAGTTACGGGAGGTTCGTAGTGCCGCCGTAAGGCGGTTTTTCAAGAAGCCCCGAATGGGGCGTTCCCGGCGCGCCGGCACCATCGGCCCTTGCCTGCCCCGTTGGGGGGGCCCCGACCATTCTGAAATCTGAAATCCCCGATCTTCAATTCCACCCCCCGGAACCGGAACCCGACCAGACTGGCCCGGACCACGTTACGCTCGACAGTGATGGGCGGGTGTGCCGAAATTCTCATAATCCCTTGACTTAGCCCCGGCCGCGCGCGAACCTGCTTACGAACATCGTGATGGCTGGCGACGAGCGCATCCGCCATCGGGGGCGGCGATCCCCCGACGCCTCGTCGGCAACACGCGTGCAGGCCAGAAAGGGGTTCGGTATGTACGTACTCGTGATTGTTGTGGGCTTCATCACGGCCGGGATTGGCTTGGGGTTTATGCTGGAGAATCTGCCAGGCCACCGGGAAGTGCCTGCCCTCTGGGCAATCGTCGCGGCCTTGGGCGTATTGCAGATCTGCTTCGGCGCGATCGGCAACACTCTCGCCTCGCTAGTCCGCACAAAGCTCCCCTCCGCTCTTGAGACGACGACCTGTCGGGTCGAAGCTGTAAAGCGAAGACCGAAGCCCCTGGACCCCGACAATCCCCTGGATGCCGATGCGGATCTGTTCGACAAAACGGACGACAAGCGAGAAACATCGGAGTCCTGATTTGGTAGCTGCCCGCGATATTCCTTACGAACAGCGACGCTGATGTGATCTTGCATATTCTTGGTTTCACGCGCATAATCAATGACCGTCCTATCGAGGGGAAAGGCAGGCCTGATGGCGGAAGAGCAACGGGTTCAACTGACACCGGAAATCTGGGTACATCATACAGAGTAAGATTGCCGGCAAGTCCAGCCTCGATGTGGCTGGCGGTTGACGGGGCGAAGCCTTCTATGAGTAAGGCCCGCCCGTCAAGCCAATAATTCATCCGTC
>CAZSBS010000304.1:0-5306 GCA_964605095.1 uncultured Planctomycetaceae bacterium | reverse complement strand
CAACATCTGGGCGCCGTGGCGGATCGAGTACATCGAGTCGCTGGGCAAGGATTCCGGCTGCTTCCTTTGCGACATCCGCGACACCCCCTCGCGCGACGAGCAGAACCTGGTGATATGGCAAGGCCGACGGGCACTCACGGTGATGAACCGATTCCCGTACACGGGCGGACATTGCCTCATCGCACCGTTTGATCACGTTCCCGACCTGGATCAGATCGATGGCGAGACGATCCTGGAGATGATGTCGATGGTGCGAGACATCCAGAAGGTTGTCACCGAGGCCATTGGGGCTCAGGGGTTCAACGTCGGCATAAACGTGGGCCGATGCGCCGGGGCCGGGTTGCCCGGACACCTGCACATTCACGTCGTGCCGCGATGGGCGGGCGACACGAACTTCATGGCTGTCTTCGGCGATGTCCGCGTGATACCCGATGCGCTGTCGAACCTGCGGGGCAAGATTCTTGCCGCGGCCGACAGGCTTGGCCTGCCCAACTCGCCGGCGTAGCACGGGCATTCCTGGCCCCAAGGGCTTGCCCGTGGTGTAACACGGAGCGGGGCCAGGATGGCCCTGCGACTCATGGGCGAGCCCTTGGGGCCAGGAACGCCCATGCTACGTTCTTTGAAGCCGCACAATACGGAACCGACAATGCCGCAAGCCACCGCAAGAGATTGGCTGGCAAGGCTGCACCCGCCGGCGCTGGCGCCCTGGGCCATTGGGCCGGAGCGATCCGGCGGGCGGGAGTACCCCGAGCCGGAGCACCCTTACCGCACCTGCTTTCAGCGCGACCGCGACCGCATCGTCCACTGCTCCGCCTTTCGGCGGCTGGACTTCAAGACGCAGGTCTATGTGCCGCACGAGTGCGACCATTTCCGCACCCGGCTGACGCACACGCTGGAGGTAGCGCAGATTGGCCGGACGTTGGGAAGGGCCCTTGGCCTATGCGAGGATCTCGTGGAAACCGTCGCCCTGGCCCACGACCTCGGGCATCCGCCCTTTGGCCACGGCGGCGAGGCTGCCCTGGACAATCTGATGACCGAGCACGGGCGATTCGAGCACAACCGCCAGAGCCTCCGCGTGGTGGACTACCTGGAACACCCGTACCCGCATTTCCGCGGGCTGAACCTCACCCGCGTCGTTCGCGTGTGCCTTGCCAAGCACGAGACCCGCTACGACACACCCCTGCCCGGTGGCCTGGACGAACCCGGCATGGCTCCGCTGGCGGGCCAGCTCGTGGACCGCTCCGACGAGATCGCGTATACCTCCGCCGACCTGGAGGATTCCCTTGTGGCCGAGAGCATCACCGTCGAGCAGGTCGAGCACTTGGCGCTCTGGCAGCGAGCATGGCGGGCCGCGGAAGAAGCAGCCCCCGGCGCCAGCGCCATGCACAATCGCATCCGCGCGTGCAAGAATGTCCTGGCCGCGATGGCCGACGACCTGCTGAACACCACTGTGGCCGTCATCGACTCACTCGGCGTCCGCGGACCCGAAGACGTCCGCGACGCGAGCCGGCGCTGCGTGGATTTCTCCCCGGGAATGGCGCGGGACATCGAGCAGATGCAGAACTTCCTGCTTAACAACGTGTACCTGTCGGAGCGGCACGTCGAGCACGACCAGCGCGGGCGAAGGATCATCCGCGAGCTTTTCAACGCATTCGTCGCCGACCCAGCGCTGCTGCCGGAGCGATACAGGCGCCGCATCGAGTTCGACGGCCTCTGTCGCGTAACGTGCGACTTCATCGCGGGCATGACCGACCGCTACTGCGAGCAGGAGCACGCCCGGCTGTTCGGGTAGAAGAAGAAGCAGAAGAAGCGGTTCGCGCAGAGGGCGCAGAGGTTGCTGAGGCAAAAAAGAAGAAGAGGGGACGTGGGAAACACATCCCTTCTTCTTCTTTTTCTTCTTTTGTTTCTTCTTACCTCAGCGCTCTCTGCGCCCTCTGCGTGAACCGCTTCTTCTTTTTCACTCGCCCTCGGGCTTTGCAGCCGGCTTTTCCGCGCTGGCAGGGGCGGGCGTTTCGGCGGGCTCTTCGGCCGGCTCGGAGCCGAAATCTTCCTGTGGCTCATCGACGTATACGTCGTCAAGGTCCGTCGCGTCGATCCGTCGGCGGAGCAGGAAGTAGATTACCGTCTTGGCGCTGGCGCAGAACGACAGCAGGAACGCCAGGACGGTCACGGCCACCAGCATTGTCCAGAACCACACAAGCCAGGCGCCGATGGGTTCCAACCCGCTCATGGCCTCGCTTGGCGCGGTGGACATCAGGTTGTCGAACGTCGGCGCCGGCCAGAGCACGTCGAGCTTGTCGGCCAGGGGGGATACGGTCTGTCCGCCGCCGATCACACCGGCGCCGACGAACCAATGAGTCGTCGCCAGGGTAAGGAAAGCGCAGAACCGCACGAACATGTAGCAGATCACGCCGTAGAACGCGGCCACCAGGCCGTAGAACGCTGCCCGCCAGGGCCGGCCATAAACGTAGGAATAGCTCCGCCCGATCGCGTCGAAGCTGTCGGAACTCTCGACGGCTATGGTCGGGTACATTAGGGCTCCGCCGCCGCCGAGGCCCACCAGCAGGAAGGCGATGAGCAGCCCGGCGCCAAGCGCCAGCGGCAGCAGCAGGCCCATGAGGATTCCGCCGCCCCAACTCCCCAGCGCGAATCCGCCGCAACTAATGAACGCGCCGATGACGAAAATAATGGCCAGGGGAATCAGCGGGGCGAAGTAGAAGCTCAGGAACTTGCCGGCACTGAACCGCAGCGCCTGGCCGATGGATATCTTCTGTTCGCGCCCGAAGTGAAGCGCCGCGATTCGGTGGATGGCCCCGCCAAACAGCGCCCAGACAGCCAGCGCCACCGCCAGCATGAGAATCGCCAGCAGCCAGTGCCGGGCGATCAGCCAGCACAGGCCGTTGAGCATCATCAGGACCCAGAACAGTAGCCCAGGCGCATCGTCGGCCGGAATGGGGCTGACCGTCGCGGGAATGCTGCTTGTGTCCGGCTCGGGCGGGAGCAGTTCACTGCGGCGGTCCATCAAGGTTCGGTATCTGCTCAGCCCGCCGGTCATGTTGCCGTACCTCACGGCCAGAAGTGAGTTTGTCAGGCACCGGCCCTCGTAGGCCGTGAGGGCCTCGAAGACGCCGCGGCCCTCGAGCTGCTCGATCTTGTAGCGGTAGCTCAGCTTGCGAAGCGTCAGGGCCCGCTCGGCGATTCTGACGTCCTTGGCGAGCTTTTCTTCAGCCTCTCGCTTAGCCTTGGAGTCTAGGGTGCGGTCGTCATTGATGTTCTTGGCGGCGGCGTCCTTGGCTTTGCCGATGAGCTCCTCGATCCGCTCGGCCTGCTTTTCGACAAGGCCCCGGACCGCGTCTAACGCCTTGGACCGCTTGTCTTTGGCCTGGTACTGCCGATCCGTCAGGCTGGGAAGCTCGGGCTTCGATTGGCTCTCGTTGATCACCTTCGCCTGGAACGCGTTCTCGAAGAACCGCCCGTCGCCGCCCTCGTTGCGAAGGACGACCAGGAAGCCCTGCAAGCCGGCCAGTTCGGCATGAGCGTCGCCCCAGAGGTTCACGAGTTCCTCGATCCGCTTGCGCTTGGCCTCGGTCGAGTCCTGCCACTTCTCGAAGTCCGTCGGGGATGAACTGACGTATTGGATGATCTCGCCGTCCAGCACGCGAGTGCCCATCCAGCCGCTGCCGGTGTCCAGAACCGAGGCCCACAGCCAGATCAGAAGCACCGCCGCCACCGCCAGAGCAAGCTTGCTGACGTGAATCGCCATCCGAAACGACTTGAAGACGTGTGTGAAAGCGATCACTTCATTCCAGTTGACTCGGGGTAGTTGCTGACTCTCGTCTGCCATGGCTGTTCGTCCTTTCCGCCGGCCTGCCGACAACGTCCCCCGCGGCCTCCCGCGATGGACTGTCAGCCCCGGCCGATTCTAGCTGTCGAAACGTCCCTGATACCAGACTGTGCAGGATTATACCCCCGGCCATGCAAGACTCGCAAATGTCTTTCGCCGGAGAACATGGGCGAAAATGCATCAGCGAAAAAAAAACGAAAAATGGATGGGCGTTTTTTTCGCGATCACAGGGGCATACGCGGGATCATTTCGACCTGCCTGTCGGCTTGGCCTTGTCGGCCTTCTCCCGCTTCTGGGGCTTGTCAACGTTGTTGGGCTTGTCAGCCTTGGTGGCCTTGTCGGCCGCGCCAGCCTTCTCAGCCGCGGCGCCGGCCTTGTCCGAAGCCTCCGACGAGACTTTGCCGCCGCCGGACGCCTTATCTCTCTCGGCCGCCTTGCGATAAGACTCGCTGCGGTAGTCGGTCTGGTAGAATCCGCTGCCCTTGAAGATGACGCCCGCGCCGGTGCCGATCAGTCGGCGGACCGCCAGTTTCCCGCATGACGGGCACTTGCGGATGGACGGGGCCTTGATGGACTGGAACTTCTCGAACTTCCCGCCGCAGGCGTCGCACTCGTAGTCGTACGTCGGCATATATGACTGACTCCCGCCGCGCAGGGCATCCCGGCCGCGGCTCCCAGGGATTGCTATCCCTGGGCTTCTGACACTCTTTTCCCACTGCCTACTAGTTCTTCCTGCCTACTTCTCTTCGTCGGCTGGGGCGTCATTCGGCGCGACCGCCACGACGACCCCGGCCGGGCGAATGGTCCGGCCCCGCAGCTCGTAACCGCGCAGGGCCTCGGCCAGGACCGTTTGCGGCGGCTGTTCGGCCGTGGGCTGCATCATGATCGCCTGATGCACCTCGGGGTTGAATGGTTTTCCCTTTGCCTCGATGACCTTCAGGCCGTATCTGCCCAGCGTTTCCAGGGCCTTGTCGTGCATCAACTGCATTCCCGCCAAAACGGGGTCGTCGGCGGCGTGGTTGGCCCGCCCGGCTTCGAGGGCGCGCTCCATGTCGTCCAGAACCGGCAGCAGTTCCTTGATGAGTTGTTCGTTGGCGAACTCGCGAGCGGAGTCGATGTCGCGCTGGACGCGCTTCTGGTAGTTCAGGTAGTCGGCCGAGAGGCGCTGCAGGCGGCTCAGCAGGTCGTTGCGTTCGCGTTCCATCGCGGCCTGGGCGTTCTCGGCTGAGCCGCTGTCGGCGGCCTCGACGGGCTGCTGGGCCGGCACCCGGCCGGCGTCCGGCTGGTCGTCTTTCGATTTGTCCTTGTCTTGGCTCATGGCAGTTTTTCCTGCGTCCTTTTTCACATGACGTTGGGCAATGCCCTGGCATGTCTGGCATTCATGGCATTAGTCATTTGCAGCCTGCTTGCCGCCTTAAAGTTGTGCAACGGCTTGGCGGAAAGGTTCTAAGGGTTCTTTGTA
>CAZSBS010000303.1:0-5316 GCA_964605095.1 uncultured Planctomycetaceae bacterium | reverse complement strand
AACCAGGGGATTATTGCTGGCGGCGGTGATGGTCAGGGTGTCGCCCGCGGTGTCGTAGCCGTCGACGCCGATGGTAAGTCCGCGGCTGCCAGGGGTTAACACCCAGTGGTCGGGTATGTCGGTGTTGAAGGCCAGCGTGGTGCCGTCCAGCAGCAGCCGGCATTCCAGGGCCTCAAAGACTGGACTGGTCCCGCTACCGAATGTGACGATGCCATCGCCTCTCGCGGCAACGTTTTCCATGTGCCTATATCTCCTCACCACTACAGGCTTGACACACTTCCCGCCAAAACGTCAGGCCGATCCTCGGGAACTTGAGCTTGTATCCCTCTGGCATACTCGGGCCTGCCATCTACGCCGGGAGTTCCTCCTTCCGGAATCAAATAGTATACCACAGACCCGCGTTAGCCGGAACGGGAAAAACCCTAATCCGGCAAGCTTTTTCGGTTCTTCCGGGCGGCGGGGGGCGCGTGTCAAGCCTTGGCCGGGGTCGAACATGAACCTTCGGTTCACCCGGAAACCTGCCTGCGGCAGGCATGAATAACCGAGAGCGAGGGCGAGGGCGAGGGTTGTCGCCTGGGTTGTGCCGCTACTAGCAACTAACCCCTGGTTAAGGCTAAGGCTCTGTCATTTTGTGCTTGCGTGTTCGCGGATCGCGCGGTAACCTGCCGACTGTAGTGCGTCACATCGTATCGGCGTATACACATCGCTTGGCCGGTTTTTGCTTTGTATGGATGCCGACTTGGGCGGGCGGGTATCCAAGGTGTTTGAGTTGAGTAACGCAAAGTCAGATCGTGCATTTCTCGATGGGGCAGTTGGCTGTCGTCCGGACAGTCCCGTCGCAAGCTTCCATTTCCGTTTCGTGTTTGTTCTTTTTGTTTTATGCAGTGGGAGGTACTTGGTATGCCCAAAGGCACGGTCAAGTGGTTCAATGATGCAAAGGGCTATGGATTCCTCCGGATCGAGGGTCAAGACGACGACATTTTCGTCCACTACTCGGCCGTCAAAGCCGAGGGTTTTCGCTCTCTGAGCGAGGGCGAAGCTGTGGAGTTCGAGGTTGTTCAGGGCCCCAAGGGCATGAAGGCCGAGAACGTCGTGCGCGCGGAGGCCTGACGTGACTGCCGCGGGCGAGCGGCACATCCGGGCTGAACCTATCGCGATCCACGGGTTTCGCCTCTGCATTGGGGCCGCCGCCGGGAGCGTGGCTCGCGCCGGGCCGGGTCCGATGGCTCGCGGCGTTACTGCGCGGGGTTCACCTGTTTCCGGCGGATCATGCGGTTGAGCCCGGCGATGATCGCTCGCACGGCCGCCTGAGTGATGTTCGTGTCTTTCCCGACTCCAAAAAGCACATCGTCATCGGGGAGCTTCAGTGGAACGTATGCCACCGCGTGGGCGTCGGCGCCTTTGCCGATGGCCTGCTCATGGTAGTCGTCCACCGCGAACCCGGTCACGCCGAGTTTGGCAAGCCCGTGCATGAAAGCGGAGATAGGTCCGTTGCCGTCGGCGATCACCGTTTTGGGCTTGCCATCGACCATCACGCGGATCTCGCCGTGAACCAGCGTGGGGTTGGCCTCGTCCGGGCGCGGCCAGTAGCCCACCAGCGAGTAGGGACCCTTGGGCTCGACGAACTCCTTCTGGAATACGTCGAAGACCTCCTGGCTTGACACCTCTCGCCCTACCTCGTCGGAGTATTTCTGCACGGCCGAGCCGAGCTCGCCGTGCATGGCCTTTGGGATCTCCAGGCCGTAGTCCTGTTCGAGCACCCAGGCCACGCCGCCCTTGCCGGACTGGCTGTTGATGCGGATGAGCCTCTCGAACTTCCGCCCGAGGTCGCCCGGGTCCACGTGCAGGTAGGGCACCTTCCAGCGGGCGCCGAACTTGCCCGGCGCCTCGCCAAGCCGGCGGATGCCCTTGCGGATAGCGTCCTGGTGAGAGCCGCTGAAGGCCGTGAAAACGTACTGACCGCTGTAGGGCTGGCGGTAGTAGATGGGCATGCCCGTGAGCCTCTCGACCGTGGCGGCGATGCTGCTGAGCCGGCGGAAGTCCAGCCCCGTTTCGATGCCGCGAGAGTAGAGGTTGTTCGCCAGCGTTACGATGTCCACGTTGCCCGTCCGCTCGCCGTGGCCGAACAACGTGCCCTCGACCCGGTCGCCGCCGGCCTGGAGGGCCAGTTCCGTCGCCGCCACCGCCATGCCCTGGTCGTTGTGGGCGTGCAGGCTTATCAGCACCTTCTCCCGGCTGGGGAACTTGCGGATGAACAGCTCGATCATGTCCGCGTAGTGATTTGGCGGCCTGCGCTCGACGGTGGCTGGAAGGTTCAGGATCATCGGCTTCTCGGCCGTTGCCTTGCCCCACTCGTCGAAGGCCACCCGGCAGATCTCCAGCGCGAAGTCCAGGTCGGTGTCCGTGAACTCCTCGGGCGAGAACTCGAAGCGGATGTCGCTTGAGCTCATGGAATCGGCCAGGCAGCGGATTTGGCGCACAGCCGAGCTTACCATGTCGATGGTCTGCTTCCGCGAGAGGTCGAATACCTGCTGCATGTGCAGGTCGCTGGTGGCGCAGTAGGCATGGATAATGCCTCGCGGGATTCCCGCGAAGGACTCGAAGGTCTTGTCGATGAGGTGCTTGCGGCACTGGGTCAGGCCCATGATGAACACGTCGTCGGGGATGTGGCCTTGCTCGATGAGCCGGCGCGTGAAGTCGAAGTCGTCCCGCCCGGCCGAGGGGAACGCCACCTCGATGTGCTTGAAGCCTATGTCGCACAGGAGCTTGAAGTACTCGAGCTTCTGGGCGGGGTTCAGCGGATTTGGCAGGGCCTGGTTGCCGTCCCGCAGATCGACCGAACACCATACGGGGCTTTTTGTAATCATCTGCTCGGGCCACTGCCGGTTCGGCAGGTCGATCGGCTTGGGCGCGACGTACTTGGGCGTGCTTGTGGACACGGGTTTCTCCTTCACTCGATGCCGGCTTGATACGCTATCTTCCGGCGCCGCAAATGTAAAAACCTTCAATAGGCAAACAGGGTCAACAAAAAAGGCCCCACGATCCTTCGGCGAATCGCGGGGCCGTCATTTCGTTCCAGTCTGAAAGAGGTCCGCGATCCGTCAGCGCAACAGGAGCCCGGTTAGCGACGCTAGAGCCAGACTGTCTCGCCGATAGATCATACTTGGACCTCTATCATTATATTATCGGCCAATCGGGCCATAATGCAAGCTGTTTTCCGGGCAAGAAGAACAAGTGATGATGCCGGGTGAGGGCACAATCTCTCTGGGGGAACTGCTGCCGCCTCGTTCCCATCGTCAATCCTCCCGTGGTTTCGCCTTCTCCGCAACCTGGACTATCGCATCCAGCATGTGTCCGACCTCCGGGTCCACCCTGTCCTTGGGCAGGAACCTGACCAGGTCGCAGTACCCGTTCTTCCGCAGTACCAGCGGCAGTTTAAGTCGCTTGGAGAACTCCGCGAAAAGCGGGTCGAGGAACTCATCGGAGGCCTTGATATCCGCCGACCATGGGTCCGGCTTGTTGAAGATCTTCAATGCCTTGGACACTTCCTCGATGGATTCCATCATGGCGTTCCTGCGCCGATCCTCTTGCCCAATGGCGAACAGGGGGGGCATGTCGTCCGGGTGTTGGGCCCCGGCAAAGGCCAGAAGGACTTCCTCGGAGCAGAAGTAGTTCTCGATCTCTCGTCGAGACCACATGAGCTCCGCCAATTGCGTGTTCTTCTGAAGTTCCTTGTCCAGGCGGTCAAAGATGGCGATCCCGACCAGATCCTGTTTGGCCTCGCGCAGGCCGTAGAAGTGATCCCGGGCCCTCTGCGGCTGGTTGCCGACGTAACTGACAAATGGACGTTCCAAGTGTAGCTGGGCCGGATGGTCAAGCAAGCGAGCGAACTGTCGGAGGATGGCAAGGTCGGTTGCGTCCTCCAAATAGAGAACCCACCCAGTCTGCTCTGCCTCGTAGTATTGGTCGAAACCGATGTCGCAGAGTGCCTTGATCACTTGGCTGCCCCTGTCGGTCAGAATGTGGGGTTTGCCGACGAAGGCGATGACTTGACCTCGGGTCGCAGCCTCGTTAAGGACAACCTCCGAATGACTTGCCGCGATGACCTGAGCTCCTTGACTCTCAGCCGTCTCAGAGAGAATCTGGTATATCTGCCTTTGGCGCAGGATTTCAAGGTGGGCATCCGGCTCGTCCAGCAAGAGGACTGTCTTGGGGTTGGCGTGCAGGTGCGCCAGGAGCAGGAGGGTCTGCTGGAGCCCTCGCCCCGAGGCGGACAGGTCGAGGCGCACGCCGTTGTGTTCCTCATACTCCATAGTGATCTCGCCGCGCTCGACGACGAAACTGGGCGGTTGCAACTTCACCCCGAACAATTGGCGGATTTGGCCGCACAAGTCCTTCCATTTCTCGTGCCCGGGATCCATTTCGTATATCTGGTGGCAGAGATTGCGCAGGACTTGGGCCGTCTGCCCTTCGCCGAGCAGCACGTTGATCCTTCCCGGTTCCCACTTCGGTTCAGTCGCCGCGAGTCCCGACATGGGAGGCAGGTAAGCGACCTTGACTCCCTCAGCAGCCTCGGGAATGGCACTGAACTTCGCATCTCGAACACGATATTCGTCGAAACCTTCTCGCCGAATCGGGCGGCAAACGAAGGACTCGCCATTCGTGTAGTCAAACTCCAGGCCGCAAGACCAGGGAACACCTTCAGTCACACCGTCAACGACGATGTCGATGCGGATATTACTCGTGCTTTCCGCTTTCCCGTTGACGCTCTTGACGCTACGAACGTGCAGGTCTCGCCAGAGCAGGTTTGCGCTGGGGACGGGAATGGAGATCAGATCCCGCCGGTTGATGGCGACGCCGGGCCGCTTCTCCGCGGGAGCGTCGCCGACGCGTTTGACGCGCTTGACGCGTTTTGCCAGCCATTGGCGCAGGCCTAGGTCCCAAAGCGTAAGGGCCTGGAGCGCCGTGGTCTTGCCCGAATTGTTTGGGCCAATGAACACGACGGAGCGGTCAAGCGGAACGTCCATGTTCAGCCGCTTGAAGTTTGTGACTCGCAGTCTGGTCAACATGTTCCTATCCTCGATGCAAGTACCCACCACACGCAGTGCCGCAACGTCATGTGCTCATTATAAGGCTGCTAGGTGGTGAGGCAAGGGGCACGCTGCGCAAGCTGTTTTCTCGGGCGTTTCTTCCCGGCGCCTTGCTGTCGGGGAGAAATAAGAATCGGGTGGCCAGCCGTTATGGCCAACCACCCGATGTTATACCGCGGCCCGGAACACAAGGCCGCGGTCGTCCGCTGCACTCCGCAGTGCAAGG
>CAZSBS010000302.1:0-5332 GCA_964605095.1 uncultured Planctomycetaceae bacterium | reverse complement strand
TGATAGTTCCTGGCTGATCCTGACAACTGCCCGTGTATCCCTGTTGTCAGGTCCAGTCGGTTACGGACGAAAGCGGCAGGAGCGGCAACGAGGTGGTTAACGCGATTGGCGACGTGCTGAACACGATCGGTCACGGGGCCGAGGACATCGCCAGCGGGGTCCTCGGCCAGGTTGCCACGGTCGTAGTCAGCGGCACGACCGACGAGCCCAAGGTCCGCGTCGAGCCATTCCGGAAGATCCGCGACATGCTGGAAGGCAAGTGATCCGCGCCGCGACCCACCTGTTGTCCCTCCCGAAAACTCCGTCCGCCTTGATTCTGCAGGACATACAGCCCTTGCCCGCGACAGGTTTCGACCGTAGGGTTCCGTCCTTAACTCTTGCCCAAGACTGCCGGCGCTTCATCCCGTCTCCGGCCGGCGTCATAGCCAATGACGAAGGAGATACGCAAGGCGCTCCATCGTCTTCTTCCACCACGGGCGTTTTCGATGCGGCCCCAGCGAGGCCTCGTTGCATAGGGAGATGTCGGCCAGCGTCTGGTCCCGCAGGCGGGCCCCAAGTGTGGGGTCTGCAACGATTGCCACGCTCTCGAGCTGATGCAGTAAACTGCGGTGGTCGAAGTTGTAGCTGCCGACAATCGACCAGGCATCGTCGATCACGGCCGTCTTGGCGTGCATGACGCCGAGGGGCCATTCGAACAGGCGGACTCCGCCGGCAAGCAGTTCCTCGTACAACCATCGCGTCGCCCAGGCCGTTATGGGGACGTCGCTCCTGGCGGGCACCACGACGCCGACGAACACGCCGCTCCGGGCCGCCCGGACCAGCGCCGTGCGAACGGCTTTGCCGGGGATGAAGTAGGCATTCTCGATTAGCACGTAGCGCTGTGCGCCGCAGACGGCCTTGAGGTAAGCGCGGTGAATCCGACGGCGGCGGCGCAGGCCCTCGTTGCCCACGATGCTCACCTGCAAGCCGCCGTCTGCGCCTGGACGGGTTGGGGACCGGGCGGCCTTGCGAGACAAGATCGCCAACCGCCGACGAATGCCCCACGCGAGCCTGGTCCTGCGTTTGAGGGTCCTGTGGTAAGGCGTGGCGCGTCGCCAGGCGTATTCAAACAGGGCAACCATCTCCTGGGCGACCTCCGGCCCGTCCAGCCTGACGTGCGTGTCGCGCCATCCCTGGCCCCCCTGCGAAGCGGGGGAATGCTCGTCGGTGATGTTCAGGCCCCCGGTGAATGACACGGCCTCGTCGACGATGAGTATCTTGCGATGGTCGCGTTTGTTCAAGGCCCACACGGGGCGGCGCAGGACCAGCGGGTGGTATGCGGCCACGGCCACGCCCGCCTGGACAAGGTCGCGGAGAAACGCCGCGGGCAAGGCGAAAGACCCCAGCCAGTCGTAGAGCAGGCGTACGCGAACGCCCCGCGATGCCGCCCGTATAAGCGCCCGCTGGAACGCCTGGCCGGTCGAGTCATCACGCAGGATGTAGGTCTCCAGGTCCACCTGCCTTTGCGCGCCGTCAATGGCGGAAAGCATGTCTGGAAACACCTCGGCGGCGTCGACCATGAGCCGGACCGATTGCGCCGGCACGAAGTGCATGTCCCGCTGGCCATACTGACGCAGAATCTGCGAGAAGCTAGGTGCCTCGGCCGGCGGCGGGGCCAGGACAACTGGCCTGCGGGCCTCCGGCGTCAGCCCGGATGCGGCGCCTTGTTCCTGATTTGCGGTAGCAGCCATACATCCGGCCATCTTACGCGAAACCGGGCGCGCACGCGAGCCGATGGGTATGCCGGACATTCCTACTTTGGCTTGACAGCCGATGGGTATGCCGGCAGCCGACAGTCCAGCACAAACTGATGGCCACGACGTCGGATGCCGTGACGGACACAATCCGGAAAATGCGAGAGAAATCGCCGGCGACCAGCGCGGCTGTCCATCCCGAAGATTACATCCAGCAGCACGAGCAGTGAATTCTTGGGTCCGCCAGTGTGGAGATGGCGACTTCCGTAGCAGATCCGAGGCAGCACATAGCCTCCGGAATGGCCAGAAGTTGGCGGAGTCCTTGCCTGGGCGCAGAGCGATCCTGCCCCTCACCGATCCGGGTTCCTACGAAGTCAGGCCGCGCACGTGTACCGGTGGTGCAACCCGCCGGTGGGCCTTAACCACAACCATGCCCCCCTCGGGTCGCAGAACGGATCGCGTGGTGTTACAGCCTTTGCCTACAATCTTGTCGCCTGCGATCTGTCGCCTGCGATCTTGCGTTCGTGCGTAGCCACCGCTACCATCTCCACCGCTGAGTGGAGGAGAGGCGCGACAATGGTAAGGCCAGCGGCTTCCGGTGTATCCGCCCTTTCGGGCTTCGTGGCAAATGGCCGCCGGGCCTGCATCACGTTTCCTCTCCCCCCTCTAAAATTCCGTACGGTGGGTTTTCCCCAGTACGGCTTCAAACCGGCTCTCTTGCCGCGACCTTCGGGACCGCCCTACCAGGGGCGACCCCTTATACGCGGCCGTAGTCCTGCCGACCCAGCCAGCCAACGCCGCCCGCAGTGTGGCGGCAGTCGCCGGGGCCGTTCAGACCCGCCGGTCCAGAGGTCCTTGGCTCGCCAGCCGGTTATTCTGTCCGGCCGGGTCTTCGCTTACTATGACCTCATCCGAGGCTCTGGGCTTCTGGCGCCGATTTCCTTCTCGTTATACGACGCCACGCTCCCGATTGCGGGGAAGCCCAGAGCTTCCCCAATTTACTCTGCGTGTCCCTCTGTCCGTGCCGCCTTCCGTACCCCGGCGGTCGGGCGGTGTTCGACTGGATGTCGTAAACGACGCACCGGTGGCCGGCCCGGAGAAGACGCCGGACCATGCTGGAGCCCATCCGACCCAGTCCGATCATGCCGATTTCCCTGTGGTGTTCCTTTGTCCTTACAATCTCGCCCGTTGG
Source organism: uncultured Planctomycetaceae bacterium (assembly GCA_964605095.1). Classification (GTDB taxonomy): domain Bacteria; phylum Planctomycetota; class Phycisphaerae; order SM23-33; family SM23-33; genus JAUWQU01. Next base: position 2,407 of record CAZSBS010000302.1, on the reverse strand, counting down.
GCCTCTTCCATGGTTTGCGGTTCTCTGTGCGTAAGTCATGCGCCGCTCGCCAATAAAGCGGCTTTCACTAAGCTGCGCGCCTCCCGAAGGATCTGCTCAAGATGCGTCTCGCTCTTGAGACTCTCCGCATAGATCTTATAGACATCTTCCGTTCCCGACGGGCGTACAGCGAACCAGCCATTGGCAGTGACCACTTTCAGGCCGCCGATGGCGGCATGATTGCCGGGAGCGTCCGTCAGCACAGCGACAATGGCTTCGCCGGCAATCGACTGGTGATGGACGGCCGGGGGGGTCAATTTGCCAAGAACGTTCTTTTCGCGCGGTGTGGCCGGCTGGTCTTCACGACGATAGTAGGATCGGCCAAACTGCTGTTCGATCTCAGCGTAATGCTGCCCCGGGTCTTTGCCTGTGCGGGCAGTGATCTCGCAGGCCAGCAGGTCCATGACCGGGCCGTCCTTGTCGGTGGTCCAGACGTCGCCGTCCTTGCGAAGGAAGGTGGCGCCGGCGGACTCTTCACCGGCAAAGCCCAGAGTTCCGTTGAGAAGGCCGTCAACGAACCACTTGAAGCCGACGGGGACCTCGTAGACCGTGCGTTTGAGCGAGGCTGCGACCCGGTCGATAATGCTGCTGCTAACCAAAGTCTTGCCGATCATGGCGGCAGTAGCCCATTTGGGACGATGGCTAAAAAGATAACGAGCGGCCACGGCTAGGTAGTGGTTCGGCGGAAGTAGGCCCGCCGAAGGTGTGACAATTCCATGCCGGTCCGCGTCGGTGTCGTTGCCGAAGGCAATCTGGTACTTGTCCTTGAGTGCAACCAGGCCGGCCATGGCGTAGGGGCTGGAGCAGTCCATGCGAATCTGGCCATCGTGGTCCACGCGCATGAAGCTGAAGGTGAAGTCGACGTCGGGGTTGACCACGGTGAGATCGAGCCCGTAACGCTCGTGGATCGGGTGCCACAGATGGACGCTCGCACCGCCGAGAGGATCGGTGCCGATTCGCAGCCCGGAGGAGCGGATGACGTCCATATCGATCACCGAGGCCAGATCCTCGACATAGGGTCCAATAAGGTCCTTTCGGTGCGTCGTGGACGCGGCCAGGGCGCGTTCATGGGCTATGCGTTTCACGCCCGCGTTGCCATCGCGGAGCAGCGCGTTGGCACGGTCCTGCACCCACTGTGTGACCTGGACATCCGCCGGTCCGCCGGTCGGCGGGTTGTACTTGAAGCCGCCGTCGCGCGGAGGATTGTGCGAAGGGGTGACGACAATGCCGTCGGCCAAGGCGGTCTTTCGGCCGCGGTTGTAGGTGAGGATCGCGTGAGAAAGGACAGGGACTGGTGTGTATTCGTTGTTGGCGGCGATGATCGTCTCGACGCCATTGGCTGCCAGAACCTCCAAGGCCGTGTCATGAGCAGGCGTGTCAACGGCGTGAGTGTCCTTGGCAAGGAAAAGAGGACCGCTGATGCCATTGGCGACGCGGTACTCACAGATCGCCTGCGAGATGGCCAATATGTGGGCCTCGGTGAAAGAGCCATCCTCGGGCGTGCCACGATGGCCGCTCGTTCCGAACAACACCCGCTGATGGGGATCGCCCAAATCGGGCTTCCGTTCAAAGTAGTCTCGGATAAGACGATCGACGTCGATCAGCAGATTAGCGGGCGGCAGTTTGCCGGCAAGCGGTGAAACGGCCATTTGTCGCTCCTGGGCATCGTGACCTCGATGCCGTTCTTCATTGCTGCATGGGAAGGGCCAAGAGATTGGCCTCTTCTCCGCCTTCTATAATAGACACGTGCCGTTCTGCTTCTGGAAAGATCACCGTTGCCAACAAATGCGGCCGGCCTCCAGGGGCACTGCAACGCCATCGTAGTACGGGATCACTCGTGCCGTGTAGTCCGAAGTCGAGCGGGTTGCAGGAACGGACGCCATATAGACGTAACCATTGGCGGTGCCAGGAATTGGCCGGACTCGATTCATCTCGACTCGAACAGCCTGCCCGTCATCCGCAGCATCTGCATAGAGTTCCACTCGCACGGCGTCGGGGGACACCTGGCCGAGATATATCTGGACCTCGAACAGGTGCTGATCGCCCTTGGTGTCGGCCTTAACTTCACCGAAGTGCAACGTTGGCCATTGCTCCTCCAGGGCGTGCCGCCAATCGACCATCTGCCGGGCGATGGCGCCTTTGCCGGCCTGACGTGCATGGAAGGCTGCGGCGGAAGGCAAATAGTGCTGCTCCGTGTACTCGCGCACCGCGCGATTGGCTGAGAAGAGAGGCGTCAGTCGCGCCATGCTCTCTCGCATCCGGGCCACCCAGGCGGTCGGGATGCCCTTCTCGTCACGGGCATAAAATTCGGGGATCACCTCGCGCTCGAGCCGATCGTATAGCGCCTCGGCTTCGGCGGCGTCCCAGG
>CAZSBS010000301.1:0-5372 GCA_964605095.1 uncultured Planctomycetaceae bacterium | reverse complement strand
AGGAGTGATGGATATGGCATCTCTACCGAAGAATGTCCGCGAAGCGTGGGAAGATCGTGACGGCCCGGCAATCCTGGCGACAGTCAGTCCAGAGGGTTTGCCTAATATCATCTACGTGACCTGCCTCGGCGCATTTGGCGAGGACCGGCTGGTGGTGGCTGACAACTACTTCGACAAGACACGCAAAAACATACTCAGTGGCGGGAAGGGGTCGCTTCTGTTTCGCGACAAGAAGGGCAAGGCCTACCAGGTTAAGGGGACATGGGAATACCACAAAGATGGTGAGATATTCGACGACATGAAGACCTGGAATCCCTCGCAGCACCCTGGACACGCCGCGGCGGCCCTGCGGATCGAGGAAGTCTACTCCGGAGCGGAAAAGCTCTGCTGACGCGCCGTGCGACACCAAACCGTGTGATGAGTGAGGTAGTACCATGGGATACATCTTTGGCCCCGTGCCGTCGCGCAGGCTAGGGCGGTCGTTGGGTGTGGACCTGGTCCCGTTCAAGACATGCTCCTATGACTGCATCTACTGCCAGCTTGGCCGGACGACCAACAAGACCGTCGAAAGGCGCGAGTGGGCGCCATTGGACGACGTTCTTGCGGAACTGAAGGACAAGCTGGCCGCCAGGCCCGATTACATCACGCTCAGCGGCTCGGGAGAGCCGACCCTCTACTCGCGCTTGGACGAGTTGATCGCGGGCATCCGCTCCATGACGGATGTCCCCATTGCCGTGCTTACGAACGGATCGCTGCTCTGGCAGGAGGAAGTCCGCCGGCAATTGATGGACGCTCACTTGGTGATTCCATCGCTGGACGCCGGGGACGACAGCATGTTCCAGGCGGTCAACCGTCCGCACGAGAGCATCTCATTTGAGCGGATGCTGGAGGGCCTGATCGCGTTTCGAGAGGAATACCACGGCGAATACTGGCTGGAGGTGTTCCTCCTGGCCGGGCACACGGCCATCGAAAGCGAAGCCCGCAAGATTATCGACTGCGTTGGGCGGATCAAGCCTGATCGGGTGCAACTGAACAGCGCGACCCGGCCCACGGCCGAAGACTATGCGGTGATGGTCGACCGCGTGAAGATGGTCGATCTCGCGTCACGGTTCGACCCGCCGGGCGAGATCATCGCCGACTATCGTGGCGTTCATGCCCAAAGCGATTTCAAGGCCGGGCGGGCAAATGTCCTGGAGATGATCCAGCGCCGCCCTTGCTCTGTGGAGGACATTGCCGCCGGCTTGGACATGCACCGGAACGAGGCCATCAAGTACGTCGAGGAACTGGACGCCAGCGGATTGCTGGAGAAGCTGTCCTCCGGTGGTAAGCTGTTCTATAGTGGCAAACACCAACCCGAAGAAACCAACAACTGAAGGAGATCCCATGACCAAGGCAGACATCGTCGTACTCGGCGGAAGTGCCGCGGGAATCACAGCCGCCATCACGGCCCGCAGGCACCACCCGGACAAACGAATTCTCCTGGTGCGCAAGGAGAAGCAGGTGGCAATCCCCTGCGGGATTCCGTACATCTTCGGCACGCTGGGCACCCCGGATAAGGACCTCATCCCAGACACCGTTCTGGAGAAGAACCGGATCGACCTGCTGATTGCCGAGGTGACGAAGATTGATCGTCAGCAGCACAGGCTGGTAACGAGCGACGGTGACATCGAGTACGAACGGCTGATTCTGGCGACCGGCTCGCTGCCCACCCAGCCGCCGATTCCCGGCATGGCCCTCGACGGCGTCTTCCCCATCCTGAAGGACGTGGAGCACCTGCGCCTGCTTCAGCAGCGGCTGGCACGAGCCAAGGAAATCGTCATCATTGGCGGCGGGTTCATCGGGATCGAGTTCGCTGACGAGATCAACAAGATCGGCGGCAAGAACGTGACGGTCTTAGAACTGGCCGCCAACTGTCTGAGCCTCTCCTACGACTGCGAGTTTTGCACTGAAATGGAGGATCTGCTCAGATCGCGTGGCGTCACCGTGCGCACCTCGGCGATTGTTGAGCGGATCACAGGCAACGGGCACGTCAGCGCCGTTCAGTTGACCGACGGCTCCAGCGTCCCTGCCGACCTGGTCATTCTCGGCATCGGCGTTCAGGCGAACGTCGAGTTGGCCAAGGGCGCCGGCCTGCGTCTCGGGCTCACCGGCGGCGTGGAGGTGGACCGTACAATGCAGACCTCCGACGCAGCCATTTTCGCCTGTGGCGACTGCGCCGAGAAAATTTCGTTTTTCGGCGGCGGGCCTTCACCGTTGAAGCTGGCCTCCATCGCACAGCTTGAGGCCCGGATCGCCGGGGCCAACGTCTACGGCCTGCGGAGGGAAAGTGACGGCACATTGGGCGTCTGGTCCACGGCCGTCGGCGACTTGGCGATGGGCACCGCGGGCCTGACCGAGTCCATGGCCAAGCAGCGCGGCTATCAGGTCGTTTGCGGCACCGTGGAGACGCCCAACCGCCATCCGGGCGGCATGCCCGGCGCGGCCCCCATGAAGGTCAAGCTGGTCTTCGAGTCGCATTCGCAGGTGCTGCTGGGTGGGCAGGTCCGAGGCAACGCCTCAGTCGGGGAACTAATCAACACCATTGCGGCGTGCGTGCAGAAGCGTATGACGGCCGAGGACATCGCAATGTTCCAGATGGGCACCCATCCGGCGCTGACCGCCTCGCCCATCGCCTATCCTTTGGTCAATGCTGCCGAGGTCGCCATCAGCCGGATGCGCAAGTAAATGAGTCTTCGGAGAGGAGAGAACCGCCCGCATGTGAGCGACATGAACGTCAGTGTGGAAATCATCTCGGTGCATCTCAGGCAGCCGTTCGCCACGGCCCGGTGGCGGACAAATGCCCGCGCAGAGCCGGGATCCGGCGGGAAATATCTTGTGCTGCGGGCGAGAAGTGATAGAATCAGCCCGGGCTAGGTGGCGGGTGTTCCGTCGCGCGTGTTGCGGTTGCCGCAGTTGTCCTTCGGGCTCGCCGCGCAATAGCAGCGGAAGCGTCACTCACGGCGGCGGTTCCACCTTATTACAGGTCGGAAACTACCCATCGCATGGGGCAAGCTAATCGAAAATTCGGGGCTATCGAGGTAACGTCATGCGAACACTTAAGAAAGACACCGCACGTTTACTCATCGTTTGCATCGTGTTCTTGTTGCTTCCCGGAAATCTCCATGCATGGCAGCCCAATGCCAAGGATTTGGGCGCGGCCATTAACGCGGGCGACTTCACCGCATACGTAAGCAACCTCTCGGCATGGCTGAATAAGAAAATGCCGGCCGACCTCGGCAGCATATCCAAGGCAGGTATGGAGGGCCTCCTCAAGGATCCTGCGTTTGCGAAAGCTTTGGGCCAACACCAATTCCTATCAAGGTACGGGGTTGCCAAGATGGGAGCTTTTGCCAAAGCCGATCAGGCCAACAGGACATTTCTGGCCTGGCTTCTGCCGAACACTCACGCCCTGGATTTGTGTCTCGAGGGATCCGGGGGCGCCGGATCATTAGATACATGGACAAAGATCTTTACTGCCGACCCCGACTCGAAGGAGGGCCTCTATCTGAGGCTTGCCATCGCAGCCAGTTTTTCCGGCTCACCTGCCAAGAGCTATGGCAGCGGAGTGGTCATAGACCCCGTCGAACGCTACAAGCACTACAAGGCCGCGCACAAGAACAAGGAACTATTTCCCAGTTTTGACGATCTTTCGGTCTGGGAGCTTGGAAATGTCTTGACCTCATGGGCATCTGACAGAGACCTGGCATGGGTGAGGCAAATGATAAACACATGGCGACCTGATTTGAGAAAGAATGAGCAGGTCGTCAACATCGTAAGCGAGGTGTGGCGCAGATTCTCGCCTTTCCCATTCAGCAACGGCTTCATAACCGTGATGGAAGGCGGCGGAAAGTGCGGCCCCAGGTCATGGTTTGGCGAAATGACGTGCAAGGCGTTCGGCCTGCCCGCCCAGGCGATGGGCCAGCGAGCACATTCCGCGGTTGCCTATAAATCGCCCTATCCTCAGGTTGAGCCTCAGCCCGGCAGTGCCTGGAAGATCTGCTATGGTGGCGGATGGCATAAAACATTTGGTGGTTATGGACTTCTTGCGGAAGCGGCCGCGCGGGACTGCGTGGGTGAGTTCTCGCTGATTCAACATCTGAAATGGCTGGCGGCGACACTTACCTCGAAGGAACAGGCTGACGCGGTCACGGGGATAGTGAGCAAACTTCAGGCAGCCATGCCCAAGCCCGGAACAGGACCTAACCCGGCAGTAGGCCCGGACTCAAAACCAACGGCGATAGCCAAGCCGCCGGTGGAGCCCCCCGCACCGGAAATCGTCCCGGAAAAACCTTTCGAGCCCGTCCCCGGCGTGATACACATCGAGGCTGAGACGTTCACAAAAAGCTACTCTGACCCCAACTTCCCGGAACAGCAGAAGGGCGAGGTTTGGGTTCTCGACTGTTTCACCGGCGGAAAGCAGGTTAATTTCCAGAAGAACATGACTACCACTTGGATAGAGTACGTCATCGATGTGCCCGAGGCCGGGGAATATGGATTGACGATGAGGGTCGCGGCGGCCAATCGAGGCCAGGTGCTCTATATCAGTTCCTTGGGCAGCAAACTCGCCACGATCAAGCTTCCCAGCACGCACGGATTGTGGGAAACGACGGACGAAGTGAGGATCAAGTTCGAGAAGGGCGCCAAGAATCTGAGGATTTCCGCTCCCTTCCAACGTGGAATCGCGATACGGTGGTTTGAACTGAAGGCGAAGTAAGCGAAGCCGTAGGTGTGATAACACTCCAACGTGAACTCATGAGAGTTGTAGACTGGACATGATCGAGAGGCTCGACCGGGTGGTAGTGGTCGGCGTGGCGGCCTTGCTGGCGACGGCGGCTCTGGCGGTGGGCGCGGATGACGGTTTCGTCAGCCTCTTCAACGGCAAGGTGGGGTTCCTGTACGACGAGAGCCGTCGCGGCTGGCTGGTGAACGTCGGCGACCTGATGGTGATCGACCGCGAGGGCGACAAGCTCGACAAGCGCGTCGTCAGCAAGATCTCGGACAAGGCCCAGATCATCAAGGAAGGCTACTACAAGAGCTACAAGACGGATGAGTGGAACCAGTACGAGATATACCTCAACCAGGGCGATCTGAAGATCTACGTCAACAATCTGCTCCAGAACGAGGCGACCGGCTGCCAGGTGGTTCCGGGCAAGATCTGCTTGCAGTCCGAGGGCGGCGCGGTCCAGTACCGCAATATCGTGATGATCCCCATCCTCGAAGGCAAACCCGCCGAGGCGGCCAAGTAGCCTGGGCGAATCCCCGCGACCTCAGCGGGTCAACAGACCGAACATGGCTTCGAAAACCGCGCCGGCCGCCCACCGTGTGGATGTTAG
>CAZSBS010000300.1:0-5379 GCA_964605095.1 uncultured Planctomycetaceae bacterium | reverse complement strand
CCGGCAACGGCTGCGCCCGGACACCTGCTGCTGGGCATGGTCTACGAGGCCATGGGCAAGACCAGCTTGGCCCTGTCGGAGTACAGGTACATCCCGCAGGCATATCCGCACGAGGACGCCTCGGCCGAAGCCCTGCTTCGCTGCGGGCGGCTGCGGATGACGATCAAGGACTACGCCGGGGCGCGAATCGACCTGCTTGAGATGCTCGACCGCTTCCCCGACCATCCCGAGAAGGTCGGGGTTTACCTTTCCCTTGCCGATTGCGAGTTGAAGACCGGCAATGCGACGCGGGCGGCGCAGTTGTACATGCGGCTGTACGAGCTTGGAGTTTCCGCCGAGTCCCGTCAGGCCGCGTGCCTCGGGGCCGGGCGGTGCCTGTTCAATCTGGGCAGGCAGGCCGAGGCGGCAGTGTGGATCGAACGATACATCGCCGCGCCTCAGGGCACCGACTCTCATGGCCAGGCCCAGGCGCGGTCGCTGCTGTCGCGTTGCCTCTCGGCCATGGGTCAGAGCGCCAAGGCCATTGCGGAACTTCAGCAGGCGCTAGCCCGCGAGATGTCCGACGACGACCGGGTGGAGTTGATGCTGCAATTGAGCGAGGTTCTCTCGTCGGGCGAGGAGTGTGGCCGGGCGCTGGTGGTCATGGGCAACCTAGACAAGGGCAAGCTCACGGACGCCCAGGCCCAGCGTTACGCGGTCATGTCGGCCAGGCTGCTTCAGCGCAGCGGGCTGGAGGACAAGGCGGTGGCGCTTTTGCGGTCGCGAATGGACAAGACGACGGACGCGGTGAGCTTCGCCCGGCTGGAGGTCGAACTCGCCCGGTGCCGGGTCGCCTCGGGCGACCTTGGCGAAGCCCGGCAGCGTCTGGTCGACGCGGTCGGCAAGCTGCCGCCGGGGCCAGAGGCCCGCGGCGCGATCTGCTACCTGGCCGAGCTATGCCTGCGCAGCCGGTGCTACGACCAGGCAATAGCGGTTGCCCAACGACTCGTCCAGGCCGAGGAGCCCGCAATACGCGCCAAGGCCAACCAGGTCCTGGCAGAGGCGCACCTGGCCCGCAAGGAGTACCAGGTTGCCGCAGCCAGCCTTTCGGCCGCGGGCTCACCCGGGGGAGGTGCGGACAAGTGATCGTGGCACCGCGGACATTCATCGCACTCTTAACGCCGGCCCTTGGGCTCCAATGGGCCTTGGCGGCCGGGGCGGCAGAGCCGGCGCAAAGGCTGCCTACGGACATCCGCCAGACGATGCTCCGGACGTGGCGCGAGGGCATCTCAGCCCTGGACGACAAGCAGGCCAAGAGCCTCGCCCAGGCCGTGCAGCAGCTTCAGTCGACGGCCCTGTCGGGTTCGCAATCGCAGGCGCCGGCAGGGCGGGCAAAGCCCACGGACGCGTCGGCCACAACGAGTGCCGCACCAGCGGGCGTGGATGTATCGACCGGGCCGGCGACCCAGCCGACGACTCAGACTGACGCCCGGCAGGGCATATCGCCGGCTGACCTGGCCCAGCTAAAGTCGATGGAGGTGGAGAAGCTCATCGACGCCGTTGGCGCGGCCGACGCCATCTACCAGGCCGGTCAGTATGAGGCGGCCCTGGCGATATACCAGAGGCTCAGCGATCATCCCCTCACCGGCGCCGGGTCCCACAAGGACGATACTCGCGATTGGCTCCTGTTCCAGTTGGCAAACTGCAACGCCAGGCTGGGGCGCTACGAGCAGGCCGCGAAGCTCTACCAGGAGTTGATCACCAGTTTTCCGAAAAGCCCGTGGGTGGCGGTGGCGAAGGTGCAGGGCGGCCTTGCGGGCTGGCACCAGGTGGAAAAACCGGCGGACCTGTTGAAGCAGGTCGCCCCCGGCAGCGGGCGCTAGAAGAACCAAGATGGCAGAACAGGCAATCCAGGACGTGTTGATCGTCAGCAGCGACGCCGGGCTGATTCGCCAGGCTCTGGGGCTGCTGGCGTCGCGCGGGCTTCGCGGGACGGTTCACAACGGCTTGGCTTCTGCCAAGCCGCCGACCACTCGCCGCTGGGACCTGGCGCTGATAGACCTTCAGTCCACTGGCCCGGCCGGGTACAGCCTCGCCAGAGACCTCCGGGCCGGCAGCCCCGAGTTGCCCGTGGTAATGGTCAGCGAGTCCGAATCGTCCGTCCTGGCCGGGCGGACGGCGCGGTGCGGGTGCGTGGAGTTCCTGGCCAAGCCCGTTACCGAGTCGAGCCTCTCGCAGGTCTTGGGGGCCATGCTGCCGAATCACAAGGTGGTTCTCGCGGCGGGGCGAGCCGACGCGGTCGGCGCCTACCAGATGGTCGGCAAGAGTCAGCGGCTGATGGAGGTGGTCCGGCAGGCGACGCGTGTGGCGCCGACTTCCGTGCCGGTGCTGGTATGTGGCGAGAGCGGCACGGGCAAGGAACTCCTTGCCAGCCTGCTCCATGCCGACAGCCGGCGGGCGGACGGACCCTGTATCCGCGTGAACTGCGCGGCCCTGAGCGAATCGCTGCTGGAGAGCGAGCTTTTTGGACACGAGCGCGGCGCGTTCACCGGCGCGGTCATGCAGCGAAAGGGCAAGTTCGAGCTTGCCCACGGCGGCACGCTGCTGCTGGACGAGATAGCCGAGACCGGCCCGCGGCTCCAGGCCGAGTTGCTGCGGGTGCTGGAGCAGCAGGACTTCGAGCGCGTCGGCGGCAGCGAGACCGTCAGTGTCAACGTGCGGGTAATCAGCACGTCAAACCGCGATCTGGCCGCGGATGTCACGGCGGGGCGGTTCAGAAGAGATCTCTACTACCGCATCAGCGGCGTGAAACTGTCGGTGCCGCCGCTTCGCGAGCGGACGGAGGACATACCGCTGCTGGTCTGGCACTTCGTCAACCTGTACACGCGCGAGGTTGGGCGGACCATCACCGAACTGGACCCGGCGATGCTCGACCTTTTGGCCTCGTGCCCCTGGCCTGGCAACGTCCGGCAGCTTCGCAACGTCGTTCGCACGGCCCTGATACTCGGAGAGGGCCCGGCGCTGTCGCTGAAGTCCATGCCGGCCCTGGTAAGCGAACTGGCCGCCCACGAGCAGGTCCGCCGGCTGGAGTCGGACGACTTGTCCCTGCGCGACGTCGAGCGCCGCGCCATCCTCGAAGCCCTCCGACGAACCCAGCGAAACCAGGCCAAGGCCGCACGGATGCTTGGCATAACAGACCGCACACTGCGCGAGAAACTCCGCAGATACAGCCAGGAAGACAAGCCACTGGCGCTTACGGGAGAGAACAGATGGTAAAGCAGCCCCAGATAATCGACATGCTGACGGCCGGGATGAGAGGCGCCTCTGCCCGCCAGACGGTGATCGCCGAGAACATCGCCAATGCCCAGACGCCCGGCTATCGCCGCCGGGTCCTGGATTTCGAGAATGCCCTGGCAAAGGCCATGGAAAGCGGCGACGGGATATCCAGGCCGCTGGACGCCCGTGTCGCCATGCCCGATGCGACGCCCGCGGACGACACGGGCAACAACGTGGACCTCGATACCGAAATCGGCGAGCTTGTCAAGAACAGCTCGACCTACAAGACCTACGTTCGAGTGCTCAACAATGTCTACAGGCAGATGGAACTCGCCATGAGCGTCCAGTAATACCGGGAGACCAGGCAATGCCGTCGATACACAGAACCTCTCCGATAAACATAGCCATCACCGGGTTGGCGGCCGAGAGCCGGCGGATGAAGGTGATCGCCGGCAACATCGCCAACGCCTCAACCACCAATGGGCCCGGCGGCGCGCCGTACCGGCGGCAGATCGTCCAGCTTTCCACCGACCCGTCGGGCGGCGTCAGCGTGCGCGGCGTGACCAGTGACAACGTTACGCCGTTGAAGAAGATCTACGAGCCCGGCAGCCCGGACGCTTCCGAGGACGGGTACGTTGACATGCCAAATGTGGAAGTGCCCGTCGAGATGATAGCCCTGACCGAGTCCAGCCGCTCCTACCAGGCCAACGCCGCGGTAATGAAGCGGTACATGGAGATGGTGGACCTTACCACGGAACTGCTGAAGTAGCGAGGAACCTTCAATGGCGTCGATCAACCCGATATCCCCGAACATCCAGCCGGCAAACCCGGGCCTCGCCAAGCCGGCGGCCCCCGCGGGCGAGAACAAACTGGATTTCGCCTCGACGCTTAGCCGCTACGTCGAGCAGGCCGAGACAGACCAACAGACCTCCGCCAGGGCCGTGCAGGACCTGCTCAGCGGGCGGACCGAGGACGTCGTGCCCGTTGTGGCGGCGGTGGCCAAGGCGGACATGAGCTTCAAGCTCCTGATGGGCGTGCGGAACAAGGTCATCGAGGCATACCGCCAGACGATGAACATGCAGATATAGGCCGCGCGGTGCGCGGAAAAGAAGGTCATAGGTCCTGAGAGCCAGGGCCTTCCGTTCGGAACCGACAATGGCGAGCATATCGAAAAACCTGGGCGACGTTTGGCAGCGGACGCACCTGATGCAGCGGGTTGTCCTGCTGGGCATCCTGCTGGGCGGCCTGGGCGCCGGCTGGTTCGTGGTGGACTGGGCGCGCCGGCCCGCGCTGGCGCTGCTTTACAGCCGGCTGGCGGCGCAGGAGGCCTCGCGGATCGTCGAGAAGCTCCGCGACGCCGGCGTGACGTACGAACTCAAAGACGGCGGGACCACCATCTACGCTGACGAGAGCAAGATATACGCGCTGCGGTTGAACATGGCCTCGGAGGGCCTTCCCGCGGGCGAGCAGGCGGGCTACCGGATCCTGGACGATGAGAAGATCGGCGCCAGCCCGTTCACGCAGCACGTCAACTACATCCGTGCGGTCGAGGGCGAGCTGGCCAAGAGCATACAGGTGATTGACGGGGTCATCTCCGCCCGCGTTCACATTGCCAAGCCGGAGGGTTCGCTGTTCAGCGCGGCCAAGAAGCAGGCATCGGCCACCGTGGTTCTCCGCGTGAAGGCGGACCGGCGGCTCTCGGGGGCCAACGTCGCGGCCATCGTGCATCTTCTTTCCGGCAGTGTCGAGGGCCTCTCGCCGGAGAAGGTCGTCGTCGTCGACGCTCAGGGCAGCCTGCTGAGCGGCAACGAAAACGAACTCGGCCAGGGCGCGGACAATATCCTGGATTACAAGGCCCGCGTCGAGCAGTACCTCGCCCAGAAGGTCGAGGGGATGCTTGCCAAGGTGCTTGGGCCGCAGAAGGTGTCGATCGAGGTGGACGCCGTCCTGGAGACCAGCCGGATCAACTCGACAACGGAGACGTATGACCCGACCAAGAAGGTGATCTCGAAGGAAAACACCAAGAGCAGCAGTGGCGGCGCAGGCGTCGCGGGCAGCGGGAAAGAGGAAGAGATCGAGTCGTCCTACATGGTCAGCAAGACCACCGAGGAAAAGACGGACTTG
>CAZSBS010000299.1:0-5410 GCA_964605095.1 uncultured Planctomycetaceae bacterium | reverse complement strand
AATGCTCAATGCTCGACTTTGTGTAGATCGTTGAGCAATAGCTGAGCATTGAACATTGAGCATTTCCGCTTCTCACCCCACGTCCAGGACAACCACGGTGACGTCATCTTCGGTGCGGGTGCCGCCGGGGTGCTGGTCGACCCAGGCAGCCAGTTGAAGCAGCATTTCATCTCTGGGCCTCTCTCGAAGGCCAGCCAGCCGCTCGCAGAGGCTTTGGCCCTGTCCCGTCGGGTCGGCCAGGGCGTCCTCCAGGCCGTCGCTGTAGAGCACCACTCGGTCGCCTCGGGCCAGGCCCACCGACGCGCTTGTGTACAGTTCCTCCGGGAAGACCCCCAGCAGGCTGCCGGGCGAAGCCAGCGAACTGGTTGAACCATCGGCGCGGATCAGGATCGGCTCGGGATGGCCCGCGCGGGCGTACGTCATTTTGAGCGTCGAGACATCCAGCACGCAGTAAGCGGCAGTGCAGAACTGGCAACTCGATAGGTTCTGCTCGCAGATGGCGGTGTTGAGCTGCTGGAGCGAGACGTCGGGCGGGACGATTTCGTACGAGTTGCCGACGATCCGCTTGGTCTCGAACGCCCGCTTTATGAACATGGTCAGCAGGGCCGCGGGCATGCCGTGGCCAACGGCGTCGGCGACGTAAAAGCCGACGTGCGTCTCGTCAAGCCGTGCCACGTCGTATATGTCGCCGCTGACCCACCCCAGCGGGCGGTACAGCACGCTGAACCTCGCCGATCCGACCTCCGGCAGCCTGCGGGGCAGGAAGTCCCGCTGGAGCCTGGCAGCCAGGCGCATCTCCTCGTCGAGTTCCTTGAGTTGCCCGCCCGCGGACTCGCCGATGTTGCGTGCGTCGGTCAGTTCGGCCTGGAGATTGCGAAACGCCGGCTGAAGCGACGCGGCGGCGTCCAGCTTGGCCAGGATCTCGCCCGGCTCGGCGTCCTGTCGGGCCAGCACGAACTTGCCCACCCTGCGTCCGAGGACCCCCCAGGCAACCTTCGCATCCGGCGGCAGGAGCACAACCGCCACCGCCGACGCCAGATCGACTGCGGCAAGGAGCTTCTCGATCTCGTGTGGGTCGTCCGCATCGCCGTTAGGGCACGCCACCGCCACCGCCACCGCCGCCAACTGCCCGGCCAGCGGCTCGTCGGGGCGCAAGTTGACCATGTCCCAGCGGCCGGCGACGGCGCTGCGGACACCGGCGGGCGCCGCGGACTTGCCCAGCCAGAGTAATTTCGCTCTCGAAGTCAACCTTGGCGGTCCGTGAGATAAAGGGATCGGCTAACTGCGGGGCCGGTCCGTACCCGGCCCCTCCTCGTCATCGTCACGGACCCGGCTCTGCTTTAGCAGCGGAGGGCATGTTAGAAGAAAAATCGACCTTGTCCCCCACCTTCACCCCCGCGACCGCAAGGGCTCCCTTGGGAACCTCCAAGGCGTACTGGGCGGGCGCCTCGCTGCTGTAAAGCCTAGTGTCGAGCCCGTATGGCTCGACCTCCATCGTGTATATCTTCTCCACCCGCATGTCCGGGCCGATGAAGGCGATGTCCAGCGGGATCAGGCAAAACCGCATGCAGAAATCCAAAACTTGCGGCTGGGGGTAGATGAACAGCATTCCCCGCCCGGCCGGGAGATCCTTGCGGTCCGAAAAGCCCTGGTAACGCTGGCCAGCGGTGGTAGCCAGTTCCACCTGCCAACTCTGGCCGCGAATCGTAACCGCGGCTGACGGCTGGGGCTGAGGCTTGTCGCAACCCGCGGTCAGCATCATCGCCGCCACCAGCGCCGCCCGCCATATCCTGCCCGTCGCATTCATCATTCCTTAGTCCGATTCAGTCCGATTCGCCCCCACCGATACTGGCTGCCGCTATCATCCTGCCTACCATCTCCATCGGCAAGCCCACCACGTTGGAAAAACTGCCCTCGACCTTTTCGACGAACCTGTCGGCCGACTCCTGAATGGCATAGGCCCCGGCCTTGTCGATCCACTCGCCGGAGGCGACGTACGCCTCGATCTCTCCCTCGGTCATCGGGCGTATGGTCACGTAGGTCACGTCGGACGATATGTGCCTGTAGCCTCCCGGCCCCAGCAGGGCCACGCCCGTAATAACCTCGTGGCGCGTGCCGGACAGGCGGCGGAGCATCCGAGCGGCCTCGATGCTGTCAGCGGGCTTGCCTAGAAGCTCCGCCTGCGCCCCGGCCGAGGCAACGACCGTATCGGCCCCAAGGACATACGCATGGGGCATGAAATCCGCCACGCTCCTGGCCTTAAAGTACGCCAGCGCCTCGGCGCGCCCCGTCGGCATCAGCGCAGGGCCAAGGTCCGTCGGCTCCTCGATGGGAGGATCGACAACCTCGAAGTCGTAGCCCGCCTCGGCCAGCAACTGCCGGCGACGCGGACTCGATGACGCCAGAACCAACTTCAACATTTCCGTAACCGCATGCATGATTATGACTCTCAGACGACAACATCGACAACATCGCGTCTGCCTGTGACTATTAAACGCGGGCCACCGCGCGTAAGGCTTGGAAAAACCCTTTTGCCGAGACGAATCCCCACGGCCGGAACCTTACCGCAAGGATACCGACGGACTGGGCAAACGCAATAGCCCACCAAAATATGTTTCCAAAATGCAACATCGTTGCGTTGAATCATCACGGGGCGGCTTGGACCGCCGACTTGGAAGTCTGGCGACCTTCAAGTGCTTTCAGGTGAAGGCACAACGAAAGATTGGTGAAATCGGCACCCCCGATGTTGCTTTGCGGCAACGCGATGGCACAGACCGCACACCCAACCGAGCTTGACTCGGGGCTACTTATGACGGTATGTCATTTATAAATAAGTTGTTACGGTGTCGATGTTGCACAATTACCACCCACCGGACCATGGTATGCGTCTTGCTCCTGAAGATACTCAGACGGATCCGGGATCAGAGAGTTCCTGGCGATGGTTTCCGCCCAGTATTCTTGGAGAAGTGCCATGGCTGCCATAAACGAGGCGGCAATTCGTAAAGACCTCAACGATCTGATTGAAGCCATCACGGCCGCGCCGCTGGCGGGCAAGGCGGGATCGCCTGTACCTGGCGTGTATCAAAGCGTACCCCAGTCCGAAACAAACCTGGCTGACTCCCTGAACCAACTCCGCCTTCAGGTCAAGTACCTGCTGTTCGATCTGGAGGCCACCCGGAGGGAGAACCGATACCTCCGCCAGATGATCGAGAACCGCCACAGGCGCAACAGAGACAACGAGGATTCGCCCGGGGAGGGACCCGATCTGCAATAGCCCTTCGCAAATAAGTGAGGCCCGGGTTCTGACAGTGCCCGGGCAAGGCAGAGCTTTTTCCCTTTGTAAGGTTCCGTCCTCCCACCTACCCCCCGGAAGCCAACTGGACGGAACGCGACGCAGCAGCGGCATGGAACACACCTCGTGATCCATGCCGCGTTTTTTATCAAGACTCTTGAAGCAACACTCTTGAACCAAAAACCTTAGCTCAAGACTCTCGGGCCGGGAGTCTCGGGCGGAGAGTTTTGCATCAAGACTTTCATTTCCCCCTGTCGATACACCCAATGCCACCGCTGGGGTGCCGCCAAAGAGGAAAACGCAATATGTAGGGAAGAAGGTCTTGGGTTTTAGGCGACCGACAAGTCGGTGCAATGGGCGCCGGCTACCCTGCTTCGCCTGCGGCTACGCAGGGCTGCGCCGGCTACCGGCCACCAAATAGATGCCGAAAAAAAAGTTGCCAAAACCGTACAAAAACCTCACGCGGCGCTTGACGTTAGGCCGATGTTAGGATAAGCTTATGCAGACACGAACTAAAAAACACGATCTACCATTGTGCCAGTTTGGACCGGGCGGCAGCTATGTAGCCGTCTGGCCAAGGCAGTGCAAGGTTTTGCCCTGCACGCCGGCCGAACCGAATCTGGTGGAACTTGCGGCGCTGGCGGAACAACGCGGACTGGAAATGCCGCTGATCAGCATCGGCCCCGGCGGGATTCGCCTCGACCCGGCCGGGACTGCCCCGCGCCCGCGATGGTCGCTGACGGCGATCATCACGCAGGCGGTCTCGTCCCTGCGGGCGTTGGTGGCCCCTCCCAACCGGGCGGGCCAGACTGACCGGGCAAACCGGCAGCAGCACCCGGCCAAGGCGCTGCGACCGGCGCCGGCGCCCGAGATGGAGCCGGCGACTCAGGTGGTGTCGACGCAAGCACAAGGGCTCGCGCGATGGGTGAGGTCGCAGCAGGCGGCGAAAGCGGAACTCGCCAAGCTGCCGGGCGAGCCCGCACCGGCCGGCTTGGCGGCTGAGTCGGATCGAGAAATTAAATTGCCTTCGCCGCGGGTTGCGACAATTGACCAGCGCGACGCAGGCCCGGTCAGCCCGGCAACGCCGACCGGGGAATCCGTCCTGGCAGAGCGGTCCGCCAGCCTGCGGGACGTGGCTATGCCGTGCCCGCCGCCCGCGGGCGCTATTGCCGGCCAGGGCTATGCCGTGCTGGCGCCGCCCGCGACGCCGGCCCAACAGGAGAGCGAACATGGAGAATGTGACACCGAGACAACTCGAAATCCTTCGGTTCATTCGCGTCTTCCGCGAGCGCTCCGGCTATTCCCCGACCATGCAGGAGATTGGGGACCACCTGGACCTGACGAAGGTCACGGTCTTCGAGCACATCGCGGCCCTAGAAAAAAAAGGAACCCTGTCCCGCGGCGCCAAGCACAAGGCTCGCTCTTTACGCGTTAACCCCGATTTCGAGTTCCCCGAGGACAACGAGCGCCTCCTGCCGTTGGTTGGGCGCATCGCGGCCGGGCTTCCGATCGAGGCCATCGAGGACCGCGAGACACTTGACTTGCAAGAAGTCTTCGATGTGCCGGGCGAGAAGTTCGTCCTTCGCGTAACGGGCGACAGCATGATCGACGAGCAGATCCGCGACGGCGATTACGTTGTCTGCCAGCGCCGCAACACCGCCCGCAACGGCGAGACGGTGGTGGCCCTGCTCCAAGACGGCGAGGCCACGCTGAAGACCTTCTACAAGGAGAAGAAGCGCGTCCGCCTCCAGCCTGCCAACCCGGCCTACAAACCCATCTATGCCAATCACGTGGATATCCAGGGCGTCGTCATCGGCGTCATCCGCAGGATGTGAGCCGCGGGAAGCGGTGGTGGTCGGTAAGCGGAACGGTGGAACGGCGGAACCTGGTGTTGGGAACCCCGAACCCGGAGCAGGGGTCAGGTGACAACCCTCGTTCTCGTCCTCGTCCTCGGCTTTTCGGCTTCTCTTCTTTCCGGGTGAGCCGAAGACTCACGTTCAACTGCGGTTAACCGCTTTTCCCCCGGCGAGATTTCTCGCCCCGCTAGAGCCAAATTCCATTTTAAGATTTGATATAAGGTCTTGGATATCAGGATCGTACGTCCATTTCAGGGATGCG
>CAZSBS010000298.1:0-5416 GCA_964605095.1 uncultured Planctomycetaceae bacterium | reverse complement strand
GGGGCTCTGTCAAAATGTGCGGCGGACGAGGCTGACCTTGCCGGGTTTGGCAGGCAAACGTGGCGAGCGGCCTATCGCCATACATGCATAAGTGTTTCATATGCAAATGCCTACGGTTTCAGGCACGGTCGTTGCTGTATGTGATGGGTGGTCTTTGCGCCGCCGGCTGAGGTTGGTTGGGCTGGCAGCGCGCGGCCGGACGATGCGGATAAGCGAGAGCACGAAAACGCAAAAGCGTAAAGTCGAAAGGAGATGCACCAGATGGCGGCCAAGAAGTTATCGTTTGAAGGTGATGCCCGCGAGGCTTTGTTGATCGGCGTCGAGAAGTTGGCGCGTGCGGTCAAAAGCACGCTGGGCCCCCGGGGTCGCAACGCGATCCTGGACAAGGGCTGGGGCGCCCCGACGGTTACCAAGGACGGCGTTAGCGTCGCCGAGGAAATCGAGTTCAAGGACAAGACTCAGAACATGGGAGCCAAGCTGGTCAAGGAAGCCGCCAGCAAGACTTCCGACGCGGCCGGTGACGGCACGACCACGGCGACAGTGCTTGCCGAGGCGATCTTCAAGGAAGGCTACCGCAACCTCGCCGCCGGCGCCGATGCCATGGCGATGGCCCGAGGCATCCGCAAGGCGGTTGACGCGATCGTGGCTGAGCTTGCCAACATGTCCACCAAGGTCAAGTCCGACGCGGACATCCGCAACATCGCCGCGGTCAGCGCCAACAACGACCAGGAGGTCGGCAAGATGCTGGCTGAGGCCATGAGCAAGGTCGGGCGCGACGGCGTGATCACGGTCGAGGAAGGCAAGGGCATGGAGACGACCGTCGACGTCGTCGAGGGCATGCAGTTCGACCGCGGCTTCCTGTCCCCGCACTTCGTGACCGACCAGGACGCCATGGCATGCCGCCTTGAAAAGCCGCTTGTGCTCATCCACGAGGAGAAGATCTCCAGCGTCACCAAGCTGGTGCCGCTGCTGGAGAAGATATCCCAGTCCAAGCGCTCGCTGCTGATCATCGCCGAGGACGTCGAGGGCGAGGCCCTTGCCACACTGGTGGTCAACAAGCTCCGCGGAATCGTCAGCGTCTGCGCGGTCAAGGCGCCCGGCTACGGCGACCGCCGCAAGGCGATGCTGGCTGATATCGGCATCCTCACCGGCGCCAAGGTCTTCAGCAAGGACCTCGGCATCGACCTCGAGAGCATCTCGCTCAGCGACCTCGGCACCGCCAAGACGATAACCGTGGACAACGACAACACGACGATCATCGAAGGCGCCGGCGCCACGGCCGATATCCAGGGCCGGATCGCGCAGATCCGCAAGGAGATCGAGACGACCACGAGCGATTACGATCGCGAGAAGCTCCAGGAGCGCCTGGCCAAGCTGGCCGGCGGTGTGGCGCAGATTCACGTCGGCGCCGCCACCGAGAGCGAGATGAAGGAAAAGAAGGCCCGCATCGAGGACGCACTGCACGCCACTCGCGCAGCCATCGAGGAAGGCATCCTTCCCGGCGGCGGAGTTGCACTGGTCCGGGCACGCAAGGTGCTGGCAGCCATCAAGGCGTCCGGCGACGAGGCGACCGGCGTGGCGATTGTCGCAAAGGCAGTCGCCGAACCGCTAAAGCAGATCGTCGCCAATGCCGGCGACATCCCGGCCGTGGTGCTAAGGAAGGTCGAGCAGGGCAAGGGCGGCTTCGGTTTCAACGCCGACACCATGCAGTACGAAGACCTTATCGCCTCCGGCGTCATCGACCCGGCCAAGGTCACCCGCGCCGCCTTGCAGAACGCCGCATCCGTCGCGATGCTGCTTATGACATGCAACGCCGCCATCACCGAGATCCCGTCCAAGGAGCCACCCGGCGGACCGGGCGGCATGGGTGGCGGTATGGGCGGCGGTATGGGCGGAATGGGCGGCGGAATGGGTGGCATGGGCGGAATGGGCGGAATGATGTAAGGATTTGAGATCTGAGATTACAGATTTCAGATTGCGGATTGCCAGGTTCGCAGGATGGTTGGACGAACCGGTCGTGCATTCTGTTTTGAAGCCCAGGGATAGCAATCCCTGGGAATTAAGCGGAAAACTCATAAAACCAAACGAGCAACAACAAGCATCGAGAACTAAGGAGATACAGACATGGCAGTGAAACCATTGGATGATCGGGTGTTGGTCAAGCAGTGCGAGGCGGAAGAGAAGACCGCTGGCGGGATCGTGATTCCGGACACAGCCAAGGAAAAGCCACAGCGCGGCGTGGTGGTAGCCACGGGTCCGGGCAAACTGCTGGACAGCGGTGCCCGCGGTGAGATGTGCCTGAAAAAGGGCAACGAGGTCTTCTACGGCAAGTACGCCGGCACGGAGATCAAGATCGACGGGCAGGAGTATGTGATCCTGCGAGAGACGGACGTCCTGGCGGTCATCGAGAAGAAGTAGTAACCCGCCGGGCCTTTTTTGACCTTTGGATCTTTTAGATTTTTTAGCTAAAAGGGCCCCGGAAGGAAAGGAAGCGATTTATGGCTGCGAAGCAGATGTTATACGATACAGCCGCCCGAGCGGCAATGCTGGCGGGCGTCAGCAAGCTGGCGGCGGCCGTCAAGGTCACCCTCGGCCCGACCGGGCGGAACGTCCTGTTGCAGAAGTCCTTCGGCTCGCCGAAGGTCACCAAGGATGGCGTGTCGGTCTCCAAGGAGATCGACCTGGCCAATCCTTTCGAGAACATGGGCGCCAAGATGGCCAACCAGGTCGCCAGCAAGACCTCCGACGTCGCCGGCGACGGCACGACCACCGCGGTTGTCCTGGCCGAGGCGATCATGACCGAGGGCTTCAAGGTTGTCGCCGCGGGGGCAAACCCCATGGCGGTCAAGCGCGGCGTGGACCAGGCCGTGGCGGCGGCCGTCAAGAGCATCGCCGAACAGGCCAAGAAGGTCCGCAACAACGACGACCTCCGCAAGGTCGCGACCGTTTCGGCCAATTGGAACAAGGACATCGGGGAGCTCATCGCCCAGGCGTTCGAAAAGGTCGGCACCGACGGCGTCATAACCGTCGAGGAAGGCAAGGCAATCGCCAACGAGTTGGAGTTGGTCGAGGGCATGCAGTTCGACAAGGGCTTCATCTCGGCGTATTTCCTGACCAACCCCAACACCATGGAAGCCGAACTGGAGGACTGCTACATCCTCCTGCACGAGAAGAAGATCTCCAATCTCCGCGACATGCTGCCGGTGCTGGAAAAGACCGCCACCAGCGGCAAGCCCCTGCTGATACTGGCCGAGGACGTCGAGGGCGAGGCCCTGGCGGCCTTGGTGGTCAACAAGCTCCGCGGCGTGCTGAACATCTGTGCCGTCAAGAGCCCGGCCTTCGGCGACCGCCGCAAGGCCATCCTGCAGGACATCGCGGTGCTCACCGGTGGAACGGTCATCACCGAGGACCTCGGGCTCAAGCTCGATGCCGTCGACATGTCCATGCTTGGCCGGGCCAAGAGAGTGGTGGTCACCAAGGACAACACGACCATCATCGAAGGCGCGGGCAAGAAGAAGGACATCGACGCCCGATCCGAGTCGCTGCGGGCGCAGATCCTCAAGACCACCAGCGATTACGACCGCGAGAAGATCTCGGAACGCCTTGCCAAGCTGACCGGCGGCGTGGCCGTCATCAAGGCCGGGGCCACCACCGAAACGGAGATGAAGGAACGCAAGGACCTCATCGACGACGCCGTGCATGCCACCAGAGCCGCGGCTGAGGAAGGCATCGTCCCCGGCGGCGGGGTAGTTTTCCTCCATGCGATAGCCGCCCTGGACGCCGTCCGCGTCAAGGCCCGCGGCGATGAGAAGATCGGCGTCGAGATCGTCGCCAAGGCCCTTCGCACGCCGACCGCCCAGATCGTCAGCAACACCGGCGAGGACGGCGCGGTTGTCGTGGCTGACATCCTGGAAAAGGGCAGCAACGTCGGCTACGACGCCTCGACGGGCGAATATGTTGACATGGTCAAGGCCGGAATCATCGACCCGGCCAAGGTCAGCCGAACGGCCCTCCAGAACGCCGCCTCCGTGGCAGGGCTTATGCTTACGACCGACCTGATGGTGACCGAATACGACGAGGACGCCGAGGAACAGATCGTCGGAGCGGTGCTTTAAAGTCGAACCGGCCTGCAGGCGACTTCAAAATGTAATCTCAGGGGCGCCTCGGTTGTGGCCGGGGCGCCCCTGTATTTTGCCGCGGTCATGAAACAGAAGCGTGACTATTACGAGGTGCTCGGCGTCGACCGCTCCGCCGGTCCGGATGATATCAAGCGCGCCTATCGCAAGGGCGCGCTGAAGTACCACCCGGACAACTGCAAGGGCGACAAGGCCGAGGCCGAGGTGAAGTTCAAGGAGCTCGCCGAGGCCTACGAGGTGCTCTCGACGCCGGAGCGCAGGGGCCTTTACGACCGTTACGGGCACGAGGGCCTTCGCGGCGCGGGCGTGCATGATTTCTCGAACATGGGCTTCGGCGACATTTTCTCCATGTTTGAGGACATTTTCGGCGGCATGGGCGGCATGGGCGGGCGGGCGTCGCATTCCGACCGCGGCTACGACCTCGAGACGCAGGTCGAGCTGACCCTCGAACAGGTGGCGACGGGCCTGGACGAAACGCTCGAGTTCGAGCGGATGGACTTCTGCGACACGTGCGGCGGCTCGGGCGCCAAGCCTGGCACCTCGGCCGAGAGATGCGGCACCTGCGGCGGATACGGCAAGGTTCAGCAGCAGGTGTCGGGTTTCTTCGGGGTGAGCATCCGCGTGACGGTTTGCCCGAGGTGCAAGGGCAAGGGCGCGATCGTCAAGGAGCCCTGCCCGGACTGCGACGGCAGCGGGCGGCGCCGCAAAAAACGCGTGCTGACGGTGCGGATTCCGCCGGGGATCGGTGACGGGCAGGTCATCCGCATTCGCAACGAGGGCGAGCCGGGCGCGACCGGCGGCCGGGGCGACCTGCACTGCTACGTGCAGATCAAGCCGCACCTGCTGCTGGCGCGGCGCGGGGACGACCTGTATTGCCAGGTGCCGATCCTCTTCACCCACGCGGCCCTGGGCGGTCCGGTGGAGATACCGACGCTTGCCGGGCCGGAACACGTGGAGATCCCCGCCGGTTCGCAGACCGGCGACACGATCTCCCTTAAGCGTCGCGGCCTGCCCAACCCGCGGACGGGCCGGACCGGCGACCAGCACGTGCAGCTATTCGTCGAGGTGCCGCGCAAGCTGTCCAAGCGACAGCGCGAGCTGCTGACCGAATACGCCAAGGTCGAAGAGCACCACGTGTCCGAGCAGCGCAAGAGCTTCCTCGACAAGTTGAAAGAATACTTTGCCGGCAAGTAAGCAGCGCGGGCTTCGCCCTGCCTACCGGCAACCTTAACGTTGTGCAATGATGGTTTGGCGAACGTGAATGAACATGCACATAAGTT
>CAZSBS010000297.1:0-5446 GCA_964605095.1 uncultured Planctomycetaceae bacterium | reverse complement strand
TGCACGGCGACGATCCATTTACCTTTGTGCGCGGGCCGGCCGAAACATCGTATGTCCCCGCCGACCTCCACCAGTCCGCCGGGGCAGCCTGTAGCCATCATCGCCTCGGCGGCACGGTCAATCGCCCAGCCCTTCGCAACGCCGCCAAGGCCCATGCCCGCGCCGTCGACGCTCTTGACCGCCCCGTCGTCCAGCAGCTTCCACTTGTCCCAGCCGCACTTGGCCCTCGCGGCGGCAAGCATAGCATCGGTGGGCAGGCGCTTTGCCTTGCCTGCCTCACCCCAGAGCCGAAACAGCGGCAGGCACGTCACGTCGAATGCCCCGCCGGTCTGCTCGTTGAACTGCATGGACAGCCGGAGCACCGCCATCGTGTCCGGCGAGAGCGACATGGCCTTGCCGGCGGGGGCGTCGTTGAGCTGCGATAGCTCTGAGAGCCGTATGTACGTGCTCATGTGGGCCTCGACCGTCCGCAGGGCCTGCTCGGCTGCGGCAAGTGCCCGTACGGCGCGCGGGCGGTATCCCGGCTGCCATCCGGCCGTCAGGGAACACTCGGTGCCCATTATCCCCCGTGGGTGGCTTGTGACCGTCAGATGCGTGTCCCGCATATCCAGGATGGCCAGAGCCCCGCCCAGCGCAATAACCATGGCGACCAAGCCGAGCAGAAAGCGTTGTGTGTTCATCTCGCCGGACCGCCTTCGTGGGACGCCCGCACGACCGAGTGCATCCCGCCGCGGGGCGTGAATCGCCCGGTGACGGTCATCCGCCTCGGCGACAGCGCCGCGACCAGGTCGTCCAGAATCCGGTTGACCAGGTCTTCGTAGAAGACCCCCATGTTGCGGTAGCCTTGCAGGTAGAACTTGAGGCTCTTGAGCTCCACGCAGAGCATGTCAGCGACGTACTCGATCTCAATTGTGCCGAAGTCCGGCTGACCGGTCTTCGGGCAGACGCTGGTGAACTCCGGCGCCACGTGTGTGATGACGTAGTCGCGACCCGGATGAGGGTTCTCGAATGTCTCCAACTCAGCCATGGCCGAGGTCCTTCCTGAGAAAGCACGGTTCTTTATCGCAGAGAAGAAACAGAAGAAGAAACAACCGAAACGGCTTTTGATGGGGATTGCATGGATTAAGGGATTACATGGATTAAGAAACTAGTATGTGTTCTTGTCCATATAATCCCTTAATCCATGCAATCCCCATCCAGCTTTTGTTTTTTCTTCTTCTTACCTCTGTGCCTCTGTCCCGGTGCGCCGGGACGGTAATCTTCTTCTTCTTTCCGCTGACAATAATAACACAGATTGCACCGCCAGGCAAAGCCGTGGTAGCCTGTTGGGCATGTCAGGGCAAATTGGCAAACCCGCGGTGTGCCTGCTCTCGGGCGGGCTGGACTCGACCACGACGCTGGCCATCGCGCGTCAGCAAGGCTTCGCGTGCTGCGCGCTGAGCTTCGACTACGGCCAGCGGCATCTCTTCGAGATCTCAGCCGCGAGGCGCGTGGCGGCGTCGATGGGCGTCACGGACCATCGCGTAGTCCGGCTGGACCTAAGCGCCGCTGGCGGCTTCGGGCATAGCGCCCTTACCGACGCCATCGAGGTGCCCAAGGACCGCCCCGACGGCGGGGGGATACCCGTCACCTATGTGCCGGCGCGGAACACGATCTTCCTGAGCATCGCCTTGGCCTGTGCGGAAGTGGTGGGGGCGTTCGACATCTTCCTGGGCGTCAACGCCGTCGACTACAGCGGCTATCCCGACTGCCGCCCGGAGTTCATCGAGGCCTTCGAGCGCCTTGCCAACCTCGCCACCGCCGCCGCCGTCGAGGGCAAAGGCAGCTACCGCATCCACGCCCCGCTGATCCGTATGACCAAGGCCGAGATCATCCGTGCTGGTTTGGAACTGGGGGTGGACTACTCGCTGACGCACAGTTGCTACGACCCATCCGCCGACGGGGCAGCCTGCGGGCACTGCGACTCCTGCCGCCTGCGCCTGGCAGGCTTCGCCGCCGCGGGAGCCAAGGATCCGGGACGGTATCTCAGTAGCCCGTAGCCGTTTGTCGGTAGCCGAGGCTGTCCGATAATTCCTTTCGGCGGGTTCCGGGCTGCGGGCTCCACCTTTTCTTTAGTATACGGCCAGCGCTCTGCCCCCGGCTACTGGCTACCAGCCGTTGGAATGTTAAACCCGTCTTCGCCCCCGCCGAACCTGCGGCTAGGCCCATTTTCCTGCCCGGCCGCGAGCGACCATTCTTTTCTTTCTGGCGGCACTTGCTTTGGCCCGCCGCGGCGGAACGGGCGGCTTCCACCATAAACTCAGGTCCCTAATCCGACTTGTTGCATTTTGTCAAAGTCTTCTGTTACGACTTGCCTTGTGGTATACTGAACAGTGCGGGCCTGCGCATAGAAGCCATTATGCGTGGTGCGAGCGGTCGCTTGGCATCGTTTGGCGCCAAGCCATATGCGCTCGGACACGTGGGAGAGGTTGAGGTATGGCTGTGTCATTGGGCTCCGGCAATAGTCGGTTTCGCGTCGTTCTGGCAATAATCCTAGCCGTCGTCGGCCTTCTTGCCGTGGTGCTGTGGATAACCGGCAGGCCGGACGTGACCAGCGGCTCCGAGCAGGATCGCACCGCCGCCGTGATCCGCATATCCAGCCAGCGCCCGTTCGGGGCACGGGATAGCCTGTCAACCGCGGCTCAGGACGAAAGCCCGATTGTGCGAAGGGCCGCCATTGTCGGCCTGACGCAGATGATGGACCCCAAGGACCGCCCGGTGATCGAAAAGGCCGTTCGCGACCAGGACGCCGGCGTGCGGGCCATCGCGGCCGAGAGCCTGGGGAAGTTCAATGACGCCCCGGCCACGGGGGAACTGATCCGGGTGCTGGAGACGGATCGTGACGAGTCGGTCCGCATTGCGGCTCTTCGCGGTCTGGTCGATTGTGATGATCCGCGTGCCATCGTGACGATGGTGGAGACGGCCGGCAAGAACGCGTCGTACGAGGTCAAGCTCCAGGCGGCCAAGTCGGCGTTGCGCAAGGCGGGAGGCAGGCTCCTGCCTGGCCGGAACCCGGACAACGACGTGCTTTGGCGCGAGCTTATTCAGCGGTTGAAACGCGATCAGCGCATCCGCCTGGCGTATGCCGCGGCCGGGACGCAGTTGATAGATAATCCCGCGGACGCCGATACGCGAAGCCATATCGACCCGCGGATGTTGCCGGCGGTCGGGCCGACGACCAGACTGACGCCTGGCAAGCTGAAGTAGCTGGAAGTTGCCGATGTGCCGAGTCGCCGCGGCGCCGCATGGCGGCTCGGTGCGGCCAGGACTTGCTGAAGGAGAAAATGCCATGAAACGCAAGGCGTTCACATTGGTTGAGTTGATGGTGGTCATCGCCATAATCGCCCTGCTGGTGTCCATTCTGCTGCCCAGCCTGTCGTCGGTGATCTCATTGACGCGGGCAACCATCTGCATGAACAACCTCAACAAACTCGGCCAGGCTTTCGTACTGGGTTCCGCGGGCAGGGTGATTGGCGGCGGGGGGGGTGCTGGAATCGGAACCGGAGCATTGGTATTCCCGTACCCGGATTCGATGTTGTGGCCAGGCGTGCCGAAGGAGGCCGTCGCCGACCCCGTCATCTTCATCTGCCCCGAGGACGATGGCAAGGACGCCAAGACCGGCAAGGCTAGGACGGGCAACGTTAAGGACATGTTCGCGATGTTGGAGTACCGCAACGCGTTAGGCAGCTTTAAAATGAACACCGTGGGCGGCAAGGCCTTCCTGTATATTTCCCAAACCGGCACGGATACGGCAAACGGGCCATTCACCGAATTTCTCCTGCAAGACGACAACGATAACGGGCAGTTCGAGATAATGGGCTTTAACAGTTGGTGGGACACCGACGGATACGTCCGGGTCTACCATTCCGGCTACATCTGGGTTCCATCCGTCATACCGCCGGAAGAAAAAGCGTTAAGGTACCCAAACGCGGGCGGCCCCGGCTACAACGAACAACAGAATAGATGTCCCTTCGGCGAGATGAACGCGATATTCTTCCGCAACAAGCCGGCTTTCGGCACCACTGGCGATGTCGCAGACTCCCGTGGCCAGAAAGATCGCCCCGGCTTCAAACTCATTGACTGGATGCCCTGGCTGACCAACTACGGGATCAGTTCCGAAGTTTACCGGTACCCTTACAGCGCCAAGGCACTGCTGCTGGTGGACTATCCCTATCCCGAGCTTATCGTCGACCTTGAAGCCCCCCTGACTGTCGATACAAAGCTGGCCGGCGGGGTTGGGGTCGGAGGTGCCCGCCACCTGGCCAAGGTGAACGGCCTCTGGGCGGATGGGTCGGTTACCGCGAACATGCCGCTGAATATCAGCCCGCGCCTCCACCCCGAGACCTGGGCGCCCAAGGTGCCCAACAAGAAACCTGCCGTCAACTGATGGTGAAGCCGTCTTGAGCGGTTGGCCATGACGCGGATGATGGATTCCGAGGACCGCCCGTTGATCGAAAAGGCCGTTTGCGGCAAGGACGCCGGCGTGTTAGTGTTAGAATAAGATATGGCTTGCGGGCCTGTGAGTGGTCCCGCATAAGAAGTGCGTCATCACGATCCTCACCGGATCCGGAGTGCAGCTATGGCCGATAAGTCGCGGAGCGTCAGTAGAGGGACCAAGGTGGTGCTTTCCGCCGTCGCGGCGGGCTCGTTGTTGGCCTCATTCGGCTGTTCCGCCAAAGTTTCCGGCAAGACGGTCTCCGATCGCAAAGCGGCCGTTTGCAGCATCACCGACAAAAAGCCCTCGGGGGCAGTCGAGGCCCTGGTCCGCACGGCCGAGAAAGACCAGGAAGCAGACGTCCGCCAGGCGGCGGTTGTGGGGCTGGGGCGTTTTGACAGCCCCGACGCCCGCCAGGCCGTCGAGCGGGCATTGGATGATCCCTCGCCGAAGGTCCGGGCCGCGGCGGCAGGCACGCTGGGGCTCTTCGGCGATCCGGCTGCCGCCGACCGACTGGGCGCCTTGGCGGCATCCAATGCCACACTTGACGAGCGAAAGGCCTCGCTGCTGGGCCTGGCACGGTGCAAGTCGGAGCGGTCTATCTTATGGCTTCAGGAGACAGCCGAGAAGGCCGAAAACGACTCGGTGAAACTCGAGGCCTTTCGCGAGTTGTACAAGAAGTTCGGCATGCGGTATCTGGGCGTCGGTCCGGCCAACCAGACGCAATGGCTCAATCACATCGAGATTATGAAGGAATATCCGCAGGTCCAACGGGCCTATGCCCAGGCGGGTCGGCCGCTGGAGCGGCACCCGGAAAACCGGCGCATACACATTGAGGCAAAGCTGGACCCCCAGCCTGCTTCGGCTCCAGGAGACAAGCAACCATGAAACGCAGAGCATTTACCCTCGTAGAAATCCTGGTCGTTATCGCGGTGATCGCGCTGTTGCTTATGATCATGATGCCGTCGTACC
>CAZSBS010000296.1:0-5460 GCA_964605095.1 uncultured Planctomycetaceae bacterium | reverse complement strand
CAGCGCCCGTCGTATTCAGAGCGACCGTGCCGGTGATCGCCAGCGTGCCAAGGTCAATGGTGGCGTTGGCGGCGGTGGTGGTGAACGTGGCCGTGCCACCCACGGTGACCGTGCCGCTGTCGGTGATGTTGCCGGTGGTGGCCGTGACATCCAGGTTGCCGCCGATGCTGCAGGCGCCAAGGTCGACCGCGGAGCTGTTGGTGAAGGTCGCGTTCGTGCCGGAGGTGAGCACGATGGGGCCGGTTGCAGCCAGGTTCATCGAAGCCGCGCCGATGGCGCCGACGGCATTCAGGGTGAGGGTGTTGCTGGTGGTGATCAGCCCGGCCCCGCCAATGCTTGCGGCGCCCGCGCCCGTGCCGTCGATGGTCACCGCGCCTGCCCCGGCGTTGATGGCCGCGTCGATCGTGATGGCGCCGGTGTTGTTGATGTCCACCGCGCCGCCGGCGGTCGTGATGATCCCGCCGTTGTTGTCGAACGTCGTGCCGGCGGACGTAAACGACCCGCCGTTGGTGGTGACGACGGCGTTGATGTCCACGCCGTTGACAGCGTTCAGCACGACGTCCAGTGTGCCCACGGTGGAGGTGATGCCCGCGTTGACGACGATCCCGTCGACGGCGTTAATCGTGAGCGTCGATCCGTCGGCGCTGCCGGCGTCGGCGCTCTTGGTGACAGCGGAGTTGATCGTCACCATGCCTGTCGTGGTGGTGCCGCCGCCGGCGGTGTTGATGACGACGTTGGAGCCGGCATCGAGGGCGGCGTTGATGTTGGCCGCGGCGATCGTGGTGACCGTGTCAATGGCCGTCGGGCTAAAGGTAATGGGGCCGGGATCGCCTGCGCCGGCCTGGGTGATGTTGACCTGGGCGACGGTGATCTCGATGTCTTCGGGGTCCAGCAGCCACGTGCCGCCTGGACCTACGTCGGGTACGGTGGTGGCAATGAGCAGCTTATGCCCGGAGGTTTCGACCAGGCCGCCGCTTCCGGCGCCGGCGCCGCGGGCGGACAACTGCCCGTACACCTGGGTGACGCAGTCGGACCACACGATGACCGTGCCGCCGTTGCCGGCGGCCGTCGAACTGGCGTTCACCACGCTGTCGGCACTGACGAACGTGTACTGGGCGTTGGCTACATCGGGGTTCTTGCCCTGATAGCCGCCGCCGATGAGTATCTCGCCGCCGCCGAACTGCCCGGAAGCGTCGATTGTCGCGCCCTTGATGGCGACCTTCTCGCCCGTGACGGTGACCTTGCCGCCGGTGGGTCCGGTAGCATCGATTGTGCCGCTGACTTCCGTCACGCCGGCCAGACCCACCACGACGACATCCTTCGCCTGCACGGTCCCGGCCTGGCGGGCGGCGAGGCTGAACATGTCGCCGGCGCCCAGCAGGACCTTGCCGCCTGGGGCCTGGATTGTGCCGGTGTTCTCGACGCCGGGCTTGTCGGTTATCTGCTCGCCCGAGCCTTCCAGGCGGACCATCAGGTGCCCGCCGACTTCCTCGCTCAGCAGGACGTCCTTGCCGGCCACCATTGTCACCAGCCCGCCTGTGGCCACGATGGAGCCGTGGTTGGCGACCGTCCGCCCGATCAGGCCGACGGCGTCTGCAACGATGGTTCCGTTGTTGGTCACGTCGCCGGCAGTGTCGGTGAACCTGTTGATGCCGGCCAGGAAGTCCTGGTTGGATATGGTGGCGGCGGCGGCGTAAAGCCCGCCGACATTGACCACCGAGCCGGGGCCGAACATCACGCCCGCGCGGTTGACCAGATAGACGATGCCGTTGGCCTGGAGCGACCCGTCGATGTGCGTCGGGCTGGCGCTTTGGATGCGGTTGAGCACGGTGGCTGTGGCGCTGGGCTGGACGAACCGCACGGTCTCGTTGGCGGCGACATCGAAGCTCGAGTAGTTGATGATCGCCCTGTTGCCCGCGGTGATCGTGGTGGTGGCGCCGGATCGCTCGAAGGTGGCGCTGCCGCCGACGACGCTCTCGCCTTGCGGGGCGGCCTGCACTCCGGGGCTGCACAGGATCCCCAGTAACGTGGCGATCAGCAGCGCGCCCGCCGCCGCCCTGCCCGAAAGAACGAACCCCGTCACCTGTCTAATACTCATGGCCAATGCTCCCATAGAAGCCGCACGACCAGCGTGCCCGCTCTTGCGATTCCAAGCTTCATACAGTTATGTCAAACGTGCCGGCAGGGCCGGCTCTGATCGTCTATGCCTTAGACGTTGTCAATAAATGATTGTAGCCACGAAATGCACCCGCGAGTCGTCGCCGGCGTCCACCCGCTCGGTGGTCGTGTTCAGGTCGCGCAGCGGGAAGCCCCAGTCCAGGCGCAGGTTCACGTAGCGGGAGAACTGCCACTCCAGGCCCACGCCCGCGCTCATCAGGGTGTAGTCCTCCTCGCCCTGGGCGCTGCGGTGCCAGGTGTTCATCGTCCGCCCGACGTCAAAAAACGCCCGGGCAATCAGGTCCCAATCCGGCCGGCCGTACACTGTCTGCGGCGCCCAGCGGAACGGAGTGCCCACCAGCGGCAGAGGCGTTTTGCCCGGGTCCGGCTGAATCTTCAGCAGCCTGGGGATGTGGAGCTTGTACTCAGCCGTGCCGAGCAGCGCCGTATCGCCGGCCACAGACGACTCCGGATAGCCCCGGACGGAGAAGAACCCGCCGGCGGTGGCCTCGTTCTGCGGGATCAGGCGGTAGCCGCTCATTGCGTATTGCCCGTGGAAGTGGAAGTAAAGCTCGTGCGCCAGCGTGGAGCTTTGCGGGGTCTTGACGTCCCGCCAGGCCGTTGGGTTGATCAGCGGCTCGAGGAAGAACGAATGCACGATGTCCCACTTCATCAGAAGCCACTCGGAGTCCACGGGCATCCTGCCCAGGGCCTCCATGTCCCTGGCGGGGGTCTGGCCGATGCCTTCGCAGTTGCTCTCCAACGTGACCTGGCCAACCGTCGTTGACAGGTCCGTTATGCGCTCGGTCCGCACGCCGACGTAAGGCACGAAGAAGTCGCCCTTGCCCTTCTGCTGGAGAGTCTGATTGTCGACGAAGACGTGCCACCAGTACGCACCGCCGATGAGGTCCACGAACAACTCGCGGTGCTGGTAGACGTTCCAGATCAACTCGGCGCCGCCTCGCCACTCGTAGCCGGTGAAGTTCTCGCCGGCCTGCGGAGTGGTAACGGTGGCCTCATAGTCCGCCCAACTGCCGTAGCCGCGCCATCGCAGGCGGTCCATCTTGCAGACTGGCGCCTCGTACGAGATCGACGCCGACTTGGCCTCCGGTCCGAACAGGCAGGCCATTGTGTAATCGACCGAAAGAACATCGTCGTTGCCGGTGAACTGGTTGCTGACGAAGCCAAACCGCGTCCGCCACTGGTTCGTCGCCTTCGTGCCGGTGTTGGACGTCTGGACGTAAGCCAGCCACGGCTTGTTCTCGCTGACCAGGTAATCCATCGCCACGTCGCCGGTCTTGGCGCCCGATGTTACCGCCACGTCCACCCGCCGCCCTGGAGAGCGGTTCAGCAGGAAGATGTAATCGTCCAGCAGCCCCTTGTTGAGCAGTTCGCCCTCGTGGATCGGCGAGTTCTTGGCGATCCGCGCGTGGGCGGGATTGTCGATACGCTTCTCGGGGGCTATGCGTTCGCCGCTGGCAAGGGTGCGAATCCGCGACACCGGCGCGGTCCAGACCAACAGGCGCAGCGGCGTCTGGTCCGCAGATCGCTTGTCCTTGCCCGTCAGAGAGTCGATGTCCTCGTCGCTGGGGGCCACGAACACGCCGACGAGTCCCTGGCGGTTGTAGGCCTCGACGATCGACTCGTTTATCCGCCGGATGGCGCTGGCGAAAAACGCCTCGGCCTTGGCGGGCTTGTACTGGTCCAGCCTCAGCGTGACCTCCGCGACGCCTGGGCGGGGAGCAACGTAGCCCTTGTCGGTCTTGCCCAGAACGATCGGGATATCCGCCATTGGCGCAATGTCCGAGTGCTGGGGGTGCTCCTTGGCGTAGCCCAGGACGAACCGGCTGACCATGTACTGAGGCCCGTCCGTCGCGCTGGCCGGGGCAGGCTGGGTCGCGGGCGCGACTGTGGCCGTCTCGGCTGGGGCAGGCTGGGTCGCGGGTGCGACTGTGGCCGTCTCGGCCGGGGCAGGCTGGGTCGCGGGTGCGTCTGCACCCCGGGCGGGCAGTGTCAGCGTTGCCAACGCCAGCAAAGCCAGCCCGACGGCAAGAGCCCGAATGGGCCGTGGCCGGTCAACCCCCAAAAAACAACGCCGCCGTCTTCGCGTAGAATCGGCTTTCATACTGGATGTTCTCCGTATGTAGCAACCGTGAGCAGAAATGCGTCCTTATTATATTACGACTTTCCGTGCATGCCAGCCCCGGATCAGACGAGAAGGCGCGAGCATACCAATTCCGGAAGTCATGCACTGGTGATAAAGTTACCCTGCCCACCCGCCAAGTAAAGTGAAAAATACGGGAATCCTATGATCTCCGGGAGCAAGGGTCGGCCAGGGCAACTCGCTGAAGCCTCGCCTCGCACGGACATTGCCCATCCGGGGCCGATTTTGGGGCGCGGCGTGGCCACCCCGCTGGAGCGGCAGTATTGTGTCCGACTTGAGCACTTTTTGTCACACAAGGCCTCTAAATCCCTTCGATCAACAGCGCGGCGCGACGGGCCCCCGCCACGCAACATACGCAGCCAACCGGCGGCGCCCATCCACCCTCACCGACCGCATCGACCGCCCCCGGTATCCCAACATCCCGTCCTTACTTGGGTTTACGCCTCCTTGATGTATCGGGCCAGGCCGCCACCGAACCTTAGCTAAATCCCCGGCACACGCCCACGCCGAAGGGTTCACAATGCCTTCGCGATGAAACACCAGGCTTCCCTTTTTGCCGTGGCGAGGCTATAGGGGCCGGATATGGTGCAATTGCCTCAACAGCCCGGCGGCGAAAATGGATAGCCGCGGCGCGCCTGGGGGTTCTCGTGGCCATCCTGGCTTCCGGGTTCCCGGTTCCGTTTTTTACTTCCCCCGGCCCTTGCCCCCGGCCATCCCTTGGCGTATGATGTACCCGCCGTGCTAGGTGGGGCGCTAGCGGTGCCCTGAGGCCTTCGGGCGGACCCGCAATCCGCTACAGCGGGACTGAATTCCCTGCCGAGGGTCGTTGTGATTGGTCTACTTGCATGGCGGGCAGTGTTGATAGTTGGGCCCTTTGCAGCGTCGCGCCGTGAATCTGGTCAGGCCTTGACGGGAGCAGCCATAAGCGAGCCTGCGACGCGTGCATGAGGATCACCTGGCTTGAGCTGTCTTGCCATGCGAGCCCTGTTGCTGCGATTCGACGCCGGGTGCACGGCATTTTTTATGCGCACTCGGGGGCAGGAGCCAGTAGCCGGGAGCCGGGAGCCGGTAGCCGGGAGCCGGGAGGGCGTGTTGCCCAATTGTTAATTTAGACAGTTTTCCATTTGGCATCCCGTGGT
>CAZSBS010000295.1:0-5463 GCA_964605095.1 uncultured Planctomycetaceae bacterium | reverse complement strand
ATTGGGGTAACCTGAATCAATCGAATATCCTAGTCGGGAGATTGGCGTTCCCAGGCCCCGGTGCCCTTCGGTCACAATCCGCATTCCGCAATCTCTTTGCCCGTCCTTGACTTTAGCCCCGCCCGCCCCGAAGATACAAGGCCTTATATATCCCCATAAAGGCGTAACAGATATGCTGGAAAAGGTGCAGGCGGACAGGCTGGCCAAGCTTGAGCAGATCAAGGCGATGGGCATTGATCCGTACGGCTGGCGGTATGACACTAGCGAACCTGTCGCGAGCATTCTCGGGCGGTACGTTGACGACCAGGAAGGCCAGGTCGCGGATGTGGCCGGGCGGGTGGTGCTGCTGCGCGACATGGGCAAGATGATGTTCGCCCACATCCGCGATGAGACCGGTCAGATGCAGGTTGCCTTTCGCAAGAATGCCCTGGACGATGCCGGGTGGAAGCTTGCCGGCCTGCTGGACCTCGGCGATATTGTCGGCACGTCCGGGCTGCTCCAGAAGAGCCGCACCGGCGAGACCACCATCTGGTCGGACAAGCTCACGCTGCTTGCCAAGGCCCTGAACCCCATGCCGGAGAAGTTCCACGGGCTCCAGGACACCGAGATCCGCTACCGCCAGCGATACCTCGACCTGATGACCAACCCGGACTCGATGGCGACGTTCAAGAAGCGCATCGAGATAATCGAGCATTTCCGCACGACGCTCAAGGCCCGGCGGTTCGTCGAGGTCGAGACGCCAATGATGCAGGCCGTCTACGGCGGCGCCGCGGCCAGGCCGTTCGTCACGCACCACAACGCCCTGGACTGCGACCTGTTCCTGCGCATCAGCCCGGAGCTGTACCTCAAGCGCCTGCTCGTCGGCGGGATGGAGCGAGTCTTCGAGATCAACCGCAACTTCCGCAACGAAGGCCTGAGCACGCGGCACAACCCCGAGTTCACCATGATGGAACTCTACCAGGCCTACGCCGACTACGAGGTGATGATGGAGATCACCGAGACGCTGGTGGCTGGGGCGGCCGAGCGGATATGCGGCTCGACGAAGCTGCCGTACGGCGATGTGGAGATCGACTTCACCGTGCCGTGGCGCCGCGCGAAGTACGCGGACCTGCTGGCTGAGCACGCGGGGGTGGCGATGCGCGACATGCCGGCCGTGCGAGCCAAGGCCCGCCAACTGGGCATCGAGGAGTCCAACAAGGACGACGCGGTGGTCATCAACGAGGTCTTCGAGGCCACCGTCGAGGCTCACCTGGTCCAGCCGACGTTCGTGAAGGACTACCCAGCCGAGCTGTGCCCGCTGACCCGCCGGGACCCCAACGATCCGACCATCGCGCTGCGGTTCGAGGCGTTCGTCGCCAACATGGAGATCGCCAATGCCTACACGGAGTTGAACGACCCGGCGGTCCAGGAGGCGAACTTCGCCGGGCAGCTTCTCGGCGAGGCTGAGGGCGAGACGATGCGGGTGATGGACGATGACTTCGTAACGTCGCTTCGCCACGGCATGCCGCCGGCGGGGGGGCTTGGCATCGGCATCGACCGCATCGTGATGCTCCTGACGAATTCCCAGTCGATTCGCGACGTGGTATTGTTCCCGCTGCTTAGGCCGCACGCGCGGCCGTAAGGGAAGAAGACAAAGAATATCGCGCAGCCCGAATGGCCCTGCGGGAGTGCGCAGAGCCGCAGAGAAAAAACTAGGGAAGCAGGAAATGGGAAGAAGCGTTTGGTCAGCCTTCTGCCCGCCCCGGATGGGGCGCCGGGTTGTAGCCACGGGTGAAGCGCAGTACCGACACACGTCGGGACGGAGCGAAACCCGTGGAAGCGATTCATTCCCTTCATCTCTTCGCCCCGGCAGGGGCGAAGGAAGGCTTCCTCCGCCCCATCCGGGGCGGATTCATGAGACCGACTCATTCCACGGGTTCCGCGAAGCCTGAAGGCGTCGCTCCACCCGTGGCTACAACCCGGCGCCCCATCCGGGGCGGACAGAAGAGCGTCCCGGCTGCAAATGCAGAGACCTGAGAGTCATGAGTTGAGACCTTCGACGAGAGACGAATGTACAAGCTCACGCTTTGCCTGAAATACCTCGTAAAGAGAGCCTTGGCGTATTTCGCCATGGTAGCCGTGGCTCTGTGCGTGTTCCTCATGCTCGTCTGCGTGAGCGTTCTGACGGGTTTCGTGGACAAGATCGAGGTGGCAGCCAAGGGCCTCTTCGGGGACGTGGTGATATCGTCGGCCTCGCTGAGCGGCCTAGGCGAATACGACGCGCTGATCGCCGCGATAAAGAAGGATGTGCCCGAGGTCAAGGACGCCAGCCCGTTCATCCTGACGTTCGGGATACTGCAACTGCCGGGCAACGACTTCAGGCGGACGGTGCAGTTGGCGGGGATACGCCTGCCGGAACGGACCCGGGTGAGCGACTTCGAGAAGGGCCTGTTTGTCCAGGCGGGCGTGCAGAACCCCACCTTCGACCCGCCCGAGCCGCTGGTCCTCAGGCGGCTCGACGAGGACAACAAGCGCACGTTCAAGATCCTCAAGAGAGTCGCCGAGCCCCCGCCCGGCGGCCAGTTGACGCCCGACCGCCAGGCCCTGGCCGAAAGGCTCTTCAACGCGACGGGCTTTCAGGATCAGGCAATCGAGAACATCCGCAATGCCAAGGTGACGGCCAGGCGGGCAGCGGAACTCCAGAAGCAGATCGACGCCGCCGACGCGGCCGGCGAGGACAGCAAGCGCGACCTGCTCGAGCGCCAGAAGGTCGCCGTCGAGCGAACAATGATCCTCCCGCCGGACCGCCGGGCCATCCTGGGGCTTGGCATCGCGGGGCTGAGTTTCCGCACGCCAAAGGGCGAGATCATCCGCGTGATAGGCCCCGGCCAGCAGATCATGCTGTCGATGATCCCGCTGGGCAGGCAATTCAGCTACGCCGACATCACGCCCGTAACGCGAAACTTCACCGTCATCGACGACTGCTCGACGGACGTTTCCAGCATCGACAGCGAGATCGTCTACATCCCGTTCGACACGCTCCAGGAGTTGTGCAACATGGGCGCCCAGCGGGCGGCCGGAGATGCCGGCGTGATCGTCGAGCCGGCGAGATGCTCGCAGATCCACGTCAAACTCAAGGAGGCGCCCGGCCTGTCGCGGGCGGAGTCTCTCAAGAGGGTCAGCGACGTCGCCCGGCAGATAGATGCCGTCTGGGCCGTCTTCCAGAAAACGCACCCCGACGCGGCACGCTCGTCGGTGGCCGTCGAGACCTGGCGCCAGCGCCAGAGCCAGTTGATAAGCTCCCTGGAAAACCAGCGGACGCTGATGGTCATCATCCTGGGCATCATCTCCTCGGTGGCGATACTGCTGATCTTTGTGATCCTCTACGTGATTGTGGTTCAGAAGACGCGCGACATCGGCGTCCTCAAGGCCGTCGGTGCGTCGAACATGGGCGTGGCGGGAATATTCCTTATCTACGGGGCGGCAATCGGGATGATCGGCTCGATAGCAGGCACCATCGCCGGCTGCGCGTTCGTCTGGAACATCAACCCCATCGCCGACTGGATAGCCGACGTCACCGGCTTCTCACCTTGGAACCGCGAGACGTTCATGTTCGAGAAGATCCCCGACCAGGTCGACTTCGCCACGGCCGTGTGGATCGTTTGCGGGGCGATAATCGCCGGCATTTTCGGCGCGCTTCTGCCGGGCGTGATCGCCGCGATGCGGCAGCCAGTGGAGGCGCTTCGTTATGAGTAGCCCGGCGCCCGCCATCGAGGTAATCGGCCTGCACAAGAGCTACAGGCTCGGCCGGACGGACCTGCACGTGCTGCGGGGCGTGAGCTTCACGGTCGAGCCGAAGGAGTTCGTGGCCGTGGTTGGGGCGTCGGGCAGCGGCAAGAGCACACTGCTGCACCTGATCGGCCTGCTGGACCGCATCGACAAGGGCGCCGTTAAGCTCGAAGGGGTGGACATCGCCCACCTTCCGCAGCGAAAGCGCAACCGCACGCGCTGCCGCGACGTTGGGTTTGTGTTCCAGTTCTACCACCTGCTGCCGGAACTGAGCGTGCTGGAAAACACGCTCCTGCCGGCAAAGGTGGATGAGTCGCTGCTGGGCTGGCTGCGCCATCGCGGCGAGCGGCGTCGCGCGGCCATCGAGATGCTCGAGCGCGTCGGGCTTGGCGAGCGGATGAAGCACAGGCCCAAGGAGCTATCCGGCGGCGAGCGCCAGCGGGTGGCGATCGCCAGGGCGCTTATGAACCGCCCGAAGTTCCTCCTGGCCGACGAGCCGACCGGCAACCTCGACAGCCGGACCGGAAAACAGATACTACAGGTGCTCAAGACCGCCAGCCAGGACATCGGCCAGACCGTCGTGATGGTAACCCATGACGCCACGCTGGCTGCCGCCGCCGACCGCGTCTTGCACCTCCAGGATGGGAAACTGACGAAGCAATGAAAGAAATCACACTGGGAAAACTCGCCGAGACGATAGGCGGCAGTCTGCAAGGGCCCGCTGATCTCATTGTCCGCGGCATGGCGAGCATCGAGTCGGCCGGGCCTGACGAGGTCACGTTCCTCAGCAACGTCAAGTACGAGCGGCACGTGGCGGAGACGAAGGCGGCGGCGGTAATCGTGCCGGCCGACTACGCCGGGCCGGGCGAGTCGCTCATCCGCTGCCAGGACTCCTACTACGCGTTCCGCCAGGCGATGGTGGTCATGTACGGCTTCCGCAGGTCGCCGCTGAAGGGCATCGACTCTCGCGCGTGCATCGACCCCTCGGCCGAGTTGGGCAAGGACGTGACGGTTGGGCCATTCGCGTTCATAGGCCCGCGAGCGAAGGTCGGCGATGGCACGGTGATCTACCCCAACGTGTACGTCGGCCCGGAGGTGCGGATAGGGCAGAACTGCGAGCTGTTCCCGTCGGTGACGATCTATGAAGGCTGCATTCTAGGCGACCGCGTGCGGATCCACGCCGGCACGGCGATAGGCCAGGACGGCTTCGGCTACGCGACGCACGCCGGTCGGCACGAGAAGATCCCCGAGGCCGGGCGGGTCGAGCTGGAGGACGACGTGGAGATCGGCGCCTGCTGCGCCATCGAGCGTGCGACTCTCGGTGCGACGGTGATCGGCGCGGGCACGAAGTTCGCGGACCTCATCGGCATTGGGCACGGCACGCGGCTGGGCAAGCACTGCCTGATGGTCTCGCAGTCCGGCATAGCGGGCTCGACGACGGTGGGCAACTACTGCATTTTCGCCGCCCAGTCCGGGATTGTCGGGCACATCCGCATCGGCGACGGTGTGCAGGTGGGCGCCCAGTCCGGCGTGATCAACGACGTTCCGCCGGGCATACAGGTGCTCGGCAGCCCCGCGGCCCCGGTGGCTGAGACGAGGCGGCGGGTGGTCATCGTGTCCAAGCTGCCGGAGATGCGGAAGACCATCCGCGACCTCGTACGCCAGGTCGAGAAGCTCCAGGCGCGGGTGGACGAG
>CAZSBS010000294.1:0-5467 GCA_964605095.1 uncultured Planctomycetaceae bacterium | reverse complement strand
GGAATGGGGCGGCTCGCTTGTCCGCACCGAGGCCACCGGCTACGGCCTGGTGTACTTCGTCAGCCGCATGCTCCAGGACCGCAAGACCGATTGGAAGGGCAAGAAGGTCGTCATCAGCGGCTCGGGCAACGTGGCCATCTACGCCGTGCAGAAGGTCCACGAACTCGGCGGCAAGGTCATCACGGTGTCCGACAGCAACGGCTACATCGTTGAC
Organism: uncultured Planctomycetaceae bacterium; assembly: GCA_964605095.1. Classification (GTDB taxonomy): domain Bacteria; phylum Planctomycetota; class Phycisphaerae; order SM23-33; family SM23-33; genus JAUWQU01. Next base: position 5,253 of record CAZSBS010000294.1, on the reverse strand, counting down.
GAGGCGGGCATCCAACTCGACACCGTCAAGCGGATCAAGGAGATCGAGCGCGGGCGGATCAAGGAATACGTCGCCAAGCACCCCAAGGCCCAGTTCATCGAGGACTGCCGGGGCATCTGGTCGGTGCCTTGCGACGTGGCGCTTCCCTCAGCCACCCAGAACGAGCTTGACGGCGACGCGGCCAAGGTCCTGGTCAAGAACGGCTGCATCGCGGTCGGCGAAGGCGCGAACATGCCCTCGACGCCCGAGGCCGTGGACATCTTCCACGACAGCGGGGTCTCCTTCGGCCCGGCCAAGGCCGCCAATGCCGGCGGCGTGGCCACCAGCGCCCTGGAGATGTGCCAGAACTCGATGCGCCTGAACTGGACCTTCGAGGAAGTCGACCGCCGCCTCAAGACCATCATGAACGCGGTCTACGACCAGTGCACCGGCGCGGCCGAGGCGTACGGCAAGAAGGGCAACCTCGTCGCCGGCGCCAACATCGCCGGATTCCTCAAGGTCGCCAAGGCGATGATGGCACAAGGCCTTGTGTAGGGAAGTAGTCCCGGCGCGCCGGTATAGCCGGTAGCCGGTAGTTGGCAGTCGGTGGCCGCGGCTGTCCGTTTAACTGACACTGATTGTTTCCCGTTGGAGCCCTATGGGCTCCAACCCAGCCCCGGAGGGGCTGGCGGCGCGTAGCCGGGGGTGAGCGTACTCGCGAACCCCCGGGAGACATCATCTTCAATAGGAGCCCCGGCAGGGGCGGTGGAGATCGCCACCGCCCCGCCGGGGCTCTTTTTCTATCTTCTCCAATTCCTCTGCGCAACTCTCGTTGCCGCGAGTATACTCAGACGGCACGGCATGGCTATGTCTCCCCCCGGGGCCCTTACGAGAAGGAGAACGCGAATGCGGAAACTGGTTCTCGGTTTTCTAATCCTCATCGGCGCCGGCTGTCTGTGCGGTGGGTGTGAGGCTCCTCAAGCACGCTACTTCGCTTATGGGCTGGGGAAAATGGATCGCCCGGCCGTCGCCCTGAGCGTGCCGCTGCCCCAGGAAGTACCTCCAATGCCCGGCGCCACGCCGCCGCCTGCGGCTTTGTCTGATATCCAGGACCCGACCCCCATGCTGACAGTCGTTGAGCCGCGGAAGGTCGTATACACCGGGCGGTTCAACGTCGCCGTCGGCGACGTGGCCGCGTCCATCCAGGCTACCAAGGCACTGGCGGATAAACTCGGCGGATACATGCTTCGGATGACGGTCAACACAATCGTCGTACGCGTCCCGGCCGATAAGTTCGACGCCGCAGTGGAAGCGGTAGGCCGGATGGGAATGGTGATCGACAAGGAAGTGACCGCCCAGGACGTGACGGACCAGTATCTCGACCTCGAGCTGCGCCTCAAGAACGCCAAGGCCACACAGCAGAAACTCCTTGCCCTGCTGGAAAAGTCCCAGGCCGTACGCGACACGATGGAGATCGAAAAGGAGCTCCAGCGAATCACCACCGAGATCGAGCGGCTTGAGGGGCAACTCAACAAGCTCTCGCACGAGGTGGCTTTCTCGATGCTGACCGTCCTGTTCAACCAGACCAAGAACGCCCCGGCCGAGACGCGGGTCAAGCTGCCGTTCTATTGGCTTGGGAGAATTGGGCTGGACGAACTTCTCTCGTTCTAGGCTGCGAAAGGAAACGCCAATGAGACACGCAACGATCCTTACCATCCTGGCATTCGGGGTGCTGTCATGCGGAGTGCTGGGCGGATGCGAGCCGAAAATGCAGATGCCCTCCGGGTTCGTCGAGGTGGAGACGTACCAGCGCGGCCCCTATACCCAGCGGGCCGTCTCGGCCGACGGGGTCGTCATCGCCCTTCGGTCCGAAACCAACCCCAAGGACGCCACGCTGGACTTCTGGATTACCGCGATCCGCGACGAGCTCGTCAACCGCCGGGGCTACACGCTTGCCAAGGAGGAACCCGCCGAGGCCGCTAATGGCGCCAAGGGCAGGCTGCTGACGTTCACCGCCAATCGCTCGGGTGTGGAGTTCACGTACCTTGCCGGGGTGTATGTCATGGGCGGGCAGGTTCTTGTGGCTGAGGCGGGCGGCAAGAGCGAGACTGTAGCGCCTGGATTGGGCGACATCCGCAAGGCCATGGCAAGCCTGCGGGCCGGCGGGATGTGATCGGAAAGTCTTGGCTGACGGCTGTCTTACGCGCTTGAATATGCTACGTGGTACCGTGTATCCTGAATGTTTCCCCGGCACGTTGTCGGGCAAGCAGTGGTAAACAGCGTAGTAGAAAGCCAAGACTGATGTTCGAGATTCTCAGCAACGACGAGATCGCCCCACTGGTCCACAAGCTGGTGGTCCGGGCGCCGCGGGTCGCCGTGGCCCGAAAGCCGGGGCAGTTCGTGATCGTCCGCCACGAGGAAGGCGACGAGCGGATTCCCCTCACCATCGCCGACGCCGACGCCCAGGCGGGCACCATAACCCTTATCATCCAGGCCGTCGGACAGGGCACTCGGGACATCGTCGCCACGCCGCCGGGCGGCGGGATACTGGACGTGGCGGGGCCGCTGGGCCTGCCGACCGAGATCGAGAAGTTCGGGCGGGTCGTCTGCGTCGGCGGCGGGGTCGGCACGGCTGTGCTGTACCCGCTGGCCAAGGCCCTGGCCGACGCGGGCAACGTGGTCGTCACCATTATCGGCGGGCGAAGCGCCCCGCACGTCATCCTTCGCAACGAGATGTCGGCCTTCTGCAAGCAGGTCCTCTGCACCACCGAGGATGGCTCGCTGGGCGTCAAGGGCTTCGTCACGGCCGTGCTAAAGGAGATGCTCGAACACGCCTCGCGCCGCCCCGACGCGGTTTACGCCGTCGGCCCGGTGCCGATGATGGCCGCGGTGGCGGACCTGACCCGCCCCTACGGCGTGAAGACCATCGTGAGCCTCAACCCCATCATGGTTGACGGCACGGGGATGTGCGGCGGATGCCGGGTCACCGTCGGCGGGCAGATCAAGTTCGCCTGCGTGGACGGCCCGGAGTTTGACGGCCACGCCGTCGACTTTCGCGAGCTTTCCAGCCGGCAGAACATGTACAAGGAACACCAGTGCCGCATGGACACCCAGGCGGCTTCGCGGACACCCGGAGGCGGCAAGTGAGCATCGAGGGATTGACCCCCAAGCAGCGCATGGCCATCGAGCGGACGGCCATGCCCGAGCAGTCGGCTGAGGTCCGCGGCGCGAACTTTTCGGAAGTGAACCTCGGCCTCACCGAGGTGGCAGCCATCGAGGAAGCCAAGCGGTGCCTCCAGTGCAAGACCGCCCCGTGCGTGGAAGGCTGTCCGGTGGCGGTGCGGATTCCGCAGTTCCTGGCGTGCTTGGCGGCGGGCGACCTGGCAGGTGCGGCTGGGATATTGCAGGTGGACAACGCCCTGCCCGCGACGACGGGGCGGGTCTGCCCGCAGGAGATCCAGTGCGAGGCGAAGTGCGTACGCGGCAAGAAGGGCGAGGCGGTCGCCATCGGCTGGCTGGAGCGATTCGTCGCCGACTGGGCGGCGGATAACGGCACGACGAAACCCTCCGCCCCGGCAGAGCGAACCGGTCGAAAGGTGGCAGTGGTTGGTTCCGGCCCAAGTGGCCTGACCGCCGCCGGCGAGCTGGCCCGCGTGGGCCACGACGTGACCGTTTTCGAGGCCCTGCACGCGCCCGGCGGCGTGCTGCGGTACGGAATCCCCGAGTTCCGCCTGCCCAAGCGAATCGTCGACCGCGAGGTGGACAACCTACGCGGTATCGGGGTGAAGATCGAGTGCAACGTGATCGTCGGCAAGACGCTGACGGTCACCGAGATAATGCGGGAGTTCGACGCCTGCTACATCGCCAACGGCGCGGGGCTGCCGATATTCCTCAACGTGCCGGGCGAGAACCTAAAGGGCGTGTACTCGTCCAACGAGTATCTCACTCGCGTGAACCTCATGGCCGCGTACAAGGCCGAGAGCGCCACGCCGATCGCACGGGGCGACGTGGCGGTGGTCTTCGGGGGCGGCAACACCGCGATGGATGCCGTTCGCACCGCCAGGCGGCTGGGTTCGAAGCGCGCGATACTCGCCTACCGCCGTGGCCGGGATGAAATGCCCGCACGAGCCGAGGAAATTCATCACGCCGAGCAGGAGGGCGTGGAGTTCATGTTCCTGGTCGCCCCGCTGGAGGTTTTCGGCGACGAGGCTGGGTGGGTCCGCGGCGTGCGGCTCCAGCGAATGGAGTTAGGCGAGCCCGACGCCTCGGGCCGACGCCGCCCCGTGCCGGTGGCGGGCAGCGAGTTTGAGTTGCCGGCCAACATCGCCGTCGTGGCTGTCGGCACGCGAGCAAACCCCCTGCTGACCGCGACCTGCCCCGAGTTGAAGCTCGACAAGTGGGGCAACATCGTCGCCGACGCCGACCATATGACCAGCATCCCGGGCGTCTTCGCCGGCGGAGACATTGTCCGCGGCGGCGCAACCGTGATCCTGGCCATGGGCGATGGCAAGAGAGCGGCGGCGGCAATGGACAAGTACCTTGCGTCTCTGGGCGTGGTGGACACGAAGAATTGAAATTACGCTTCTTCGAAAAGCTGCTGCTTAACAGATGGCCCCGTACATGGCTGATGCGGAAGTTCGAGGCTCCAAGCGTGCTTTCGGGGCTGGACGTCCCGCCGGGCTGCTCGTGCCTGGAAATCGGCTGCGGTCAGGGCATGGGCACGATGCTGATAAGCAAGCACCTGGAATGCGGGCGGCTCGTCGGCCTGGACATCGACCCGGACATGATTCGCCTTGCCCGGCGGAACCTCGACCGCCCGCCCCGCTGGGCGCGGGGCATCCGCCTGGACCGTATTGAATTGGTCTGCGGCCCGGCGCAGACGACGGGCTTCGAGGATGCGTCGTTCGACGCTGTGGTCCTGTTCGACGTCCTGCACCACATAGTGGAATGGCGGCAAGCCTTGGTGGAAGTGGCGCGTGTGCTCAAGCCGGGCGGGGTGTTCTCCTTCGAGGAAGCCCTGATCCGCGATTCGGCCCTGCGGTTCAACCGTATCTTCGGCCACACGCCGTTCGAAGCCCAGGAGTTGCGCGGCGCGCTGGACGCGGCCGGGCTCGAGGTCCGAACCTTCCGCCTGGCTTTGCGGGGCGCGATGGTCTTCTGCCGGGCTGTCAGGCCGGCCTAGCCTGCCGTTCCTGCCCTGCCCCCCCCGCTGCTACTTTTTCAGCGCCTCTTCCAGGGCCATGACGGCGTAGCAGGTCACCAGCGTTGGGCTGC
>CAZSBS010000293.1:0-5503 GCA_964605095.1 uncultured Planctomycetaceae bacterium | reverse complement strand
AAGTATCCAAGGATAGTCTACACAAAGCATTACGACCTGGGCGGCAGCCATTACGCCTACACCGAGGGTCAGTCCGACGCCCAAAATGAACGAACATTCAAGCCCGGCTCGGCCCTGTGCCTGCTCCGGGCCGATGGCGGCCTGGGCGAGACCCGCGTGCTGGCACAGGACGCCGGCGGCGTAATTCGCGACCCGGATGTGTCTTACGACGGAAAACGGATTCTGTTTGCCTGGAAGAAATCGGACCGTCAGGATGATTACCACCTTTACGAGATGGAAGCGGCCACCGGCAGGGTTCGGCAGTTGACAGCCGGGCTGGGCTTTGCCGACTACGAGGGGGCCTACCTGCCCGACGGGAATATCATATTCAATTCCACCCGCTGTGTGCAGACAGTGGATTGCTGGTGGACGGAGGTGTCGAACTTATACATTTGCGACAAGAATGGCCGATACATGCGGCGGGTCGGCTTCGACCAGGTTCACACGAATTACCCGACGGTAACGGATGATGGCCGAGTGCTTTACACACGCTGGGAATACAATGACCGCGGGCAGATCTTCCCCCAGCCGCTCTTCCAGATGAACCCCGACGGCACTGGCCAGACCGAGGCATACGGCAACAATTCGTGGTTCCCCACGACAATAATGCACGCGCGCGGGATTCCCGGCACGCAGAAGATCCTGGCCGTGCTATCCGGCCATCACAACCTTCAGCGTGGCAAGCTGGCCGTTCTCGACCCGTCAGTGGGCACCCAGGAGGCAACGGGTGCGGTTCTGGTTGCTCCGATCCGGGAGACGAAGGCGGTACGGGTTGACGCCTACGGCCAGGACGGCGAGCAGTTCCAGTATCCATACCCGGTGACTGAGACGCAATTCCTTGTCACTTATCGCCCGCAAGGCGTCAGGAACCGTCAGAACGGCAGGTGGTTCGGCATTTACTTCATAGACATGGACGGTCGGCGCGAGCTTCTGGCGACGGATGCGAGGATTTCCTGCCAGCAGCCGGTGCCGCTCGCGCGCAGGCCCGTATCGCCGCTTCGGCCATCGACGGTGGATTACCGCAAGACCACCGGCGTGTACTACGTGCGCGACGTGTATGCCGGCGGCGGACTCAAGGGCGTCGCCCGCGGCACGGTCAAGCGGCTGCGGGTCGTGACGATGGAGTTCCGGGCCGCCGGAATAGGCGAGAACTACAGCAATGGCCCGGCCGGCGGGGCCCTGGCCAGCACGCCGGTGGCCATCGACAACGCAGCGTGGGACGTAAAGGTCGTCCTTGGCTCGGTCCCGGTACACCAAGACGGCTCGGCCATGTTCGTCGTGCCGGCCCGCACGCCGGTTTACTTCCAGTTGCTCGACGCCAACGACAGCGTCGTGCAGTCGATGCGGAGTTGGTCGACTCTCCAGCCAGGCGAGACGTTCTCCTGCGTCGGCTGCCACGAGGCCAAGAACGACGCCTCTCCGGCGGAAGGTTATGTCTCGCAGGCCGTGCGCCAAGGCGCCGTGGCGCTCAAGCCGTTCTACGGCCCGGCGAGGGGATTCAGCTTCCCCAAGGAGATCCAGCCGATCCTGGACAAGCACTGCATCCGTTGCCACAACGACCGCTCGGCCCGTATCAAGGCCACCGCCGATGGGCGAGAGAAGTCTCAGACCATCGCGCTGACCAACCCCAAGGTTCTCCTGCCTATTGGCAGTATGTGGCGGCACACCACCGACAAGCCGTCCTCCGGGTGGACCGCCGAGAAGTTTGATGACTCGAAGTGGAAGACGGGCCAGGCTGGCTTCGGAACGCCGGGCACGCCCGGAGGAAAGGTTGCCACTGCTTGGCAGACGTCGGATATCTGGATGCGGACGACTTTTACACTGCCGGCAAGCTGGGACATGTCCCGGAAGCTCGGGGTAATCCGCTGGTGCCACGACGAGGATGTGGACGTCTACATCAACGGTCATCCAGCCGGCAAGGACCAAGGCTTCATTACCAATTACAGTGACGTGCCGATGGATATGCGTCTCCTCCGGCCGGGAGTCAACGTGGTGGCCATGCACTGCCGGCAGACGTCGGGTGGGCAGTTTGTCGACTTGGCCCTTCTGGAGGGGGGCGATTCCAAGTCCCAACCGCAGGTCGCCGCCAAGCCGGCGGAAAAGCCCTTGCCCCCCGGCGAGAAGAAGGCATTCAGCCTGCTGGGCGAGCCGAACCTCGACAAGCGCGCCAAGCGGTATTGGAGCGACTCGTACCTTGCCCTCACGCAGAGCGGCAGGCCCAACGGGATCGTCCAGTGGCTAAACGTCCAGTCGATCCCGCCGATGCTGCCGCCGTATTTCGCCGGCTCGGCCAGGAGCGGGCTTATCTCCATGCTGGCCGCGGGGCACAACGGCGTGAAGCTCTCGCGCGAGGGGATGGACAAGCTCCGCTGCTGGATCGACCTGCTGGTCCCGTACTGCGGCGACTACACTGAGGCCAACGCATGGAACGACCACGAGAAGCGGATGTACGCACGCTATCTCGCCAAGCGGCAGCAGATGGAGGCGTGGGAGCGGACGAACATCAAGGCCATGCTGGCGGGCAAACCATCGCCGCCGCCAGCGGCGGCCGTAACCGGGAGCCCTTAGCCAGGAACGGCGGAACCGGGAACCCGGGAACCGTTAGCCGACTACTGCTTCTTGCCCGACTCTGCACGCTCCCGCCTTAGCTCCTGACCGACCTCCGCAATTTCCCCGCACAGTAGACACCCGATTATCAGCAACGCTCCTGGTGTGGCCAGGTGTGGCACGGCCGAACTCCCAAAAAACAGCAGGACCACGCCGATAAACATTACAACCCCCATCACCGCGAACTTGCATCCCTTCATAATCGGATCTCCTTATTCTTGCTCGCTGCCGACCTTCTTTGCCCCGTCTTTCCTCGCGGCTCTTCTGCCTGCCTTGCCCGGCTTGGGCTGCAAGATCCCCCGCGCCATCGTGGAGCCCACGGATGCCTTGCCGCTTTGCAGACCGCGGCATGCACGGTATCCTTCCAGCATACGCAGCCCGGCCCGGCAAGAAGACCCCCGGCCGGTACGTTTGGCGGTGTGAACTCGGACCGGAAGCCTTGCCGCCGGCGCCAACCGGCAGCCAGAGGAGCATGAGAATGGCACTTACCATTGGGCGCGACCGTGGCCGACTTGGCCGCAGGGCGTTTCTGAGATTCGCGGGCCTTGCGGCGGCCTTGGCGGGGCTTGTCCGGCTGGGCAGGGCCTGGGCCGGCGACGAGGCGCCGCGGCGGCTGAATCTGCTTCTCATCACGGCCGACGACTTGAACTGCGACTCGGTGGGCGCTTTCGGCGGCAAGGTTCCGCGGATCACGCCGAACATCGACCGCCTGGCCTCAGAGGGAATGCGGTTCACTTACGCCCACGTGACCGTGGGTGTCTGCCAGCCCAGCCGCTCGGCGCTGCTGACGGGGCGATACCCGCACCGCAGCGGCGGGGAGGGCTTCCATCGCATCACGAAACTGGACACGCCGACGCTTTGGGAGCAACTCGCCGGCGCCGGCTATCGTACCGGCCTGATGGCCAAGGTGCCGCACTGCCTGCCCAAGGCGACCGACAAGCCGGACACGGTCGTCGACGCCGCCGACCTGGGTATCGGGCGAGATGCCGAGCTTTACTACAAGCATGCCCTGGAGTTCATGGCCGGGGCGTCCAAGGCGGGCCGGCCCTTCTTCCTGATGGCCAACTCCCAGGATCCCCACCGCCCTTACTCCGGAAGCGACCAGGAACGCAATTCCTGGCCGAACAGGAAGATCGCCCCTCCGTCGCGGACCTACCGCCCCGAGGAGGTCATCGTGCCGGGCTTCCTGCCGGACCTGCCCGAGGTGCGGCGCGAGATCGCCGAGTACTTCAGTTCCGTCCGCCGCTGCGACGACACGGTAGGGGCGATCCTCAAGGCCCTCGCCGATTCCGGCCAGCAGGACAACACGCTGGTGATGTTCCTGTCCGACAACGGCATAGCCGTGCCGTTCGCCAAGACCAACTGCTACCTGCACAGCACGCACACGCCCTGGCTGGTACGCTGGCCGGGCAAGGTCCGCGGTGGCGCCGTCGACGAGGAGAACTTCATCAGCGGCATCGACTACATGCCGACAGCACTCGAAGCCGCCGGCCTGGACGCCCCCGGCGGGATGGACGGCCGAAGCTTCCTGGCGCTGCTGCGCGGCGAGAAACAGCCTGGCCGGACGATGGTCTTCACTCAATTCCACGAGACATACGCGCCCCTGCGGTTCCCCATGCGATGCGTTCAGGACAAGCGGTTCGGTTACATCTTCAACCCGTGGTCCGACGGTCGGCGGGTGTTCAGGAACGAGTCGCAGTCCGGGCGCACCTGGCCGGCCATGATGCACGCCGCGGCGGCCAACCCGGAAATCGCCGCACGGGTGAAACTTTTCCAGCACCGCGTGCTGGAGGAGCTTTACGATTTCCAGGCCGACCCCGACGCGCTGCAAAACCTCGCCGACGATCCGAAGTACAAGGCCCAACTCGATGCTAAGCGACAGGAGCTTCGCGACTGGATGGTCCGCACGCAAGACCCGGCCCTGGAGGCCTTTGACAACCGCGACAATCCCGAGGCTCTGGCGAAGTTCATGGAATCCCAGGCCGCCGCCGCGGGCAGGACCGGCAACGGCGGCAAGAAGGGCAAGGCAAAGAAAAAAAAGGCTTCACGCTGAGGGCGCAGAGATAGCAGAGAGGAAAGAAAGCGGACTTTGCCCGGAGGAGCAGGGCGAGAGCTTATTGGGTGTTTGCCCCCTTAAGCCCATTCCGGCCTAATGAGCAGTATTGTCTCCTTCAGCACGTTCCCCAGGAAGGGGAATCCGCCCATAAGATCCGCTGGTCGCTCGTACACATACCTCATACTCTCAAAGTTCTGGCGCGAAACCTCCAGGTATTTCGATAGATCAACAACGTGACTTCGGTAGTCCGCCGGAAAGGTGCCCAAGAATTGCTGTACCCCATCTGTGGCCATCTCAATCTTGTACTTCTCCTCAATTGTCTGCCTTGTCACCGGTTTCAGTGACATGAAGAGCTGGTTTACATCGTGTCCTTTGACCTTTGCGTTGCAGTCAATCACGTACAAGCACTTCAGGTAGAGTTCCACTCTCATGGCTTCGCAGACAATGTATGGTAAGGCTGGGGCAGCTTGTTCGATAGCTGTCTTCTCGCCGGACCACCACATCTCTGGTGTAGACTGGCCAATAGGCTTTAACCAAACGGTTGCCTTTCTAAAAGCCTCCGCGCAAAGGTATATTTCTCGCGGATCTGGTACGCTTGGAGTTGAGGTGGTAGCCACGCCCATCAGTACACTCCGTGCTGGCTGGCTAATCAAGTTATAAATCTTACAGGCATCGCTTAAGCCGTTCATGCCTTGGCCTCCGTCTTGTTCGGCCGGCCGCGTGTTGGAGCGGTTGGGCACGTTCGCAGCGATTCGGCCGGTTGTCAGGCGAGGCTCGTGGGCGACGAGAGAGCGAAGCCTT
>CAZSBS010000292.1:0-5525 GCA_964605095.1 uncultured Planctomycetaceae bacterium | reverse complement strand
ACCACGGGATGCCAAATGGAAAACTGTCTAAATTAACAATTGGGCAACACGCCCTTCAGGCTCTACACGCCGGCTTTGGTCGGGTGCTGTGGTGCCAGGTTCCCGGCCTGCCCCGGCGCGCCGGGGTTCCGCCGTCTTGCTCTTCCCGGCTACCCGATTCCGCCGTTTTGCTTTTCCGGGTTCCTAGTTCCTTGTTCCAGGTTCCGCCGTTCTCCCTCGACCAGCCTTACAATCTCCCGCGCCAGTTCTTCCTTGCTCCGCGTTTCCCATTCCAACACGACGCCCGCGTCGTCCAGCACGCACGCTCGCGACCGCGGGGCCTCCATCGCCTCGGAGCCGTTGACGACGACGAAGTCCGCACCCTTGTTTCGCATCTCCGCCCGGGCCTTTTCAGCCGCCTCGGCCGGGGGCAGCGTCTCGACCGCAAACGCCACCACAACCTGCCCGGGCCTCTTGTCCGCCGTCACGGCCGCGAGGATGTCCTCGGTCGGCACAAGCTGGACCGTCACCGGCCCGCCGGACCGGGGGATCTTGCCCGCGACCCGCTGCACCGGCCTAAAGTCCCCCACCGCCGCCGTCATGACCAGCGCGTCGCACTCGGCGAACCGCGCAGCCAAAGCCGCCCGCAGATCGTCCACGGACACCAGGCGGACCACCCAGCAGCCCGGCGGGTCCGCCAGCCCCACGCCCGGCCCGCTCAGCAGCGTGACCTCGTGCCCGGCCGCGGCGGCCGCGGCGGCGACAGCATAGCCCATCCGCCCGCTGGAGGCGTTGGAGATGAACCGCACGTCGTCAATGTACTCGCGGGTAGGCCCCGCCGTGACAATAATCCTCATGCCCGCTAGCCTACCGGCGAGCCGGGCGGGGGTAAACCAAAAACGGGGGCCGGCCGGCAGAGTGTGCGAGGACAACAAATCCTGGCACATCTTCTTGAGCCCCAGGGCGACTGGTTATAGCCTCGGGCGAAGCGCAGCGAAGCCCGTGGAATGCGGGCGCCGTTGTTTGGAGCCCCCAGGGCGAATGACGCCTTCAGTCCCAGATGTGCGCCGGGTCGAATTGCACTTGGTGACGCTCAAGGAATTCGGTGAACTCCTCTTCGAACGTCTTGCGGCGGTGATGCCGCGCCTGGCCTTCAATGTACGAGATGACCGCGGCCGCGTTGGATTGGCTGACGCTGAAAGCGCCATAGCCGGCCTGCCATGCGAAATCGCCCATGTCCCGGAACGTTTTGTGAACCCAGCCCGTCGACAGGCTCTTCCACCGGTTCATGGCACGGGCGAGGGCCACGCCCGTGCGAAGCGAGATCAGCCCGTGGATGTGGTCTGCGGTTCCTCCGACCTTGACGGCTGTGCCGAATTCATTCCGCGCCAAGCCACAGAGGTACTCATGGAGGCGATGGGCGAGACCGGCCTTAATCATTGGGCGACGGTCCTTGGTGGAGAAGATGACGTGAATCAGGAGGTTGGAGTAAGTGTGGCCCACGTGATGGCCCTTTCTCCTGGCGGAGCTTTCAGTCGCCCTGGGGGGCTCCAAACAAACGCCGCCGCAGCCGCGACTGCAAGCCCATCCGCCCGCTGGAGGCGTTGGAGATGAACCGCACGTCGTCAATGTACTCGCGGGTAGGCCCCGCCGTGACAATAATCCTCATGCCCGCTAGCCTACCGGCGAGCCGGGCGGGGGTAAACCAAAAACGGCCCACATCTCGGCAGACACGGGTACCCGGCCCGTTCGCGGCATCGGTCAAATGAGAATCTCAGCACGCTGGCGCGAAGGCATCCACGCTACGGACTGCGCCGGCCGCCAACCACTGACGACTAACGGCGCTCTGACCCCATTTGCGCTCTGACCCCATTTGCGCTCTGACCCCATTTGCCATCCGACCCCGTTTGCCCGACAGAAGCGTAACAGCACCCATGCCTAACAAGAGGAGCATGGTGGGTTCGGGAGCAATAGCGATTGACATGTCGATCAGGTACAATGCCGCGGCCAGGCTTTCCTCGCCGGTGGGGATGATCTCTTCCGGTGGCAGTATGAACCCAGGCGAGCCAACGGGGCGCAACTCGATCGTGTAGGCGAGGATGCCCTGGTCGTCATAGGCCCAGTCCTTAATGCCGCCGCTCACCTGGTAGAGGGTGGCGGCAGCGGCGCCCATCTCGTAGAACTCGCCATGCACGGCGGCCATTTCCGACTGCATCCCGGCGCCGATATCCATGAAAAGGTCGTAGTCCGCGGGCAAGTTGTAAGTATAGCCGTACGGTGACATGATTTTTTGCCCGTAGGAGTGAAAGTCGATGGCGGAGATGATGTTGGGGTTGGCGATGAAGAAGTCTCTCAGGGCGGCGGACTCCGGCTCGGAGAAGGGCGCCGTGCCCCGGTAGGTTTCGCTGCTCGGAGTGCCGCTGGACCCCGGGCCGCCCCAATGGGCATCCCAGTTCCGGTTCAGATCCACACCGTAAGTGCCGTCGGCGTTGGGACGGCGGTTCTTCCGCCACATCCGGTTGCCCGGGGTCCAACTGTAGACGTACCCGTCGGGATTGACCACCGGCACGATCAAGATCTCCGCACCGTCAACCCGTGAGCGGATTGTCGGGTCCGTGTCGTACCCGTACACGAGCTGTTCGGCAATGAACATGTTCGTCATCGGGCTGATCCACTCGCGGGCGTGTTGCGTGCCGCTGAACAACACGCCCGGCTTGTCCACTGCCGAACCGCTGATCCGCAACGCCCAGATGTCTCGGCCTTCGATGGAATCCCCGATGTCCACCAGGGTGCATATGTCCGGCCGATCGTCGGCCATCGCGCGGAGCCTGACCTCGATGTCGGCGAAGGGCTTGAAGTCGTTGAACCAATCCCCGCCCGGTTGTCCGAGAACCATCGAACCGACCACCACCAATAGGGCGCAGCTATTCATCAGGGCCACCTCGTTTGTTGAGAGAGGTCGTCAAAGCGGATGGAGTCCAGGACTCCCGCCACAGGGAAATGGGGCAAGCCCACCTGGTGGACTTGCCCCACTCGGTTTGATCGTATCTGAACGAGGATCCTTGGCAGCTAGGCAACCCGGCGGCGGCGGCGCAGAGCCGAAACCACAGACAGGGCGCCCAGCAGGCACAATGTCGCCGGTTCGGGGACCGATTGCACCGTCAAGTTGTCAAATGCCATCATATTTGTATTGTCGGCAGCCCAAAAGTCGAACATTCGAACGCTCGTGGGCATCCCGGCCGTCCGAGTCGCCCCTCCCGCGAGGTACCAATCCGCGGGCGTGAGGACGACAATATCCAGACTCGTGGCCAGGTCGGTCAACGTAATCTTGGTCACTAGGTTGGTGTCGAAATCCACGATCATTTCACTTCGGTACCAGTGGTCCTCAAGCAACGTTTCCGAGATACGTTGCTGGCCTAAGTCGGCTCCGGCGGCATCTTTGATTTGATTTATCGAATACGAATAGTTGACGCCCGGGTCGTTCACCGGCGGATCCCCTCCCAACCTGTGAAACAGCGAGATGAAATTATCGCCCGACGGCTGGGGCGAGACGCTGCCGGCGTTGCTAAAGGGGGCTAACGTCGGATCCTCAAGGAGGCTCTTGACGTTGAAATCGAAGCCGTAGAGGACGGGCATGCCTGGGGTAAGGGCATCGTCGTGCTGGCCCCGAGCGTGGGTGGTGCTGTTGGCGGGCAATTCTCCGCAAGCGAACTGAGCGCCTCCCGTCGGGTTGACGGCGGTCATGCCGAACGGGTTGTCCGCATACGTGTAAACGTAGTAGTCATCGCCAGCGGGGCAATACCAGTCCTGCTGTGCCGCTACTTCTCCGTTAAGAATGTCGGTGAGTTGGACACCTGCCGCACTCCCGTTGTAGCCAGGCGCCTCGAAGCCTGTGGTGAAATCCCCAAAGGTAACCGAAGCCATCAAGCAAACCACGACCGCTGCCAATGCCACATGTCTGATCGCACACATGTTTTGCTTCCTCCTAGTCTGATGAATCACTTGATATGAAACTTGATTCCGCGTGACTGTGCGTGGATGGCCCAGGGGTGAGGGGTTTGGGGAGAGGAAAAGCGTTCGGCACTCGCTTGATCCTCTGCGCCAGCGATCCTCATCACCCGAAACCTCCGATGGATTCGTCTCGCGGATCAACTAGGCTCAGAGTACGCCCCTGAACCACGCGACAACATACCCCCAAATCCGGGCCTTGTCAAGGCCTAAGTGAAAAAAAAGTAAAAAACCAGTTCCAGTCTCGTCCGATTCAGTCATCCAGGGCAGTTCGGGTTGCTCACACTCCTCACGGCGGGCATGTTCGAGGAAGTCGGGATCGACCTCGCAGGTGATGCCGCCATCGACTTCAAGGGGAATCATGGGGTCAGAGCGCCGTTAGTCATTAGTGTAGTTCTCGTGCGAGTTCTTCGGCGGTGCGTTGGATGACGGGGCCGGCTGACTCAATTCGGCCCTGGCGGCGCGGTCTCAAAGGTGTCGGAATGTGGCGCCATGCTTCCGCAAAGCCGGAAGCATGGCACCCCGAACCCGGAAGCTACCTCGCGTTTTCGCTTTGCGCGGGCGGGGCAGACGGGTAAGCTGAATGGCCGTGGCGGCTTGGGCCGCCGGGCATGGGAGAGCTTTGCACAGATGACGCCAAGGCCGACTGACAGTACGAAGAACTCGACCGAGACCAGCGGCGCGCTCGAGGCCGGCAATCCGCCCGATACGCTCGGCGCATCCCCGGCCGACGGCTCGGTCGGCATGTCGGCCCTGCTGGGTATGCATTGCGCCCGCATTGGCGCCGAGGGCGGGGCCGTGATTACCGTCGGGGCCGACGGGCCGATCTGCATCCCGGCCATCTGGCCGCGGCCCAAACCGGATGATGAGCCGCCTGCATGGCTTACGGCGGCGCTGCGGGCCGCGCCGGCGGCGATCGGGGTCGAAGGCGGCGCGGCGACGACCCTTCCGCTTCACGAGGCCGGGGCGTTGTACGGCGACCAGGCAAGGCGGCACCTCGTCCTCGTGCCTCTGCCAATGGCAAGCACAGACTCTGAGGCATCAACCGCCGGCGTGGCAGCCCCAGGGGCAGGTTCGATAATGAAAACAGGTGACAGGCACCGCCAAACAGCGGCAGAGCCAGTCCACGTTTTCAGGCGGGCGTTGTTGGCGATGGCGCTGGCCGGCGAAGAGCCCGGCAAGCTGGCGGCAAAGGTGGTCGGCATGGTGGTTCGCGTGCCGGCTGGGCAGTTGTACGCGCTGCAACTGGCGGCTGAGGAAGGCCAGAGCGAGAGCGGCCGCGCTGGCCCCGCGCATACCGGAGCGGCGCTGGCGCCCGCACTGGCGCTGACATCGGCCGTAAACGATCACGAACACTTCGTCGCCGCGGCGATGGCGCTGTGCAACGAGTTGGCCGCGAGGTTCACCTGCGAGCGAGTGAGCCTCGGCCTGCTCGCAGGTCGATACGTACACCTGGCGGCCATGAGCCACACCGAGAAGTTCAGCCGCAAAATGCAGAAGATCCAACTCAACGAGGCGGTCAAGGAGGAATGCCTCGA
>CAZSBS010000291.1:0-5554 GCA_964605095.1 uncultured Planctomycetaceae bacterium | reverse complement strand
CCTTCAGCCTTGCGCCTCGGCGCTTGGCTCCATTTTTCTACGAATATGCTTTCCAAGGACCGATAATGGGGATAGAATATTCGGTGTGTGGCGCTTATGCGCCGCGCGGATGCGGGCAGCGACCTTTAGCGACAAGTGAGCGATCCGATGAAGAAGGTCATTTTCAAGCTGGCCATCCTGGCCATCGTGCTGAGCGCCATTCTGGTGAATGTGCGCTCGGGGGTTGGCTGAAGCGGCGGCGGCTGTGGGCCTACGGCAGGCTCAACTCCAGTTCCGGCAAAATGCGAAGCCACGTTCGTCGGTTGGGCGATGGGCACGAACAATTCCGCCCCGACCGTTCTTCTGACTGCGGTTCCCGATGGCACATCATCGGCGGCTGGGTTCCTGGCGTCCAACGCCGACGACAAGAAGGCGATCAAGGGCACGCTGAACCCCACACCCGTGGTCAGCTCGCTGGCCCCGACGCTCAAGATCGGCGATCGGCTCAAGATCGACTTCCTCTACCTTGGCGCCACGCGGTGGATCACCAACGTCACGCCGCTGGCCAAGCCCGCCAAGTCCGCCTCGTCCTCTTCCGACGCCGGCGACGCCGACCAGGGGGCCATGACCTTCACGGTCGAGGGCGTCAGGGCCTTGCGCGTCGGCTCCGCCGCGTATACGGGGCTGCGGGCGTCCAAGGCGGCGATTGGCTGGACATTCGTTATCCGCAACGTGCCGAACCCCGACGCCGGGGCAGGCAAGCCCGCGACTCTGAGCGATCCCGAGATGGCCAAACGGGTCCGGCAGTTCTCCCCCGGCGAGCAGGTCTGCATCGACTACGAGACCATCGACTACATGTTCGTCATCAAGGACATCCGCCCAGCCATCGTCAGCGGCACCGCACGGGTCCTCAGTGTCGGCGAGAAGAACATCATCAACGGCAGGCTCGGCATCCAGAACGTCTCCTGCCCCCAGGCCGTCGTGATTGGCGCCAAGGGCACGGAGTTCCTTCTCATCCGCCCGGCCGAGTCCGCAGCCGGCCTGCCCGCCGCCAGCGCAAACCTGGCCCAGACTCTCAAGGGCCTCGCCAAGGACCAGGTGATCCGGTACAAGTACTACATTCAGGGCGGCCTGCGCTGGCTGATCGAAGCCCAGGTCGACACCCAGACCGCCTCACGAAACTGAACCGTCCGCGGCCCGGGTTTGTCGCCGAGAGCGCCGCGAAAGCCGGGCTCGCAAGCTCTGTTTTGGTATCCGTCTCTATTGCCTGTCCCGAAGGATAACTGCCGCTTCGGAAGCATCGCCCTTGGGATAGCGAACAGGCACGACGTCATTCACTCCCACGTCCAGCGGACGCTCCTCAGACGGGGCGAACTGGACCTTGCGACAATCCCGGCTTGTGGTTCGCTTCGCGTCGCCATGCTGCGTCAGTTTGCATCGGCGATGCTAAGGCGTCGCCTGCTTCGGCTTCCTTGCCTGGCTCGTCCTCGGCGATGGCCGACCTGCTACACAAAAACTTAAACTGCTCTAATCATCCGCGTGCGGCAGCAGGTTCTTCGGATTCCACAACTGGCGGTTCAGGGCCGGATCGATGTTCGACAGGCCCATAGCCTGAACGCTCCCGTCGGTCTTGAGGATGTTCAGGCGGTCGAGATGGCGGAGGCTCTTGAGGAGCTGCTCGCGGACCTTGGCCGGTTCGTCGGGATCCGCGCACATGCTGACGCCGTCGCCCGTGTAGTCCATCAGCACCAGCACGGACGAACTGTAAGGGTACCGGTGAGCGTAGCTGTTCACGCCGTAGCTGGCGAGCGTGGAAACGCCTGACCCGATCTTGAGGGTCTTGCCGACGTTGCGGTTCAGTTGCGTGTGCTGGAGGTTGCCGGCATCGGGACCGAAGGCGGGCTTGTTGTCGATCCAGAGCTGGTTATCGCCGCCGCAGTTGCAGGCTATGACCACGAGTTCGCCGGTCAGGTTGTAGATGCGGATAAAACCATCATTGTGGTTGGTGGGGATCCAGAAGTCCCCGTAGCCGGGTGTAACCGCCCACACGAGGATGTTGCCCGCCTCCTCGAAGACGTACTCGGAGTACTTGCCCTTAACGGAATCGAACCCGGTGCGGCCAAGGTAGTAATTGTTGTCCCCAAGCTGTGTTGCCAGATTGATCTCGACCCCGCCGCCATAGCTGCTGCGAAAAGTCACGCGCTTGTGGACAGCCGAGTAATCCATGGTTTGTGGCGAATCATCCTCCGGGCAGCGAAACAATGCCGGGTCGCTGATCGTCTGGAAAGCCTGCGCCGGCCACATCTGCCAGTCAGGGAAGTACTCGCTAAGCTGGGAGACGCTGTTGGGACGAATGAAGTTGATTCCGCTGGCCTTTGGCAGGACGGTCGACAACCGGGCCAGGTTGTTCTGGCAGATCGTGCGGCGTGCCAGGTTCAAGCCTTTCATCAAGCTGGGCGACACCAGCATCACAAGCAAGGCGATTATGCCGATCACAACCATCAGTTCCGCCAGTGTGAAAGCCCGCTTTTTCATATTTGTATTCGTTGCCATAGTATATGGTTACTTCGCGACGTGACCGGGATCCGGCATGTCTTGCGGCCGGCGCTGCAATACAGCGTTGCAGGCGGTGTACGCGTCCTGGATTGGCTTCTGGCTCTTGATATTTTCGATCAGCCCGGCCCAATCACGGCTGAGGGGGTCCACTTCCCGCCAGAACTTCAGGCCGAGCCTGGCGATCAAGTACTTCATCGCCCGTCGGCGGGTGGTGAGGGAGGGGTTTTTTTCGGCGTTCTCCATCAAGGCCACGACGGCCTCCGGAGACTGATTCATCCCCAGTCCGCTCGCGGCGAAGGCCTTGACCGTCTCGTCCGTGTCGCCGGCCAGGATCTCGCCGAGCCGCTTTGCCGCCTCCTTGTCTTTATAAAGGCTGAGGGTGACGACCGCACTGGCCCGCACCTCGCCTTGGCTGTCGCGGCTCGCCCGGACCAGCGCCGGGCGGTTCCCCTCGGTCAGGCAGGAACTCAGCGCGGCCGCCGCCGCTTTGCGCACCGAGGGATTGGCGTCGCCAAGGGCCTTTACAAGCTCAGCCCCGCCATCGGATGGGCGCTGGCCCAGCATGGCCGCGACCCGACCGGCCCGATCCTGTTCCGAGCGGCTGGAATCTGACTTGGAGCCACATCCCGCCACGCACAGGGCAAGGATCGCCGAAACATGTGCTAATCGAATCCGCGTCACCGTTGCTTCCTTCTGACCGTCACGGATGACTGCCGTTTTTAGCCCGGCCATAACCGCTTGGGAAACAGGCAGCAGCCCGCGTTCTTGCTTGCTTCCCGGCGCGGGGTTGCGCCGGCTCATGTTCGACCGCGGCGGCTACTTCAGCGAGCCGCTCTTTCGGCCAATCTCGATCATCTTGCCGACGAGCTTCTCGGTAAGTTCGTAGTCCTTCAGCAGCGGGAAGCCTTCCCAGACGACGCAGCCGCCGGGCTCGATGATTATCACGTGCGGGATGCCGAAGACGCCCAGTTCCTTCTTCGTGCGGGCCTTGGTGTCGATGGCGCTGAAGTACTCGATCTTCGGCGTCTTGAGGGCACGCACGGCGTCCTCGGTCTGGTCGGAGATGCCGATGACGACCAGATGCTTGCCGAACTTCTTGTGCAGGTCGTTGAGCAGCTCGATCGACTTGCGGCAGGGTGGACACCACGTCGCCCAGAACTCGATGAGCACGAACTTGCCTTTGGTGTTCGGATCGGCGGTGAGCCACTTTTCCACCTCGAGCTTTGGCGCCGTGGCCCAAAGGCAGGATGAGGCCCACATCCGCTTGCCGCCAACTTCCTTCGGGGGCTTGTACTCGATGTCGAAGGGCGAACCGGCGCCGAACTGCGTGATCTGCCCGCCGGCGGGGCGAGTGGTGGCGGCTGTGGGCAGCACGCACGGCTCCGCCGGCGCGGTCGTGGGCGCCGGGGCCGGCTGGCTCGCGGGCTCGGCCGGGCTGCCAGGCTGGGCAGAGGCCGGGGAGGCCGGCTGAGTCGTCGGGGCCTTGGCCGCGGGCGCGGCCGACACCGCAAACAACAGGGCCGACAATGCCGCAACTGCCCCGGCCGATCGGGTAAATCCGGGTAAGGTAGTGTCTCTCATTTTCTTTCTCTTGCCTTTCGGGCACACTACGAACATCCGCAACGCAACCGGCGCCACGGCACCAGGCTAACCTGGCGCTTGCCGCCTGCGCTGCCGCGGTTTCCCTTTTCTTGCTGCTGTCGCATGTCCGAACTATAACTATAACCATGGGCACGTCACGTAGGAAGAAGATCACCGAAAAGGGGCGGCAGAGGGCGAGACCGCCGGACATGACAGGAAGTGTCGGTGGCGTCAGACCGGAGATTGCCACGTGGAAAAAGGCACTGTTTTCGGCGGTCACCTGCCTGGGCATTATCACCTTGCTGGAACTGGGCCTCTGGGTGGCAGGTGTGCCAACGCTGATCGAGCAGGAAGATCCGTTCAGGGGGTTCTCGGGGCTGGTGAAGGTGTTCCAGCGGGAAGGCCCGATCTACCGGACGCGGCCCGCCACCCGCGATATGACTTTCAACGACCAGTCATTTCTTGCCGAAAAACCATCAAATGGGTTGCGGATCTTCTGCCTGGGGGGATCCAGTTCTTTCGGCTTTCCGTGGGGCGCCGAGGCCGCCTTCACGAGCATCGTTGGCGAGTCGCTGGCGGCAACCCATCCGGTTCGGCAGGTTGAAGCCGTCAACGCCAGCGGCGTATCCTATGCCATGCACCGGCTGAACATTGTGGCCGATGAACTACAGGCCTACAAGCCGGACGTGTTCCTCGTCTACTCGGGGCACAACGAGTTCATCGAGCCGGCATTTTTCGACGCGCTCAAGCATCGCGGCACGCTCCGCACGCGCCTGGAATATGCGCTGTCGTACTCACGGATTTACTCCGGCCTCCGGCTTGCCGTGGGGAGTCTGCGGGATTCTCCGCACTCGCGCGCCGACGGATTCGAGGCGCGGGTCATGCGAGACCAGACGCACATATATTCTCCGGAGGAAAAGGAGGCGATTGTTGCCGAGTATCGCTGGCGGCTGGAGCGGTTGGTCCGTCGCGCCAAGGCGGCGGGCGTCAAGGTCGTGCTGGCGACCGTCCCCTGCAATCTGCGCCAGTGGCGTCCGGAGGCTTCGACAGGCGTGGCGTCACTTGCCGAGCATGACCGCCGGAGGCGGTCAGATCTTTTCGCGTCGGGCAGCCGGCTCCTCAAGAGCGGCTGTTTCGAGTTGGCGGCGGCAGACCTGGAGCAGGCCTCACGCATAGCCCCTCATCACGCGGAGACCCATTTCCTGTTGGGGCACGCATACGAGGGGCTTGGTCGGTTCGACGATGCCCGCTCGGCTTATCAGCGAGCGTGCGACGAGGATGCCTCGCCAGTTCGCCGCCTCTCGGGAATGAATGCGGCAGTCCGGGAGATCGCTCATCAGCATGGGGTGTTGTTGGTCGATGTCGATCTGCTCTTCGAGCAGCAGAGTGAGCATGGTCTGGTGGGGTTCAATCTGATTGAGGACTACGTTCACCCCAC
>CAZSBS010000290.1:0-5562 GCA_964605095.1 uncultured Planctomycetaceae bacterium | reverse complement strand
ATGTCCAGCCGTTCAGGTTCGCAGAGGGCTGGGCGGTAATTGGGCAACACGCCCTGAAGCCTTCCGCCTTCCGCCTTTCTCTGTTGTGCTGGAGAGAATTTGATGGAAAGTCCGATAACCGTAAGGATACGTCGAAAGGCCGGGAGCGATGACGTCCCGGCGCCGCGGTACATGTCCGATCATGCATCGGGCATGGATGTATGCGCGGCCTGCGAGGGCGACGTTATAATCGCCCCTGGCGACGTGGTGTTGATACCATGCGGTTTTTACATGGCCGTGCCGGTCGGCTACGAGGCGCAGATGCGGCCTCGCAGCGGTTTGGCGCTCAAGCACGGGATCGTGCTGCCGAACTCGCCGGGCACGATCGACGCTGACTATCGAGGCGAGGTATGCGTGATTTTGGCCAACGTGAGCCGCGAGGCCTTCACGGTTCAGCGCGGGATGCGGATCGCGCAGATGGTCATTGCCCCGGTGACGCGGGTCGAGACGGCCATGGTTGAGGAACTGGACGATACCGCTCGCGGACAGGGCGGTTTCGGGCATACGGGCGTGTGAGCACTGTGCGGTGATTTGGGAACACGTTTCGCGACCATGGCTTTGAGCCCCGTTTACGGGGCTTCAAGCCGGGAAAGGCAATAGCAGCAGTGATGCAATCAAGGATGGTGTGCAAGGATGGCTATGAAGGAGCGAAATAGCGGCAGGAAAGCCCGGGCCGCCCGGGCCGGCGAGCGGCCCGAGGGGCGAGGCTTGCGGTTCCTGCGGTATTGCATGGTGCTGGTGCTGGTCGGATCGGCCGCGGTGGCGTGGATCAGCCTGGTGAGCCACTCGCCGACAGATCCGCCGGCCAAGATTTACGTTCCGGCAAAGTCGCCCGTGGACAACGCCGCCGGCATCGTGGGGGCGTACGTGGCGGACTCGCTGCTGTACTGGTTGGGAGGCGGGGCGTACATGGCCCTGCTGTTTGTTACGCTGGCGGCATTCATTCTGGCCCTGGGCGGCCGGCTGCGCGACGTGCCATGGCGGATCCTCGGCGTGGCGCTGCTCGTCACGGCCAGCAGTGCGGCGATATACATGGCCAATCCCGTCGCGGCGGGCGATCCGCTTACAAGCTCGGCCGGCATTTTGGGCATTTCAGTCGGCAAGTTGCTTCTTTCAACTTGTGCCTCCACCGGCGGGTGGATCATCGTTCTGATATGCCTGGCCCTTGGCCTGATGCTGACGGCTGACAGCCTGGTGCTCAAGCTGCCGTGGCTTGGCCGGAAGGCTTGGGAGAACCGTCCCAGCCTGACGGCGCTGGCGGGGGTGCTTCGCCTCGGCCGGCCCGGCGTCGACGCCTTGGGGCGCGGCGCGGCGACCAGGCCTCATCCCCGCCCGGCCGCGATAAAGCCGCAGGCCGCGCCCGCGGTCATGCCGCCCAAGCCCGTCGTCGTCGCCGCCCAGCAGGTCCACGCCGCGCCGAAACGCCGAAACTGGCTGCTGCGCCTGCTGCTTGGAGACAAGTCTGCCGCCTGGCCCGTTGGGTCCGAGGCCATGAGTCCTACGGGGCCTATGGGTCCGGACAAGTCCGCCGGGTTCCCGCGTGCCGCAGCCCCGGCCGCACCAAAGCTCAGGCCCCCCGTGGCCGAGCCGCCCAGGTTCCGCCCGGCCGCGCGAACCGAGCCCGCCAAGGCGGACAGGTCCGAGCCGTCAGTCGGCGGCAAGGTCGGCGGCAAGGCGAAGGGGAAGTCCTACAACCTGCCCTCGACGAGGCTTCTCGAGGCCCCGCAGAGCGGCTACAGCGAGGGCCAGGAGCTTGTCGCCCAGCAGCGCAGGGGCATCCTCCAGCAGACTCTCAACGACTTCAACGTGGCCGCCCAGGTCGAGGGCTACCAGACCGGGCCGGTAATCACGATGTTCGAGCTTTCGCTGGCGCCCGGTGTGAAGGTCGCCCAGGTCGCCAACCTGTGCAACGACATCGCCCGTACGCTGGCGGTGCCAGGCGTGCGCATCGTCAGCCCGCTGCCGGGGCGGGACACCATCGGCATCGAGGTGCCCAACCTGGAAAAGGAAATTGTCCGCATCAGCGAGCTTATGCTGCTGGACCCCGAGGCCGAGAAGCGGATGAAGCTGCCTCTGTACTTTGGCAAGGACGCCAGCGGCGATGCGATCATCGAGGATCTTTCCCGCATGCCTCACATGCTCATCGCCGGCACGACCGGCTCGGGCAAGAGCGTGTGCATAAACTCGATCATCATGGCCATCCTCATGATGCGCCGCCCAGAGGATGTCAGGCTGATCCTTGTCGACCCCAAGATGGTCGAGATGGCGGCCTTCGAGCAGATCCCGCACCTGCTCTGCCCGATCGTCAACGATATGCACAAGGCCGAGGAAATCCTCGCCTGGGCCGCGATGAAGATGGACGAGCGCTACGAGGTGCTCAAGGAGGCCGGCGTGAAGAACATCGCCGGCTTCAACAAGCTCTCGAAGGATGACATCTACAAGCGGTTCCAGGCCGAGACCGATGAGGACAAGCTCCGCACGCCGACGAACATGCCGTACTACGTGATCATCATCGACGAGCTTGCGGACCTGGTGATGACTTCCAGCAAGGAGGTCGAGGAGCACATCATCCGCATCGCCCAGAAGGCCCGGGCGGTTGGCATTCACCTCATCCTGGCCACTCAGCGGCCCAGCGCCAACGTGGTTACCGGCCTGATCAAGTCCAACATGCCTTGCCGCATTAGTTTCCGCGTCGCCAGCCGGCAGGAAAGCCGCATCGTTCTGGATCAGAACGGCGCGGAGGTGCTTCTCGGGCAGGGCGACATGCTGTTCTTGCGGCCCGGCAGCAGCACACTGGCGCGTGCCCAGGGCACTTTCGTTGACGATTCGGAGATCCACGCCATTGTCGAGGAGATCAAGGCCAAGAACGGCCCGCCGACGTACGACGCCGAACTGGTGCAGCTTAACGCCCGCCCTTCCGGCAGCGGCGAGCCTGGCGAACGCGACGAGCTTTTCAACAAGGGCGTCGAGATCGTCCTTGCCAGCCAGCGCGGCAGCGTGTCGCTTCTCCAGCGCCGCCTCGCTGTGGGCTACAGCCGGGCCAGCAGGATAATCGACCAGATGGCCGAGGCCGGGCTGCTGGGCGACTACAAGGGCTCCCAGGCACGCGAGTGCAATATCACGCTGGAGGACTGGCATGAGATGCAGGCATCCATCGCCGCCGACCAGTCCGGAGCCTCGTCGCTGAACGGCGAGCCCACCAGCGCGTAACCGCCCGTGCGGGCCATGCCCGCAACCGAATTGCGGATTGCGAATTGCGGATTGCGGATTCCCACGCGGAGAACTTGGCGCGGCCTTTGGCCGCAACCCAAAAGAAGAAGATGTCAACGCAGAGATCGCAGAGAAGATGAAGAGTTATATCTATCTGTCTCTGCGTTCTCTGCGTTCTCTGCGTCTGCCTGCCGGTAGGCAGAAAAATCTTTTCCTCGCCCCCGCGAGGAAGAATCTTCCAGACAAGACAAGAAACGTGCAGTAGGAAACCCATGCCCATGAACGAATACCAAAGAACCATACGGACGCTGGCCCAAGGCTGGAATACGTGGGACAACGACAGCGTCCTGTCGCATGTGCTTTTGCCCGATTGCCTCCGCGTACGCATGGGCTTCATCGACGCGACGTCGGGGCAGCACCTTCGTGAAGCGACGATCGGCCAGGACGGCGCCGGCGAGCCGGTTGTCCGGGTGAGCGCCCGCAGCCTCGATGGCGGCTATACGGAGCTGGACCTGACGTGGCAGGGCGTCCGCGCCCGCGTGCAGTCGGCCGCGATGGGCGGGCAGATGGTGCTGCTGGTTACTCCGCTGACTGGCGATGGCGGCAACCGACTGACCGTGGAGGTGGACTATGCCTGGTCGGCCAAGGGAACCGTCACCCGCACCGCCGCGGGCTGGCTGGCGGAGAATGAGGGTGAGAAGGGGAAAGCCCTGCACCGCGTTCATCTGCCGGCGGCCGATGCGGCAGGCACGGCCCCGGGCGACGAGCCTGGGCACGTGGTCCTGTCTCTGCAAGAGCCGGCCGCGATCTGCGTGGGCGAGCCGATGATGCATACCCAGGCGGTGGAGTTCATCCATCGCGGCAAGCAGGGCATCAGCGGGCACGGCGCCGGCGATCTCGACGAGGTCCGCCAGGCCGTGCGAACCAGCCTGGCGTGGAACACGATCTACGACGCGCCGAGGCGGCGCGTGATTACGCCCGTTTCCCGCCAGTGGAGCAAGGGCTGCGGCGGGTACGTGCTGTTCTGCTGGGACACGTTTTTCGCGGCCTGCATGGCGGGCAGCTTCTCGAAGGAGCTGGCCTATGCCAACCTTGTGGAGATCGTCAAGGAAGTCCCCAGCCTTCCCTTCGTCCCGAACGTCAGCCTGGCCAACGGTTACATCAGTCGGGACCGCTCGCAGCCTCCCGTGGGTTCGCTGATGGCGCTTGAGATATTCAGGCGATTCCGTGAGCCTTGGATCCTGCGAAAGGTCTACGACGACCTGCTTGAGTGGAATCGCTGGTGGCCCAAAGCCCGCGCCAACGGCGACTGGTTGAGCTGGGGTTCGGACCCGTTCGAGCCGGTCATCGGCAGCAAGTGGGAGACGGCCGAGAAGGGCGTCAACGGGCGGCTCGGCGGGGCCTTCGAGAGCGGCCTGGACAATTCCCCGATGTACGACGACATCCCGTTCGATAGCGGCCGGCACATGCTGGAGCTGGCCGATGCGGGCCTGACGGGCCTGTACGCGGCGGACTGCTTTGCGCTGGCGGAGATGGCGGGCATCCTGGATCGCGCCGGCGAGCGGGAGGAGCTTGTCGGCCGGGGCGAGGCGTACCGCAACTCGCTCCAGTCGCTGTGGGATGAGCGGGCGGGCATCTTCAAGAACCGCAGGACCGACACGGGCGCCTTCAGCGACAGGCTCTCGCCGACCAACTTCTACCCGCTTCTGTGCCGCGGCGCCACGCCCAGCCAGGCGCGAAGAATGGTTACGGAGCATCTGCTCAGCGAGCGGGAGTTCTGGGGCGAGTGGGTCCTGCCGTCGGTGCCACGCAACGACCCGGCTTACGCCGAGCAGGACTACTGGCGCGGGCGGATATGGGGGCCGATGAACTTCCTGGTCTACCTGGGCTTGCGGAATTACCCGGAACTCGCCGATGCGCGGTCGGCCCTGGCGGACAAGTCGGCCCGGCTGATGCTGAAGGGGTGGCGCCAGAGCGGGCACATCCACGAGAACTACAGCGCCGTGACGGGTCTGGGCTGCGGCACGGGGTCCTCCGACGCCTTCTATCACTGGGGCGGCCTGCTGGGCCTGCCCGCGATGATGGAAGATGTCCCTTGGCTGGGCGGCGGGTTGCTGGTATCATGACCGCTTGTGGAATCCCTGGGATGTTCCGGCCCGTGGCGGGCGGGGAGAAGAATATGGCACGCGGTTACATCGTATTGGCAGTGGCGGCGGCGGTCCTGGCGGCCGGCGGGTGCGAGGTTCCGCCGCGTCTGCGTCAGGACACCCCGGTAGCCCAGCGGCGGGAGATCGACCCCGTCAGCGGGCGGGC
>CAZSBS010000289.1:0-5608 GCA_964605095.1 uncultured Planctomycetaceae bacterium | reverse complement strand
GCCTTCCTTTTGGCTCCTTTTGCATTGTCCCGCTTTGCCTGATTGGCACTCTTGCCCTATCGGGACTCTACGTTCGATATACTCTACCACAGCCATGCGGTCTTGTCAGTCTCTTCTTGCGGCTATTTTGGTTGCTTTTTCCGACACGCCGAAGCCCGACCTTCCGTGGATACGGACAGAGAATCCACCCGTAGGCAGAGACTGCCACGCGTACTACTATCTTCATTTGGTGCGCTATTGCGGCATAAACCCCTTCGCGTATGATAGGGACTCATGAGCAAGGCATACACCAGCACCACGCCTCACGCGCCCGCCAAACGCAGGACGGTCCTGATGTCCCTTCACTACGGCATCGAGAACCGCAGGAGGGGCGTCTATGACGCGGCCCGCCGGGCGGGCTGGAAAGTGCTGGACCTGGAGTATTACAACAGGGAGGTCCCGCGGACGGTCCGCCCCGACGGCGTGCTCTTCCAGCTTCACCTGGCGACCGAGGAAGCAATGATCGCAAGGCGGTTTCTTCGCCTGGGTATCCCCGCGGTGCAGATCGAGGATTTTGCCCTTCCCGAAAAGTTCTGCTGCGTCGTCGAGGACCGCCGCGCCGTCGGCCGGGCCGCAGCAGAACACTTCGCCGACCGAGGCTTCCGGAACATGGCCTATCTCGGCAGCGAAGTATTCCACGATTCGCCGTTCCGATTGATCGGTGAGAGCTTCATCGCTCGCGCCCGCGACTTGGGAGCCAGGGCCGAACTGATCGCCATCCAGAGCCTGGGCCGACTTATCCCCTGGGCCCGGGTCGAGGCCCTGGCCAAGAGGTTTGAAAGGGAGATATCCGGTTTCCAGTTTCCGCTGGGCATCTTCACGTACCACGACACGATGGCCGCCCGCATCTGCCAATTCTGTGATGCCCTCGGGCTGAGCGTGCCGGAGCAGGTGGCCGTCCTTGGATACGGCAACGACCCCTGCAAGTGCGACTTCGCTTCGACACCTCTTTCCAGCGTGGCCCCCAACTACTACGACCAGGGTCGGATCGCGGCCGAACTGCTGGATCGCCTCATGGACGGCCAGCCGGCGCCCGCCGGACCCGTCCTGGTCGCTCCCGCCGGCATCGTGACCCGCCAGAGCACCGACGTGCTGGCCCTGCCCGATCTCGATACGGCCAGGGCGCTGCGATACATGTGGGAACACTTCGCCGAGCCGCTGAGCGTGGACAATATCGCCGATGCCGCCGCCATCTCCCGGCGGAAGCTGGAACGCCACTTCCAGACATACCTGCACAGAGGTGTCAGCGAAGAATTGGTTCGAAAGCGGCTGGAGCGAGCCTGCGAACTGCTCGTGGCAACGAGGACTCGCGTGAAGGTCATCTCCGAACAGGTCGGCTTTACCACTGAGAAACACTTCTTCAGGTCTTTCCGCAAGGTGATGGGCACATCGCCGAGGCAGTACCGGCTGGCCCACGCCGCCAAGCTCCGCGAGGCCGAGAACGACGAGAACGATTAGACGCCCACTAGCCCCGTTGAGCTGGTGGGGGATATCCCCTGGCCCTGCCATCAGCCGGCGCGTCGCTTCCAGATCAGCATGAGGCAGGCCGGCAGGAGGAACAGGTCTCCGACCAGCGCGCCGAGCATCGTCACGCCGGTCAGCTCGGCGAACCGCCGGCTGGGCAGGAACTCCGACAGCAGCAGCACGCTGAGTCCGGCCACGATGAGCACGCAGGTCAGAACGATCGCCCGCCCCGTGGAAATGTACGACCGCCAGATCGCCAGTGCCGCCCCGCCGCGGGCCTTGACCTCCTCCCGGAAACGCGCCAGGAAGTGGATTGTCCCATCCACCGCTATTCCCAGGCTGATGGCGAATACGATCACGTTGCCCGCGTTCATCTCGTAACCGCGAATGCCCATGTACCCGAGCGTTATCACCAGCGGCGTAAGGTTCGGGAGGATCGCGACGATCCCCAGCCGCACCGACCAGAACAACAACGCGATCACGCCGAAGATAATGGCCGAGGCGCCCACCAGCGACCAAAGCAGGTCGCGAACGAACCGGTCCATCGCGCGGGCGTGCAGGTACACATCGTCCGTCAGCCTCGCCTCGATCCCGCCGCCGGCGGGGAACGCCTCGGCAAGCTTGGCCTCGAGGTCGCGGATAAGCTCCAGCTCCCGCCGCGTCCCCGCGTCGCGCAGCCGCAGCAGGATACGCGCGTGCCGCCCGTCCGGGCTGACGAAGGCACCGTAACCCGACGATGCGCCCAAGGCCCTGATGATCGTACCGCTCAGGCGGATCTGGTTTCGTCCGGGCTCCCCGGGAGGCGGCATGGGCAGGTCCCGCCCGGCCTTGCCCGACAGCAACGCATGGACCTGCCTGTGCAGGTCCACATAAGACCGGGACATCAGAACCTGATCGCTGCCCTCGGCGAACTTCTGCACCTCGGCGACTTTGCGGAATGTCTCGGGCTCCAGGAGCGTTTCGGCCTTGTCGGCCTGGAGGCTGACGCCCAGCGGAAGAATGCCCGACAAGCGGCTCTCGACGAGGCGGAGAGTCCGCATGGTCGGGCTGTTCTCGTCGTACGTCTCGGTCATGTAGGAGTTGATGACCGTGTTCCGCGCGAGCAGAAGGCATGCCGCGATAAGCGCCAGGCTCCCGAGCAGCGCCGGCCAGGGGTGGCGCGCGATGGCATGCCCCGATGCCGCCACCATCCGCGCGGTCAGGCCGGGCTGCCCGGCCCGGCCCGAAGTCGCCGGCGGGCGCAACCAGCCGAGCATCGCCGAGAACAGCACCACGGAACTGACGTAGAGCATGGCCATTCCAAGCATCGCCTGCCAGCCGAGAACCTTCAGCACGGTCGAGCGAGCCGCAAGCAGGCTGCCGAAGCCGATTGCCGTCGTCGCCGACGTCAGCAGGCAGGCCATGGCCATGTGGGTCATCGTGCTTCTCGCGGCGGCGCGGCGGTCCACGCCCGCAACGGCGGCGTCCTGGGCGTACCGGTTGACGATGTGAACGCAATTGGCCATGCCGATAACGAACAGCAGCACCGGCAGGACGTTGCTGATGATGTTGAGCGACTCACCCGCCAGCACGATGCCGGCCGTGGTCCACGCCAGCCCCACCCCCACCGCCAGCAGCGGCAGCAGGCAGCCCGACAGTCGGCGGAACACGACCGCCAGCACAACCACGAACCCCACCGCCGACAACGGCAGCAGTAACAACAGGTCCGCCCGGAGGCTCTGGACGATGTCCACGCGCAGCACGGGAATGCCCGCCAGGTGAACGGCGTAGCCCGCCAGCGCCGGCGGATCGGCCAGGGCCTTGCGGATCTGCCCGACTGCGGCCGCGAGCGAGTCGATGTCCCGCCTGGCGGGGTCCAGGTGAACCGCCATAGCCGCCAAGCGCCGGTCGCGGCTGACCAGAGCTCCTTCGATAAGCGGCAGTTTCGCGACGGCCTGGCGAAGTCGCGCCTCGGCCTGGCCGTCGGCGGGGATTGTGGTAACTATCGGACTGAGCTTGACCCACGGCGGGCTCAGCGAGAGCGTCGGCATCTGAAGGTCCACAAGCGACTCGACTCGCCGCACCATCGCCAGCCCGGCGAGTCTTCGTTCCGCCCGGATCTGCCAGGTCAGCGCTTCGGCCGACAGGGCGTCGGCCTTGCCGGTCGCCTCGAGCACCACCAGCACGACCGCGTCGGACGAGCCGAACGTGGCCTTGTACTGCTCGCAGCGCCGCACGAGGTCGTCATCGCCCTCGAGCACCGCCTGCGGCGAGAAGTCGAATTGGATCCTCACCGCCAGCCAAGCCGCAGCCACCGTAATCAGGGCGGTAGCCGCGAGCACCGCCACGCGCCGCCGGATGAGAAACCCCACAACGGCTTCAAACATGGCAGGCTATGCCTCCTCGACGATCTTCCAGCCCATGGCGTCGGCAAGGGCAAAGATGGGCTTCTTCAGGTCGCCGTAGCACGTTACGCGGTGCCAGCCCCACTGGTCCCACATCGTGAAGAGCTTCTCGATGTCGCCGATGGGCTCGCCGCAGAGCTTGGTCCGGCAGGCGCGGTCGTCGGGGTCGTTGTCGACGGACTTGGCCTGGTGAAAGAGTATCTCCTTGCGGCCGGGGAGAATTTCCAGCGTCGTGGTCATGTACCCTACCGGCAGGATCGACCGGACGGACGCCCCCTGGCGGTCCTCGGAGTGGGTGAGGATCTCGAACGGGTTGGCCGCCCCGGCCGGGCCGAAGGCTTTGTTCGACGCCACGCAGTGGGCGTAAATGATCTGGCGTTTGGCGGTGTCGATGACGGGGTCGGAGATGTATCCCGGCCGGCCCTGCGTCAGGGCGTTTACGGTCACCATCGTGGCGGTCGAGCGGACGTCGCACTCGCAGCCGCCGATAAGCCCCTCGTTGTTGAGCTCGTGGAAGCCCAGGCACGGGTACGCGTGTATGTGCCCGCCGTAGAAACCGCCGAGGCAGTTGATCGTGATCGCGTTGGCGGAGTGCTTTTTCAGCACGGCCTTCATACCAAGGTACATGGCAGCCGAGGTTACGAGCGTTTCGTCGGACACGCCCAGGACCTTGGCGGCGGCCTTCTTCCAGCGGTCCGCGACGCTACGGGACTCATCCTTGTCGGCGGACTTCCACGCCTCGTTGACCTCGGCGAAGGACACGTTCTCCATGGGGATGCCCATAATCGGCTCGGCCTGGCCGGACTTCTGGCCGCTGACGGCAAGGATGCGGGACTGCTTCATTCGAGCCAGGCAGTCCTCGGGGGAGATGGTCTTCAGGTCGTCGCTCTTGCAGGCCAGGTCGCCCGGCTTGGGCGTGGCCGCGGCGCGAGCGGCGGAGACGGCGGCTACGAACTCAGCCGGCGACTTGCCCCCAGCGACGACCGCGAAGCACTTCACGGCCGCGACAAGGTCGTCCATCCTCGACGACGCCACGAAGCCCACATTGGCGGCCTTTGCCCGCAGGAAGCCCGCGTTGTAGACCAGGAACCCGCCGCTGCCGCCGAATTGGAAGTCCGCGTAGAGCACTGGCTTGCCCGTGCCCGCAACCGTCTGGACGACTTGGTTCCAGCAGTTCATCTGGTAGACAACGCAGCCGTCGATGCCCGCGGACTTGTCATCGGCAACTATCTTCCTGGCTTGGCCGGCGCCGGTAGCCATCGACGTAACGAACTCGAACTGGGGGCACTGCTTGGCCAGGGCGGCGGTGATGCTCTCCATGGGTCCGTTGAAGTCGAAGCCCTTGTTGGGCCAGTCAGGCCCGTTCTGCACGGGCGCGTGAAGCGAGTATATGATGCGGATGCGAAGCTTGCGGGACTCGTCGGCCCCCATAAGGCGGCTCGGCCGGGCCAGAACCGACGCCACACCCGCACAGGCCGCACAGCCCGCCGCAAGGAAGTCGCGCCGGCTGACAGCACAGGATGCACATCGGATGATCGAGGATCGTGTTTTCATGGCTGTGTCCTTTCCTGATTTGGCGAGACTGCCCTCGCTTGTACACCTTTGATCCACTTTTGGCCAGTGGAAAAGGCGTACAGGATTCCAAACCCCTCCAAATGAGCGCAATACCACACCCAACGTGTGTTATGGACTGCTCCCAAGGGTCTCAAAAGGGCTCCAAA
>CAZSBS010000288.1:0-5672 GCA_964605095.1 uncultured Planctomycetaceae bacterium | reverse complement strand
ACCACCACGTTCACATAGTGCCGGCTGCGCAGGCAGTGATCGAAGACCGACAACAGGCAGTTGGCATCGGGCGGAAGATACACGCGCACGATATCGGCCTTCTTGTTGATGACGTGGTCAAGGAAGCCGGGATCCTGGTGCGTAAAGCCATTGTGATCCTGCTGCCAGACGTGGGAGGCCAGCAGGTAGTTCAGCGACGCGATCTTACGGCGCCAGGGCAGTTCCAACGTCACCTTCAGCCACTTGGCATGCTGGCTGAACATCGAGTCGACGATGCGAATGAAGGCTTCGTAGCTGTTGAACAGCCCGTGCCGCCCGGTGAGCAGGTAACCCTCCAGCCAACCCTCGCACTGGTGCTCACTGAGCATCGAGTCCAGCACCCGCCCGGCTGGCGCGAGGAATTCATCATTCTGAACTGCTCGGGCGTCCCACTGACGGTTGGTGACCTCAAAGACCGCGCCCAGGAGATTCGAGAGCGTCTCATCGGGACCGAAGATCCGGAAATTGTGTTGATCCTGATTCCGTTTGGCCACGTCGCGCAGG
Source organism: uncultured Planctomycetaceae bacterium (assembly GCA_964605095.1). Taxonomy (GTDB): domain Bacteria; phylum Planctomycetota; class Phycisphaerae; order SM23-33; family SM23-33; genus JAUWQU01. Next base: position 5,129 of record CAZSBS010000288.1, on the reverse strand, counting down.
AACTTGCCCAGCACGAGCGTGTCTTGGCCGTCCACGGCGCCGGGGGAAGGCACCTTCACCGCGTGGGCGCGGAAGTCCGGCATCCGCAGGTCGCGCAGCAAAACGCCGCCGTTGGCGTGGGGATTGGCACCCATCCTCCGGTCGCCCTTAGGTGCAAGCTCAGCCAGTTCCGGTAGGAGGCGACCATTCTTGTCGAACAACTCCTCGGCCTTGTAGCTTTTCATCCAGCTTTCAAGCTGCTTGACATGATCCGGATGTTCGGGATCAACCAGAAGTGGCACCTGGTGCGCTCGGAACGTGCCCTCAACTTGTAGGCCATCGACGACTTTCGGTCCCGTCCAGCCCTTGGGTGACCTCAGGACGATCATGGGCCAGCGCGGCCGAGTGGTGTCGTTCTTGGTCCGTGCATCGCCTTGGATTCGTCGGATATCCTCGATGGCCCCTTCCAGGGCGGCGGCCATGAGTTGATGCATCTTCTCCGGCTCATCGCCTTCCACAAAGTAAGGCGTCCAGCCGCAACCCCGGAAGAACTGCTCCAGTTCCTCGTGCTCGACGCGAGCCAGGACGGTCGGGTTGCTGATCTTGTAGCCGTTGAGGTGCAGGATCGGCAGCACGGCCCCGTCTGTGATCGGGTTCAGGAACTTGGTGGATTGCCATGCGGTCGCCAAGGGGCCGGTTTCCGCCTCGCCGTCGCCGATGATACAGGCGACGACCAGATCGGGATTGTCGAACGCGGCCCCGAAGGCATGGCTCAGCGAGTATCCCAACTCGCCGCCCTCATGAATCGACCCCGGCGTTGTCGGCGCAACGTGGCTGGAAATCCCGCCGGGGAACGAGAATTGTGTGAACAGCTTTTTCAGCCCAGCCTCGTCCTGGCTGATGTTCGGATAAATCTCGCTGTAGCTGCCTTCGAGGTAGGTATTGGCCACGAGCGCCGGGCCGCCATGTCCGGGACCGGCGATGTAGAACATATCCAGATCATACTTCTTGATGCCCCGGTTCAGATGCACGTAGATGAAGTTCTGGCCAGGCGTCGTGCCCCAGTGCCCGACCACCAGGGGCTTGACGTGCTCCAACTTCAGCGGCTCCCGGAGCAACGGATTGTCGTAGAGGTATATCTGGCCGACGGATAGATAGTTCGCGGCACGCCAATAGGCATCGATCTTGTGAAGCAGCCCGGCTGATAGTGGACCGGCGGCGTTGAATGTCTCCAGCCCGGCGGTGTTCGCTTTAAGGTCGTGTCCCATTTTGTCGGTTGACATAGTTGTGTTCCTGTAGGTTTCTGCGACTTGATCCTAAGGCGCGACCGCCGGCATTGGTTGAGTAGGGGGACTGCCCGGTCTGCGGGAAAGGTCCATCGTCATCACATAGACACCCATAAGGGCGAGCATCAGCAGCACGGCCAGCCAGACTCGCCAATCGCGGTGTGGGCGCCACTTGGGGTGTGGACGTAGGTGCTCGTGATCCCGTGGCTTGGATCCTTCGCTTTCTACATCGTGCTTGCCCATCGGCATAGTTTCATTCTCCTCTATACACCCAAGACCGAGAACGCGGCATACCATCTTGGCTATCATGCGTTCTGCCGCGAAGCCTGGCACAGTAGCACCGCCGCAGACCTTCCGCGGACAGCTATGGGTGCCAGAGCCAATTCAGTTGATTATATGCGTCTCGCGGGGCAACCGCGCGTTGCAGGACGTCACGGTCACGCATCCTGGCCGATCGACGGGGTGGTTGCCGCCTTCGATGACCCTTTCCCAGGAGTGGAAACGCCGCCATTGGACAAGTCGCGGCCAAGGACCACACTCCCATCATGGCCATAGCACAGTCTGCCTTCGCGTTTGGCGTTCACGACGAGTTTCAGAATCGTGGCAAGAACCCGAAGCCGATCTTGGACGCGGGCCGCATAGACCTGCCTTTGGGTGGCATCCATTTGGGCCACCCACCGGGCCAGGTCGTCCCAACCTCCATGCCGGCTCTCCTCAAGCCCAGTCCTGCCATGAGTCACGGGTGGAGCTTGCGATGTTATGTTGTGAGCGTCCATTGGTCATGCTCCTATTGCCTGCAAAGCGGGCCGAAAAGCTGTTGCGCGACCCTCAGGCCACTTCCATCGTCAGCGCCGTGCTCAGTTCCCGCGGCAGGCATACGTCCAAACTGGCCAGATACCCCTGCACCGCCAGTTGGATTCGCGCGTGAGCGTCCTCTTTTGTCTGGCCACAGACGGAGCATCCGGGCAGAGAGGGGCAACAGGCCCGGTAATCCCCATCAGGTCGTTTTCCGATCTTGATCGCCAGCTTCATTGGATACTTCCTTTCGATGCCAGCTTCCTGGCTGCCGTCACCGGCTGATCTGGGCGCCTGTCCCAGACCGCCGAACACAAAAAGAGCCGACGTGGCCTAACACCCGGAAGGCGTTGAACCACGTCGGCTTACTCGTCAACGGGCCTGCCCCAAGGGCCTGCCCTTCATCTAGTCATCCGACTCAGAGCCGACCCCCGCCCGGCTCTAGTTTGAATTATAGGCGCCAGAGCGGACGCAACTGCTTCATTGTCGCAGTTGTGTTTCGGATCTGGCATCGCACTCGCGGGAGTGCCCAGCGACGGCGAGCGGGCGTTCCGTCGCCACGCTAACCGCGGGGATGACGCACTCGACAGTCGCGCCGTGCTGCCCTCCCCGACGCATCCCGAGCCTCGCCCCAATGAGCTTGGCGCGGTAGTGCATGGTTCCAAGGCCCATGCCCTCAACTGGTGCCGGCTTCTCCGGCAGGCCGCACCCGTCATCCTCGACGGTCAGCGTCAGGCACTCCCGGCTGCTTTCGATTGTGATGAGAATGCTCCTGGCCTTGGCGTGCTTGCACGCGTTGTTCACCGCCTCATGGGCGATATAGTAGAGCTGTGTGGCGACAGCTTCGTTTTCAAGGCGGACGGGCTTCTCGCAGCGGAACTGGCAAGCGATGCCGAACAGGCTGGTGGTCGTGGAAGCCAGCAGACTGAAGGCCCTCGCCAAGCCATCGACCGCCAAGTCCATCGGGCACAGGCCCATGGCTATGCCGCGCGTCTGGCGGATGGTCTCTCGGACAACATGGCAGATACTGTCGATGTCCGCTGTCAAGTGTTCATAGCCGACATGACTGCTGGCGAGGCGCTGCTTCATCCCTTCGAGCATCATGCTGATTCCGGCCAGGTTCCCCTGGACGCTGTCGTGCAGGTCGCGCCCGATACGGTTCCGCTCTCGGTCCGTCGCCTCCAGCAGCTTGCGCTCAACCTGCCAGTCCCCGGCCGGCCGCGCCGGATCCTCGGCCGTTGCATCGACCAGCGACTGGCCTTGTTTGTTCGCACACTTCGTGCCGGTCGTCTGGTCCATGACCGTGACGAAGCCTGGAACGTTCTGGTTGCCTTCCTGCCAGCCGTTAACCATGACGTTCCTGTTTGGGGCCTCGTACTGCACAGGTGCCATCTCGTTGTCCATGTGCGATCCTTCTGCCTTCACGGCCGTCGCGGCTGGCTCGGCACGCCGGAAACAAAAGAAGCCGACGTGATTGGACACCCTTGGGTATTCAACCACGTCGGCTTACTCGTCAACGGGCCTCCCGGCACGGCCGGGCTGCCCTTCATCTAGTCGTCCGACTCGGAGCCGATCTCCAATACCGCGACCAACTCCGTCTACCGAAACTACTATGAGCGCCCCGGGCGAGGAAAGCAAGCGAATTCTTGAAACGGTTCCTCGCGCCCGGTACGATAAACAGTTGGTGTCGGTGGGCCGATGATTGCCGCGTTGCCGGCCCGTGTAAGCTGTTGCCTGGCCAGCATTTGGCTTGCGCCCTTGGGCACATTCGAGACCGTTATGAAGACACAAGGCGAGATCGAAGCCGGTATCTGCGAAGGGATCAGCCGGTTCGAACAGGAGTACATGGGCCGTGGCCCCAAGGACATCCACGCCCACCTGATCGGCGATCTTCTCGTGGTGCGCCTCCGCGGCGTACTGACGGCGGCCGAACAGCAACTGGTCAAGACGCTCCCGGCCGAGACGGGCCGGGGCCTGCTCAAGCAGGTGCGGACGCAGTTGATGGAAACGGCGAGACGGTCCTTGGAGGAAATGGTTCAGGGCATCACCGGGACAAAGGTCGTGAGCCTGCACCACGACATCAGCACCGCAACCGGCGAGGAGGTCGTGCTCTTCACGCTGTCCGCCGCGCCTGTCTCCCGCGAGGCAAAGAGGGGGTGACATATCTGCGCCAGCGAGTGCAGCCGCAGGCGACCTGACCGGCCCAGATCAGGATCTCGCCTGTGATTTTGCACCGAAACGCCATCTTCGTACTGGTATTCATCACCAGGCGAACACCTCTTGCTGTCCCGCCCAGAATAGGCTGTTCCTTCCTGGACTACGGGGGTTGTGATCCCAGAAGCGTCACCACGCACATGCTCCCCCCAGAAGCCCTTCTGGGCGGGCTTCGGGCAGATGACGGCCGATTGTCCATGATACGCCGATGGAGTAGACTCATGACCATGCAGTGGTGGTATGCAATTCCCATTAGCGGCTGGGTGATCAGCTTGATCCTGATTCCCGTGCTGGCGCATCGTTACAGTCCGACCAAGGCGTTGGGCTGGCTGGCGGTGATGTTTGCCGTTCCGTAGGTGGAGACGGTGCTCTTCCTGATGTTTGCCGCGAACCCCTTGGGCCGGCGGCGGGTCGTGCGTTACCGCCAGGCATTGGCCGGGTCCACGGCGGCAGACCGGTTTGCGCAGATTGAGCGGCGCCAGGAGAAGGCGCAACTGGGACGTCAGCTCGGGGCCATCGCTCGGGCCGCTGAAGCGTGCGGCGCCCTGCCGCCCAACGGGGGCAATGCGGTGGAGTTCTCAATCCAACACGAGCAAACGCTTGAGTGGCTGCTACGCGACATTGACGCAGCGCAGGACCATGTGCACCTGGTGTTCTACATCATCGCTGACGACGAGGTGGGACGCAGCGTGGTCGCGGCCCTGGAACGGGCGGCGGCGCGCGGCGTGACCTGCCGGGTAGTGGCTGACGCGTTGGGGTCGCGCCAGTTCCTCAGGAGGCTTGCCCCCCGGCTGAACAGTAGAGGCGTGGAGGTGAACGTGATTCTCCCTGCCCATTCCGATTCGCGCCTGGCCG
>CAZSBS010000287.1:0-5693 GCA_964605095.1 uncultured Planctomycetaceae bacterium | reverse complement strand
CGTCCTGCTCGATCGAGCCGGACTCGCGGAGGTCGCTCATTCGCGGGCGCTGGCTTGGCCGGTCCGTCGGGCCACGGTTGAGCTGGGCGGCCAGGATAACCGACACGCTGAGCTCGCGGGCCAGAGCCTTGCTTTCACAGCAATCAGTCCAGCTTCCACCCCTCTTTTGGATCCTTGCGGGCCGGGAAGCCCTGGAGCTTGACGGGCTGGTCCTTGCCGTCCTTGCAGCGGTACAGCGAAATGACGTAGGCCTCGGCCTGGTCCTTCTGAACGATGATGTAGACGCACTGCCAGCGCGTGATGGTCCAGAAGTCCGGCTCGATCGTCGCTTCGAGGGAAAGGGTCGCCAGGGCCGAGACGGCTTTGTGCCCTGCCGGCCAGAGGGCCTGGAAGGCCTTGGTGTCGCGGGCGTTGTAGGCGGCGGGGAAGGCTTCGACGACTTTTCGGACGGCGTCCTTATCGGCCTGGCAGACGTCCAGCGGGCCAAGCGCCTCGTAGAACTGGTCGATGAGTTTTTCCGTCTCGGCCTGGCGTGTGTCGGCCGCGGCGGCCAGGGCTCGCAGCGGTTCGCGGAGCGGCAGGAGTTCGTCGCGCACGTCGCCGGGCTTGTCGATCGCAGGCAGGGTCCTGATCATCAGCGACATAACGCTGGTGGCCGTGCCGGGCACGAAGCCGCGGTACTTGTTCAGCGTGTTGGGCGTGAGGTTGCCGCCGAGGTGCTTCAGGGTGATCGTGCCCCAGCGGCAGATTTCCCGGCAGCCCAGTGCGCGGTTGATGGCCATCTGGGGCGATGAGACGTCCTTACCGGTCGGGCTCCGCGTCCAGGCGACGACCAGCCTGGCCGCCAGCCGGCCCAGTTGGAAGTCGTCGGGTTTTTTCCCGGCCGCCATTCGGTCGTACTCGGCGACCATCGCGTCGCGGAGGGTCGCCACTTCGGCAGGGTCAGCCTTTAGGATGGCGTCGACGAGCGCCGCGTCGGCGTTGGACTGGCTGGTGATGTCCCGGCCAGCCCACACCGTCTTGTACCACCGCCACCGCTGGGTGAGCACGGGTCCGAGCTTCGCCTTGACCGGCTGGGTCGTCGGCTCGCCGGCGGCAGGTTGTGTGGTGGGGTTTGTGGCAGGCGCAGCGGCAGGCGCCGCCGGAGGGGCGCCGGCCGCCATAGCGACCGCAAATGCCCACATACCCATCGCCAGAATGCTTCGAGTGCGTTTCATGGCCTATGTTCTCCGCGGATGCTCCCGAACCCAGGGATCACCCAGGGATTGCTATCCCTGGGCTTCTAAGGCCTCTCTTCTCACTGCCTGCCGCGTTCTTCTCTTCCACTCTCCCCTCAGCGTTCTCCGCGAGCTCTGCGTTAAATAGCTTCTTCTTTTTCTTCTTCCTATTTCCCGCTGATCAGGTTCACAAGCGGGGTAGGGCGGTCGGTGCCGGGAATGAAGGTCGGTCGCTGGGACCACGGAGCGACGGACAGCACGCCGGTCAGGTCCATCCAATGTTGCAGCCGGGAAACCCGGAGGTCCCAGGTCATGTGGAAATGGTTGGCTGGGGCGTACTGCTTGTACTCGGCCATGACGGCGTACTTAGGCACCACGAAGGTGTGAGGCCAGCTCCAGGTGGAGGTGTGGGCCACCGCGTTGGCTAGCTTGGCCGGCAGGGACGTGGTGACGGCCTGGTCCCAGACCATGCTGAAGCGGTCGCCGGGGGCATAGTAGGCCATTCTCGCGGCGAGCCCTTCGATGCCGCCCGGGGTGGTGAACATCACGCTGTTGCCGCCGCCGGGGAAGTAGAACTCATCGGCCAGGGGCATGGCGACGCCCTTCATGCAGGCAGCGGCCCCGGCGCCCGGTTTGGCTGCCCAGTCGAAGCTTGCCGAGCCGCTGTTGTCGCCGTCGACGAACCCGCGAGAGGCCCAAAGCTCTTTGCCGGTGAACTTGACCTTAAGCTTTTTGGCAAGTGCCTGAATCTCCCATGGCTCCCAGACTTTCCGGAAGTCCATGAACAGCGGCGGGTTTCCACCGGACAGCCAGGTCATCACCAGCATCGTCAGCAGTCCCTGCATGTCAGCCTCGGTGGCATACGGCAAGGGGGGCTTTGGCCCGCGGTGGTCGAAGGTCGAGTTGAAGAGGCTCTCCATGGCGTCGGCCACCGGCAGCGGCGTGCCGCGGCGGTCGGAGCCCCACTCGAGCTGGCTCATGAAGCCCCCGCCGACGGCGCCCAGGTCGGCCATGATGTCGCGAACCACCAGGTACATCGCCAGCGACATGTTGAACTTCTCGCTGTCGGCCTGGCCGCGAAGCTGGAGCCTCTTTCCGACCATCTTGTCCACCCACGAGCGCATCTCGGCCAGCTCGGCCTTGTCGTAGGCGCCCTTGGCGATCATGTCGGCAAGGAGCTTCATGTCCAGGCGGGTGATCTCCAGGCCAAAGGCCCGGCGGGTGGCGATGACGTGGGCAAGCGCGGTCTCCATGCCCATCGAATCGTGGCCGAAGATGACCACGCGTCGCCCCTTGAGAGCGGCGCGGGCCAGGGCGGCGTAGCACCAATCGACCAGCGCCTCGGCCGTGGCGGGCGACATTTTCGGCTTTAGCCCCTCATCCGGCCAGGAGCCGACGTTCAGGGCCACCAGCTTGCCCATCTGTGCCAGGGCGCCGTTGACGGCGTGGGCATAGACGACGCCGGGCTTGGGCCCGCTGTTGCCACAGGTGATGTTCACCGGGATGTCCGGCGGAAGCTGGCTTAGCAGGCTGATGAGCGTCAGTTGCGGAAAAGCCCAGGTGTCCGGCGTGCAGATTATGGCGTCGACGCCGGCGGCGCGGAACTGGGCCGCCACGATGTCCGCCTGCTTCTCGCCGTCGATGAGCACCGGCGACCAGACAACCTCGACGGGTGTGCCATCCGGCATGCGCACCGCTCCGGCGACGTGCTCGGCCACCAGGGAGGCAATGTTGGCCGAACGCTGCCGGCTGGCGGCGTCGATACGCGGATCGCACGTGGCGCAGACTCCGAAGGTAACCGTCCGTCGCGGCTGGGCTGCCGCGCCGGCATCAAGCATCCTGGCCTTTGGCATGTGAAAACTCCTGCACGGGTTGTACGTTGGGGCGCGGCGCCGAAGCGCCCGCCGCATGCAAAAAACTCCTGCAATGGTTGCAATGGTTAAAACCGCGGCGCGGCGCCGAAGCGCCCGCCTCCAGCATGATAGCGTATTGGCATGTTGGTTCAACAGTGTTGGAGTGGCAAAACGGCAAGCCCGCCACGCAAGCTGAAGTCGTGGAGCTTCTTTCGCCATTTTCCGAGTGCCTCATCGTGCCTCGCAAGGGCGGTTCCGAAACCTGGAACAGCCCTGCGAGGACTGGTGGGGAACTTTCACCACCCCCTGCCGCCGGGGGGTAGGCTGGTAGACAGGCCCAATAGCTCGGGCTTTTGCCCGCCGAAGGGGGTAATTTTTTTTGCAATTTGAGGCGAATATCCGTTTGCAATTCCACCAGAATGATAAAATGCGCGCGAAGCGACGAGTTGCGTTCGAATGCCGAGTTACCAACGGGCAACCAACATGGCAAAGCCCTAACCACGGACGGGCGCAGCGGCGGCTCTGATGAGGCTGCAACATCTGTATGGACGATGACGACTCTCCTGCGTGTTATGGGTTAACACGGCCGGAACTGGCACACAAACCCCTCTTCGATCAATTCTACAGCACCTGTAAGGCTCGGCTCTCTGACTACGGCTTCGCCAGCAGTTTCATCTGGCGAGACGCCGCCCGCCTCGGTTGGCGCGTTATCTCCGATTGCCTGTGCCTGTTCGCCAACGGGCCGACGGGCATGACTCTGTTTCAGCCGCCAGTGGGCCTGGGCAACTACGAGAAGGCCATTCGGGCGGCCGTCGAGATCTGCGACGACTACAATGACCACATCGGCCTGCCGGTGGACGCCACGTGCTTCGAGTACATCAGCGACGAGCAGCTCGCGCGGTTTCCGTCGGGCTTCTCAGCCCAGCCGATGAGCGGCGACTACATCTACGAGACCCGCCGCATGATCGAGCTGGACGGCAGCGACCTGGCCTCCAAGCGCCAGGCCCGAAACCGGTTCATAAGGCGATACAACCCGCGAACCGAAGAGTTCGGCCCCCAGCACGTCAAGCCGTGCCTGGAGGTTCTGCGGCGCTGGCACTACCAGCACGAGGACTCCGCCTGCGGATTCTCGCCAGTAACGCGGATGAAGCGTCTGGCTGAGGAATCCGCCACCGCCGACGCCATCAGCTTCGCCAAGCAGATCGGCCTGCGTGGAATGGTCCTCTACGACGACCAGACCATCATCGGGTTCACGTTCGGCGAGATGATCGGGCCGGACATGTGCAACATCCTCATCGAAAAGGCCGATCGCGAGTACGCCGGCAGCGCCCAGTTCATCTACGCCGAGTTCTGCCGCCAGTTCTGGTCCCAGAGCCGCTGGACAAATGCCGGCGATGACTGGGAAATCCCGTCGCTGGCCTACACCAAGACGAGCTATCACCCGGCCTTTCGGCTCAACAAGTGGGCGGCCCGGCCGATACGAAAGCAACTGGTCCCCGTCAGCCTGCCCGCCGCATGGTTGGCCGATGGGCAGGACCTCTTCGCCCCGGCCGACCTGCAATCCGCCGAGGCCCACAGCGACACCTTCGAGCAGGCCTCGCCATCGGATATCGACGCGCTTGTCGGGCTCGAAACCCGAACCTTCGACGACTATGTCGCCCTCGGACGCCGGCAGTTCCGCTACCTGCTAAACTGCCCGCGTGCCACCACGCACATCGTCCGCCACGACGGCATAATCGTTGCCGCGGCCGTGCTGCTGAGGCGAAAGACCCGAAGCGGAACCTCGGGCCGGCTCTACAGCATCGCCGTCGAGCCGGAGTTCCGCGGCAAGGGCATCGGAAGGACGCTGCTGCTGGAATGCCTGGACGTGCTGAGGCGAGATAACGTCTCGGCCTGCGGCCTGGAGGTAGAGGACAGCAACAAGGCAGCCATCGCCCTTTACGAAAAGGCGGGCTTCAAGAAGGTGCGAATCCTGCCGCATTACTACGGCCAGAGCAAGCACGGCTGGAAGATGAAAATGAGTCTCGTCGCCTCCGCGGCGCCCGTCGCGGCCGGCACAGCCAACGCCCCTGCCGAGACGCCGTCCGGCAACCGGGCCGGCGCCATGGCCATGGCCGGAAGCGCCCACCGCGCGTAGCGAATCGGGAACGAAAAGTAGACAAGGAAGGGGTCGGGCGCCCTTTCTGGCCGATCCGTTGCGGCCAGGATAGGTGTCCGACCCTTTTCTTCTTGTCCGCACGACCAGCCCCACCCGACCAACCAGCCCCTACCCGTTTGACGATTTGCCCACCTTGCTGTATAATAACTCGCTGGAGGAGGCCCTTAAAGTGACCCGACACGACTGGAGTCGAGTGGCTATCGCGTGCGTGGCCGCGATGGCGGCGGTGCTGCCGGCGGCGTGCCCGGCCGCGGCAGAGCAGCAGATCTCCGCCGACGTCTACCTCGACAAGGTCCGGGGCATGTGGTTTGGCGAGCTTATCGGCAACTACGCCGGCAGCCGCGAAAGGGGCCTCGTGCCCGGCACCGATAGCTACCGCGAGGGCTACGTCATATCCGGCGGGGCTGACTTCGACATCGGCTGGGGCGATTTCCGGTGTTACAACACGGACAGCAAGGTTCCGGC
>CAZSBS010000286.1:0-5699 GCA_964605095.1 uncultured Planctomycetaceae bacterium | reverse complement strand
GTTGGGGTTGCGTTTGCGTTTGAGGCGGCGGGGCATAGTCGATAACCTTGACGTTGCCGGATGTCCGGGGCCGTTGGCCTTGTTGCCTTTCTGGTCCGAAAATGGACTCGCTGTGCTTGGCGGATACAGGATATAGGTCGGTGCATGGCACTGATCTATCTGCCGACAGGCACGTTGACGGATTTGGGGGCGATCCGCAGCCGCAGCCGCAGCCGCGGCCTGTAAGTCACAAGCTGAAAACAGTATACCGCCAGCCTGAGTTGGCGTCAAGCGTTGTTTGTGGAGCCCCGAATCCATCCTCGCCGCCATCGAGGAAGCCCCCCAGGCCGAATCCGTCCTGAGCCACTTCGCCCAGATCGCCGCAAACGGCGCGGCCCGGGCGCGCTGAGGCGGGCCAAACGGATGAGTACACAGGGGCGCTCAGGGACTCTTGTGAACAGGGCCGCTCGTTGCCGTCCGCTCAGCGCGTCTTGCCGCGGCTCTCCTTGACGCCCCAGTCGTTGCAGGCGGCCGGATCGGCTGGCACCGGCGCGATGGCTGGCTCGGGGGCCGTACTGCCCGCGTATAGCAGCGCCTCCTGGCCTTTAGCCAACCCCAACTCATACACCCCGTCGCCCAGCGGCTTGAGCCGGACGGGGGTTCCGGAAGAGACGGCCTTCAGTTCGCCCTCGATGCCCGGCTTGATACGGCAGGGCTCGCCGGCGAGGCTCTTGACACGCACCCATAGGGTCTTGCCGGCTTTGCGCCGGGCACTGACCAGGAACGCCCCTTCGGCTCGCAGGTCGTGGAAGACGGCGGTATCCCACGCCTTCGGCACGGCCGGGAATACGTTGATCTTGTTGCCCCAGCTTTGCAGGAGCATGTCCTGGAGTGATCGGCCCAGCACGATCGAGCACTCAATGACCGGGTCGCCTTCGATGTATTGGGTGTTGGGGCGCACGAAGCGACCATCGGCCATGTGCCGGTGGATTTGGTCGATGGCGTTGTCGCCGTCGCCCAGAGTCGCATATAGAGACGCGGCGGTAGCTCGCGACCAGCCGTAAACCTCGCGGCTGTTATCGACGGTAAGCCAGTGCTTGATGGACCGGGCGATAAGGTCGCGGTTCTCGCTCTGGTCCTCGGTCATGATATGCAGCGGATGGATCATGAGCATGTGCGACCAGTGCCGGTGGGATCTGGCAAACGGAAGTTTGGCCCCGATTCGCAGGCCGTTCTCATCTACCGGATAAGCGACAAGGTCGTCGAGAGTGCTCTGCCACGTGGGGGCGAGCGGATCGTCGAGCTTGTAGCGCCGGTTCAGGTCGATCAGCGTCTGGCACCCCCATCGCAGCAGCGCGAGGTTGTAGTTGTTGTCAGCGTCATTGCCATACTCCGGCGAGTGCAGCACGGGCAGGTGGAGCTTGCCATCGTCGCCCTTGGCGAGCAGCTTGAGGTAGAGGTTGATGCTGCCGCGCAGGAGCGGATAGAAGGCGTGCGCCTTCTGGTCGGTGACAATGCTCTCGTCCATCGAGTATCTGTAGTGCAGATAGTAGTTGTGCAGCGCCCAGGTGAAGTCGCCAGGGTTGATGTAGCCGGCGGGCGCACACGTGCCGTCGCCGCGCAGGCCTTCGTAGTCGGTGGTGTGCGGGACCGTGGCGCAGTCGTCGAACTTCCATATCTCCTTGGCGTTGCGGAAGAAGTTGGCTCGCTTGCGGTCGAGGAAATTGGTGAACGACTCGCCAAGCTCGAGATGGTTGCCGGTGTAGACCGGCAGGTAGAGTATCTCGATATTGAGGTTCCACCAGATTCGCGGCCAGCCGGTCGAGCGGTACCATGGCCCAAGGAGGTCCACCGGCAAGTGATTGGGACGCGAGGCGCTGGCCAGCTTGTAGAACTGGATCCAGTAAAAACTCTCCAACCTGGGGTCGGGGATCGAGACGAAGCTCTTCGGGTAGAATGCATGCCACCAGGCTCGGTGGGTGCCGAGCAGGCCGGCAAAGTCGGCCGCAATGTTCTTCTTCACCGCGGCGACCGCTTCCGCGGCGGCGGAGTTGCCGGGGAACGTGTCGGCGATGCTGAGCACGACCCGCCGACCCTTGGCCGTCGGCGCCTCGGCGTACGCCGTGGCAAACGCGCCGCCGGCGAAACGCGCCTGCTCGCACAGCGCGACGCCGTCAAGGGTCTCCATGCGCGGCGCGGGGTTGGCCTGGTCCGCGGGATACTTGTTCGCACGGTCAACGGCGGGCTCGGCCTCCCACGCGAGCTTCGCGCCCGTCTCGCCGCCCGTGGCTTCGATGTCCGTCAGGAGCGCCATCTCGTCGGTGTGGATGAAACTGCGGAAGTTGATTGCCCCCTTGTCGGTCTTGATCTCGCCGCGCACTTCGGCGTTCCATAGGTCGAGCCGCAGCGTGCCGCCCAGTATTTTGCCGGCCGTCGTCAGCACCAGCCCGCCGATGGGAAGGCGTGCGTTGTCGCGGCGATGTTCCGTCACGTCCGCTCGCCCCATTTCCCAGCGGAAACGGTTCTCGCCGTCGCGGTAGATCGTGGCGCCCATCAGGCCGTTGCCGAGAAACGCGCCGTCGTCGAACCGCGCAGGCAGCGCCTCCCAGACCGCATCCTGACGCGCCATGAAGCTCGGCCAGTCCACGCGGACATCGACCGCGTCCTTAGCTGGTGATTGGCACCAGGCCGGCGCGGCGGCGGCCGCAAGCAGCCCGAGGATGAACAGCCCCCGCGCCGACAGGGCCAGCAGGCAGGCGCCAGCGCACAAACCAAGAAACGTATCATTCTTCACACTTGCTCCCTGCAGACTACCAGTTGGTGAGGGCCTTTAGGCTAAAGCCGACTCAAAGCGCGCTGCAAACAAGATTGCCAAACACGTACATCCCACAGTTCCTACTCCCAGGCCGAGCGAAGCTCCCAGACCGTCAGTCCCGTCAGCTTTGCGGCGCCGCCCTTCGCGCAGATTCCCAGCAAGCGGTTGTCGGCCGAACTGATCTTGCCGATGAACGGCGCCATGTCGGCGAACACCCAGAAGTCCGGCTCCTGTTGTAGTATTGACCTGTGTTGCCATATCCCGGCCGGGGCATGTGGGCCGGCCAGGCGATCATGTCATTGCGTTTAACCACCGCTGGCGGGTTTCGGACTGCGCGGAACTTCCCCGTCGCGGGTGGGGCCGGGGCCGACGCCGATGTCCTCCTTTTTGTACTTACCGTTGCACTTCGGATGCGAATGCGCCGTCGATAGTTTTCCATTATGCGAACCTGGCAACCCTGTCCACCGGCGGTAGGAGGTCAGCGGGCAGACTTCGGATGCGATAGTAGTCATCCTTTGTGATGGGCGCTCGTCGCCACTCGCGGCAGCGTAAGATGGGTGCCCCTGTCGCCCGTGCTTCCGGCGAGATGATGATAAGCGAGGCCGGGATTCCTGTCAAACTCCTGTCCCGACCTGTCCGACCAGGAAATTGGTCGGCCACACCAGGACTCCGCCGACACCATGCAGATTCGGTCCTTGGCGGCGCGGTGCCGCGGGCGGGCTTGGGGGGCGATCAGGCAACACCCTCACCCCCGCTAGGGGTCCGCTAGGGCCGGCCCTGCGGGCTGACCTCTCCGTCGAGGGGAAGGTGTTTCGATAGCGCCGCGATGTGTTTTGGAGTGTCGGCCGAGCGCGCATGAGGGTGTTTGGGATGCCGGCCGATAGCGCCGCGATGTGTTTTGGAGTGCTGGCCGAGCGAGCACGAGTGGTTTTGGTGGTACGGCCATGCGTTTCGGAGGGGGTTTCGAGCCCTTTTGGGACCCTTGGTAGTAGTCCATAACACACGCTGGGTGTGGTTATTGCGCTCATTGGGAGTGCTTTGGGGGGAGTTTGGCACTGGTTTGGGGGGAGTTTGGAAGTGGTTTGGAGGGAGTTTGGCAGTTTTTGGCAGTTGTTTGGAGTCCTGCGCGGCGCGTTGCCCAGCGCGCGCCGTGGCTGGCCCGCCGCCCTAAGACGTAAGAGCCAGAACTTTCTTTTCGGGGCTGGGGAAAGTTGGGAAAAACGGCCTATTCCCGGCCGGGGATGGTTAAATGATATTGGACAGTGTCGGCCGTGTTGGGTGCCGCGCCCCCCGGCGGTATCCGAGCAACTTTGGAAAGAAGGCTTCTCATGACTTGCACGACGAAGATAGTGGCTGCACTTTGCGTTTTGGCGGCCTGTGTTTCCGTGGGTCTGGCCGGGGATCCGGCGTACTATCAGCGGAAGAACACCTGGCAGGAAACCCTCCGCGTTTCTCGCGAGGCCCTGTCGGCGCAGGAGGCTGCCGAAGCCGGCAAGAATGCTACCAAGTCCGGTGGCGGTGCGCAGTTAGGCCCATTTTACGAGATCGGCCCGTTCAAGGCCAACGGCAAGAACTCGTTCGATACCGCCTTCCCGCCGGAGACGGAGATCGACCTGGGCAAGGACTACGGCCAACTTCGCTGGAAGCTCATCCAGGATGCCGACGGACAGGGCCACGACCGGCAGTGCCCGGGCGACGCGGCGATCTACTTCTACCGCAAGATCGTTGCATCGAGCGACATGAAGCTGCCGACCTGGTACGGCAGCGACGACGGCTTGGCTGTCTGGTGCAACGGCAAGAAGGTGATCTCGGAGAAGGTCAATCGCGGCATGGGAGCGGACCAGAATAATTGCGTTCTGGAGCTTCGCAAGGGCGAGAACCACCTGCTGATCAAGATATGGAACAACAGCGGCAATTGCGGCTATTACTTCTCGACGACCAGTGGCGGCAGCGGCGAGGCCAGGGCAAACCCGGCCGCCGTGCGGCGCAACGAGTTGTGGAGTCTGGTCCAGCGCGATTTCACCGAGGCCGGTTTCAAGCGCGAGATGGCCTGGGAGCAGGCCGACGGGATCTGGAACGCCGACTGGCAGGTGGGCAAATTGGCCGCCCTGGCTGGGCGGTACGTCGGCCCGGTCCGGGGCCTCAAGGCCGGCGATCAGATCGACGCGGCCGCCAAGACAGTAACCGCCCCGGGCGGGCTGGACAAGGTCCGCCAACTCTACTACGGCGCCAAACGCCTTCAGGAGGCGATGGCGAAAATCAAGGACATCGACAGTAAGCCGCTGCGGCTGGCGATCCAGGACCTGATGCAGACCTACGGGAACAAGTACCCGCGCGGCGAGGAATTCCTGCGGCGGCTGGACAAGGTCGAGCAGGCGGTCGCCGAGGTCGCCGACAGCAAGGATGCCGAGCAGGGCAAGCTCGTCGCGGCCGTGGAAATGTTCACTACGTTGAAGCAGGAGGCCCTGCTGGCCAATCCGCTGATGGACTTCGACAAGCTGCTGCTGGTCAAGCGAAGCGCCAACAACCTCGGCCTGCCTCAGAACTGGCAGGGCGACTGCTCGCTTGGCCGTAGCGGCTTCGACAACGAGATAGACGTGCTCTCGCCGGTAAGCCCGGCAGGCAAGCTGACGACGCTTTATCGCCCGGAGCGGTCGGTGTTCGTCGGCGACGTGGACCTTCACTTTGACGCCGACAAGATGATCTTCAGTTCGGTTGACGAGAAGAATCGCTGGCAGGTCTTCGAGGTTGGGGCCGACGGCAAGGGCCTGACGCAGGTTACGCCCGATGACCCGGAAGTGGACAACTACGACCCCGTCTACCTGCCCGACGAGCGGATCATTTTCGACTCGACGCGGTTCTTCCAGGGCGTCCCGTGCGTCGGCGGCGGCGACCGCGTGGCGAA
>CAZSBS010000285.1:0-5838 GCA_964605095.1 uncultured Planctomycetaceae bacterium | reverse complement strand
CGATGATTGGGAGCAAGCGTGTTTTTCGGCGGGGATGCGGGTGACCTGCCGACAGGCAGGTTCAAGGGCTTAGAGAAGCTCTTGCAGTTGGGCGAAGGTTATGTCGGCGAGGGATGCGACGACGCGGTCGGCTTTGGCCAGGTGGTTGGGGCTGTAGCTCGTGGCGACGGCGAGGACTTTCATTCCGGCGGCCTTGGCGGCGTCGATGCCGGCGGGGGAATCTTCCACGACGATACAGCGCCGCGGGCGGAGTTCCTTGCCGGCTGCGCCGGCAAGCAGTTCGCGGGCGACGAGGTAGCCTTCGGGGTCCGGTTTGCCGCGTTTTACATCCTCGGCGGCTACGATGGCCTGGAAGCAGTCCAGCACGCCGATGGTTCGGCTGGCGAGGATTATCTCGTCGCGAAGGGCTCCGGAGCAGATCGCCATTGGCACGCCCTCGGCGGCGATAGCGCGGATGAGCGCCACCGAGCCCGGCAGGGGCTGGATCGACTCGCGGAACGCCCGCTGCACCAGGGCGGTCTTGGTGGCGGTAAGGTCGGCGATCTGCCGCTCGGACAGTTCCGCGCCGCGGTCGCGGGCGGCTATAAGCAGGCCGTCGTGGTCGTCGTAGCCGAGGTACTTGTCGTAGTAGTCCTCGATCGTCAGGCCCAAGCCTAGAGTTGCCAGCACGTCACGGAAGCCGGCGAAGTGGACCGGTTCGGAGTCCACGACAACGCCGTCAAAATCAAATATCACGGCATCCATTTCCAGGGTGTTCTAACCGGTCTGCCTGCTGGAGGCAAGTAGTGTCCAGGTTGTTTGGTGTCCACATTTTCCGCATTTTAATGACATTCTAAGGAGTTAGCGATTGTGGTTGCGGATTTTGGCAGATAAAATACTAAGGAAGTATTAAGTTGCGCCACGGGGTTTGTGAGAATCCGTGCTGTAAGACTATTAAGAATATCAGGCGTAGAATCAGAGTCATGGACGTAAGTCTTGTTTGAATCCGGGGCCGCACCAGGACAGTAAAATGATCGAACCCAGCCGAACTATCGGAGTCTTTCTGACGGATGACCATACGGTGGTGCGACAGGCCCTGGCGGAGATGATCGGCAGGCAGCCGGAGTTCAAGGTTGTCGGCCAGTGCGGGGACGGGCTGCGCGTGGCTGAGCAAGTCCAGGCCACCAAGCCGGATGTGCTGGTGCTGGACATCACCATGCCCGGGCTCAACGGTCTGGACATCTGTCGGGACCTGACGCGGCGGATGCGGAACCTGGCGATTCTGATCTTGAGCATGCACGACGACGAGGAGTTTGTCGTCAGGGCGATGGAAAACGGCGCCTTGGGCTACCTGACCAAGGAGGCCGACAACAGCCAGTTCATCGAGGCTCTTCGCACCGTCTCCCGAGGCGAGTTGTACCTGGCGCCGGGCCTTTCCAGGGGCGTTCTTCAGCGCCTCGGCCGGGGCGGTGAAGACCCCTACGAGCAGTTGACCACGCGGGAGCGGCAGGTCCTCCAGCTTATCGCCGAGAGCAAGACCAACCACGAAGTCGCCGACGCCCTTGGAATCTCCGTCAAGACGGTCGACACCCACCGCGCGCGCCTGATGCGCAAACTCGACATCCACGACCAGACCACCCTGGTCAAGTACGCCTTGCGAAAAGGCGTCATCTCGCTTCGGTAACTACGAAAGCCCCTTCCCTGATTTGCCGATAGACCTCCTGATTGACGTGGTCGCGGCCATTGTCCACGCGCCCGCTCCGGGTGTGGTTGAATTGGTTAGGAAACGGTGACATGGTACGATTCAAGTTGACTAGTCCCGGCGTTCTGTTAATCCTGGCCGTGCTGGCCGCCTGCGGGATCTTCCTGCTGGACACCTTCTTCCTGCGTCCGCACATCGACGCTCAGCAAGGCGCCGCCCTCCAGGAGCAGGCCGTCAAGACGCGGCATGCGACGCAGACGGCGCTACAGGGGGAGCAAGAGGAGCTGCGCCGCTGCGCCGCCAGCCTCGCCGAGGACTTGGACATCGTACGGTCCTTCAGCAATTCAAACCCCGCCGGCGCCCCGTCCGGCAGGCTTGACGAGTTCATGCGCGGCGTGCTGGACCGCGTCGACATCAGCCATGCCTGGCTGACGGATCGATCTGGGCGCGTGGTGGCGTCGTGGCCGATATTGAAGCAGGACCGGAGCGACACCCAGCCAGACAGGCCCGGCGCGAGCGGCCCGCCGGAATCGGTGGACATTGCCGCAAAAGGCGCCGCCGAGGGGTTGCTACAGCTTCCCGACGGCCCGGCCGTGTTCGCACAATGCCCCATCCCGTCGCTGGAGCAGGACGCCAACTGCACCGGCTACCTGATGCTTGCTCGCCATCTGGACGCCATGCGAATGGAGAAGTTCAGCAAACTGTCCGACTGCAAGGTCGTGCTGGTTTCCGGCAGCAAGTTGCCGGCCGGGGTGCTGGACAACAACTCCGCGGAGTTGTCGGCTTGGCTTACCAGCCAGGAGCAGATGGCTGTGGCGTGGGCGGCCAGGGACGTCTCGGGGCGGTCCATCGGGTACTTCCTTGCGACGGTGCCGGTTACTCACATCCAGCGTCAGACCGTCACCAGCCGGAGAATGATCCTGATCATACTTTCATTGTCGGTCGGACTGGCACTTCTGGTGATCCTCGGCTCTCACATGCTGGTAACGGGCCCGGTGGTCCGGTTGCTCGAGCGGTTGCAGAAGCTCGATGCCGGGGAGGGATCGGTGCAGAGCCTGGCCAGGAACCTCCACGGCGAGCCGCTCATGCTCGCCCGCCGGCTGGAGGACGCCTTTGAGAAGCTGGCGCACATTTCCAAGACGGACCAGTTGACGAGCCTGGCAAACCGCAGGCATTTCGAAGAGGTCCTTGAGTGCTTCTACCACCAGGCCAGGCGCTATAACCGCCCGATGTCGCTGCTGGTGATGGATGTGGACTTCTTCAAGGCGGTCAACGATTCCGGCGGGCACCAGGCGGGCGACGACGTTCTCAAGCTCGTCTCCGGCGCCATCGAGGAGGCCTGCCGCAAGGCCGACCTTCCGGCCCGGTTCGGCGGCGACGAGTTCGCGGTGTTGCTGCCAGAGACGGCCGCCGTCGACGCCGAGGCTGTCGCCGAACGCATACGAGAGGCCGTCGACAAGCTGCCAATCAAGGTCGCAGGGACCGAGTTCCACGTGACCACGTCCGTGGGCATCGCGGACCTCAACTCCGGCGAGATAAACAGCCCCAGTTCCATGCTTGGCCTGGCCGACCGCGCGCTCTACGCCGCCAAGCAGAACGGGCGGAACTGTGTGGTCCAGGCCCACAACCTCCACGAGGACGCGCTGGACAGGCGACAGCCCACCGAGGACAGCAAGATCAACCTGCTCAGCAAGAAGCTCGCCGGGCTCGACAGCCAGTTCAAGGACCTGTTCCTGCTGGCGTTCGACCAGGTGATGGCGATCCTCGAGCAACGCGACCCCCACATGGCCGACCACACGAGGAAGGTGCAACACTACGCCTCGGTTATAGGCGAGGAAATGGAACTGCCCGAGCGCGTGATAAAGCGGATCGAAATCGCCGCGATGATGCACGACCTGGGAATGGTGGCCATGCCGGACTCGATCCTTCTTTGCCCCGGAGCGCTCAACGAGGAGCAGATGCGAATCATGCGGCGCCACCCGCTGCTGAGCGTGAGAATCATGGAACGCATGGAGTTCCTCGAGCAGGAGATCCCGGCCGTCCGCTACCACCACGAGCGGTTCGACGGCAAAGGCTACCCCGAGGGCATCTCCGGCGCGGCGATTCCGCTGACGGCCCGCATTATTTCGGTGGCCGACGCGTTCGACGCCATGACCAGCCCGCGGACTTACCGCACCGCCAAGACCGTCGCCGAGGCCATCGGGGAAATCACTCGGGGCAGCGGCACGCAGTTCGACCCAACGGTCATCAGCGCCTTCATGAGCGCCGTGGACAGGCTGGGCGAGGAACTGATGCACGTGCCGGGCATCGCCTCCGACGGGCAGAGCACGAGCCCGACCCACTGGCTGAGAGCGACGTGGCGGGAATCCGAACAGCCCGAGGCCGCCGCGGCGAGCAAGGCCGGTGAGGAAAAAGAAAGCGGCGGACAATAGCTACAGAGGCTCCTCCGATAATTCAAGTGCCGCCCGCCGCAAGGGCGGGCTCATACGATATCCACCGGCTGCCGACTACCCGAGGACTCACCGCGGCCTGACGGGCGCGACTTATCCGTCGGGCTTTCCCGGTTACTGCTTGCGATGTTCTCTTTCCCCGGCCGGCCGGCTATTTTGGGGCGCCCGGGGCGCTGGCCGGCTGGGTTGCCGGCTGGGTCGCCACCGGGGCGTGCGCCTTGGTCATCACGATGTTTCTCATCAGGTCGAAGGCGGACTGCGGCGCGTAGCCGTGAACCTCGTCGCAGGCAAATCCCACGAGCCCGCCGGAAATGTCCTCGTTGCTGAATAGAATGACGGGCATGTTCTTGGCGTTAAGGACCGCCCGCAGCAGGGGGCGATGATCAGACGCGGCTAATATCTGCTGGGAGAACCTGCGGAACCGGACGTCGTCGATCACGAAGCCCTTCTGGGTGAACATGGGCGAATCGATGGTCAGCCGGCGCAGGCGCTTGGTTGTGGCGACGGCGGCGGGCAGCCCGGCGGCGACCTGGCTTGCCAGGGCCTCGCCGGATTCGGCGAAGGCTGCCGCGTTGTGGCCGGCCCAGGCGCCTCCCACGGCTTCCATGTACAGCAGCCCGCCGCCGTTGACAAATGCCTGAAGGGCCTTGATTTCCTGATCGTTGGCGTTGATGCGGTCGGTGCCGCACAGCACGGCCAGGTCGGCGCGGCTCTCGGCGAGCTTGGCAATCGGCATCAGTTCACTGACGTCGATATCGACCTTGTACTTCTGGCCCATGATGCGAGAGAACCGCTCCCACGCCAGCGGCTCGGGGTCGCAGTTGCCTTCCTTGCCCTCGGCGGTGTTGTAGATCAGCCGGGCCACCTTGACCTGCCTGGTCATCGCGCCGCCGGGCTTTTCCGGCCAGGTCGTGGCGCCGCGAGCGGCCAGGGACTTCTCAGCCACGGCCCCGTCGGTAAGGTACAGGGCGATGTTGGCTGGGCCCTCGAATGACGGTTTGTCGCTCTTTCCGAGCATGAGCTGCCAGCTTCTGGGCATGTCCTGGTCGGTGTGTACGACCAGCGGTCGCACGCCGTTGTGGATCATATCGAGGCCCCGCAAGGTGCCGGTCCTGTTGTCGAGCTTAAAGTTGATCGAGAAGAACTTGTGATCCTTCGGCACCAGCTCAAGTTTGTACTTGGGGAACATCTTGGCGTAGACGGCCCGGATGCCTTCCTTGAAGCCCTTGCCGTCACACTCGGCGCAGCTCAGGATCGTCCCGCCCATGTTGACGTAGCGGCGGATGGCGGCGATCTGCTCGTCGGTGAACTTCGGTTCCGTCGAGCCGGAGATGTAGAGGATCGGCGCATCCAGCCACTCCTCCGGCCTCACCTTGAGGTTGACGATCTGCCAGTTGATCGTGCTTTCCTCGAATTCCCTGCCGATCCACTGCGTCAACTTCGCCATGTCGCGCGGGCGGTCATTCCAGTCGCCGTCGTACTCAAGCTTGTTGAACAGGATCCCGTGGCGCCCACGGATCAGAAACAGCAGGGCGTAGGCCGTGTCGACCACCGGCCCGACGCCGCCCTGCCAGGCCCCGTTGGCGCCTTGCATCCGCAGCAGCCGCTCGGCGCCGAGTTTGTACCAGTCAGCCTTGCCGAAGTACTTGTATCCGCTGGCCAGGCCCACGCGTTCCACGCCGTAGAGCAGGTAGTACCACCACCCGC
>CAZSBS010000284.1:3890-5865 GCA_964605095.1 uncultured Planctomycetaceae bacterium | reverse complement strand
GACTCATAATCCCTTGGTCCAAGGTTCGATCCCTTGAGGGCCCATCCGGAACGATAGAAATGGCAGGGAAAATAGATCATTTCCGCGACTTGGCTGGCCGGTCACAACCCAGGAGCGTGTGGTGCATCTTCAAGCGATCTGCGTCGGTGCGAGCAACGGAGATGGGCTTATAGGCGGGGTCGATGCCGGCGTAGTACATCGCGGCGGCCGTCGTCCCTGGAAGCGGAATGAAGCACTGGACCTGCTCCGGCCGCCAACCGCGGCGGGCGAGCCACTGGGCCAGTTGCTCCATGTGTTGCCAAGTGCAGCCAGGGAAAGCGGAGATGAGATACGGGACCACGAACTGCCGTTTACCGGCGGCGGCGCATTCTTTTTCAAAACAGTCCAGGAACTGCTCAAAGACCTTTGATCCCGGTTTCCGCATGAGCCGCAGGACCTCGTCGGCCAGATGCTCGGGGGCGACCTTGATCTGGCCACCGACGAAATCCCGGACCATAGCGCGGATATAGCGGACATCCTTCAGGGCCAGATCGTACCGGATCCCGCTGGCGACGCGGACCTGCCTGACGCCCTCGACGGCGCGGACTTTGTGAAGGAGCTCGATCAAACGCATCTGGTCAACGATGAAGTGGGGGCAGATCTTCGGGAACAGGCAACTGACACGTCGGCAGCGGGCGAGGTCGCCGCGGCAGACGCCACCCCACATGTTGGCGGTGGGGCCGCCGACATCGCTGACGCTGCCCGTGAAACGCCCGTGGCGGGCGAGGGCTTCGGCCTCCCTGAGAATCGACGCGGCGCTGCGCGAGCGGATCGTCCGTCCCTGGTGGACCGCCAGCGTGCAGAAAGAGCAGCCGCCTCCGCAACCGCGGTGGCTGGTGATGCTGAAGCGGATCATGTCGGCCGCGGGAAGCTTCCGCCCCGCGTAAGAGGGGTGCGGCTCACGTGTAAAGGGAAGCCCATAGAGCTGATCAAGCTCCTTCGTGGCCAGCGGCCGCGGGGGCGTGAGGATGAGAGATCTGCCTTCGACGCGGTGTACGGCGTAGGCGGTGGCGTGGAGAACATGCTCCTCCAGGGCCAGCGTGGCGGCCATCAGTTTCGCGGGGTCGGCCAGCATTTCTTCGTGCGAGGGAAGCTCGATCACCTCCGCGCCGGCGGGCAGATCATCCGGGCTGCCGATGTAAGCGGCACCGGGGACGGACGGCGCCCCCAGCGTCAGGCCGTCCCGAAGGCGATGAGCGGCGGCGAGGATGCCGTGCTCGGCCATGCCGTAGAGGAGCATGTCGGCCTTGGCGTCCAGGAGGATGGAGCGGCGCAGCTTGTCGGTCCAGAAGTCGTAGTGGGTGATTCGTCGCAGCGACGCCTCGATGCCGCCCAGGACGATGGGGAGCTTTGGGAACGCCTGCTTGACGAGGCTGGCGTAAACGAGGCAGGCGCGGTTGGGGCGCGATCCTGCCAAGCCACCGGGCGTGTACGCGTCGTCGTGACGCTTCTTGCGGAAGGCGGTGTAATGGGCCAGCATCGAATCGAGTGCCCCGGCCGTAACTCCCGCCAGCAGCCTGGGTCGGCCCATGGCTAGCAGGTCCTGGGTGCTCGTCCATCGCGGCTGGGCGACGATCCCGACGCGATAGCCGTGCAGCACGAGCCAGCGGCCAAGTATCGCTACGCCGAACGAAGGGTGATCGATGTAGGCGTCGCCGCTGACCAGGAGCACGTCGAGTTCTTGCCAGCCCAGTTGGTCCATCTCCTTGCGCGACATAGGGAGGACGTGCGGCATCTGCACGGCACGCTTGCGGACGGACACGACAGGGTGGTCCGCGTCTGGAGGATTTGTCGACAGTGACGGCATTTCAATTTCCCCGGCATAATATCACATGGGGTGTTTTCTTGTCAAACCCGGCAGACAACCCGGCATAGAAGCTCTGGACAGCGACTCGGACGTCGGCGCTGGGGTTCCTGGGCGAGTTGCTGCCGGGGC
>CAZSBS010000284.1:0-3790 GCA_964605095.1 uncultured Planctomycetaceae bacterium | reverse complement strand
AGGCCGGCGGTGATGACACGTGGACAACGACGGTAACCGCCCCAGCCGCGGCGGCGACCGCGGCGGCGGCTGCGATAACGGCGGCAATCAAGGTGCGCATGGTTCGTTGGCTCCTTACGATTGGATCATCACAAGATACCCCGATGTCTTCAGGAGATCAAACTTATGCGTCCGGATCGAACTCGACGCCTTTCGCCTCGCACCAATCGCGGGCGATCTCACGGTATTGTTCCTGGCGGAACTTGTACCACGCATCCGCCAGGCCAAACTCGTGGACGCGGTCCTTGAAGTACCGGAACGCCCCGCGCCCGTGAATCGCGTTGGACAAGACCTCGGCCTGGTCATCGTTTTCCAAACCCGTGACGAAGTCCCGCATCATGTCCCACTCGTTGATATCGAAGCGGTCCGGCAGCCGCAGGAACCGCGTGCTTTCTCCAGCCAGCACGGCTTTGGCCTGCTCGATGCTCTCCCGTTCCCATTCGCCCAGCCTGGCGGAGTCTTCGTCTTCCTCGTTCTCGGCGGCACGAAGTTCATCGTCCATCAGGGAGATGACCTTCCCCGTCTGTGTGTCCAGGAAGGTACGCGTCTCATCCCCCACCATTTCCAGCCCATCCACGATCTCTGAGAGTTTCACACGTGGCGGCATGTTCATCGTCCTTATTCTAGGGCCGAGTTAGAGTATAACAGCCATTTACTCTTCAGCCCACCCCCAGCTTTCCATTTCGCGGCGATGGCTTGGCGACCACATCCGATCCGCCTGTCCGCCGTCATCTGCCCCGGCGTTTGAACCTTGGTTTCGCCCCTCCCCGGGTGGCGTTTTTGCGGCGGCTGCTCCAGAAGTCTTTCTTCTGCTGCTCGGGCGTGGCGGCTTTGCGCGGGGCCTGGCCGGCCTGGCCAGCCTGGCCTGTTTGGCCGCCATGGGTTTTTCCGCCATGGGCGGAACGTCCGCCCTGGCCGGTCCGCCCTGAAGCCTGCCTGGCCTGACGCTCGCCGTCGCCCGTCGCCGGCCGGACAGCCTTGATCGAGTGTTGCAGCACGGGAATTGGTTTGCCCAGCAGGCGCTGGATTTCGTACAGGTCGTCGCGCTGCTCCTCGCTGCAAAAGGAGATTGCCTGGCCGAGGGCCCCTGCCCGGCCCGTTCGGCCGATGCGGTGAACGTACGTTTCCGCCACGTTGGGCAGGTCGTAGTTGATCACGTGCGAGATATCGTCGACGTCCAGCCCGCGTGCGGCGATGTCACTGGCGACAAGCACCCGCGTCTTGCCGGCCTTGAAGTTCGCAAGCGCCCTCGTCCGGGCGTTCTGGGACTTGTTGGAGTGAATGGCCTCGGCGGCAATATCGGCGTGCAGCAGCCTGCGCACGACCTTATCGGCCCCGTGCTTGGTGCGGGTGAAGACCAATGCCCGCGTGATCTGGAGGTCCTGGAGCAGATGCACCAACAGTGGCACCTTGGCGTACTGGTCGACGAAGTACATGGTCTGCTTGACAGTGTCGGCCGCCGGCGACTCCGCGGCCACCTTCACGTACATCGGGTCGTGAAGGATCGTATTGGCCAGCGAGCGGATTTCGCCCGGCATGGTGGCTGAGAACATCAGCGTCTGCCGGCGAGCGGGTATCTGGGCGATGACGCGGCGGATGTCATGGATGAAGCCCATGTCCAGCATGCGGTCGGCCTCGTCCAGGACGAGTATTTCCACGCCGCCCAAGCTCAGCAGGCGCTGATTGAGCAGGTCGAGCAGCCGGCCTGGCGTGGCCACAAGGATGTCCACTCCACGATGCAACGCCAGAGTCTGCGGGCCCTGCTTGACGCCGCCGAAGATGACCGTGTGCCGCAGTCCCGTGTGCTGGCCGTAAACGCGGAAACTCTCGCCAATCTGGGCGGCCAGCTCGCGAGTGGGCGTAAGGATCAGCGAGCGGATCGGCCTGGATGGGCCGGCGGCTCCGTGGTGCCCAGACGGCTTGGGCGGCTTGGCCCCGCAGAGCCGCTGGAGGATCGGCAGCGCGAACGCGGCCGTCTTGCCGGTCCCCGTCTGGGCGCAGCCCATCAGGTCCCTGCCCTCCAGAACGTGGGGAATGGCCTGTGTTTGAATGGCGGTGGGGATGACGTACCCCTCGGACTGAACGGCACGCAGGAGCGGCTCAATGAGCCGTAAGGTCTTAAATGGCATGGTGCGGCTTTTACTCTCTTGTCAGTTTCTCAATACCGGACGCACGGATCACAGCCGCGCGCAGCCCGTCATTATAACACCAACGCCGCCCGGGCACAATGAGCTTCCGGGCGGATTTGCGAGGCAATTAACCAGGCCGCGCGCGACCCGATTCCCCGTCGCTGACGCTGTTTGAATATGGAGTGCGGTCCCGGCGCGCCGGGGCCGCATTCCAAATACAGGCCGCCGACCGAAATTCCGGGCCAGAGACAGGCCGCGGGAAGGTTTGCGTCGGGCGAAAGAATCGGCTATGAAATCCTACTATCTACTCTCTTCTTTTCGGAACTGACTTGCCGAAAGAGTCGATGAGTCGCTTGAATTGAAAGGAAATACCCGTGGGCATCAAGCTTCGAGACAAGTTCGCATATTCACTGATCGTGCCGACCAGCATGGGCGTTCGCCTTACCCCCGCCAACGGCCAGCCGATGCATTGCGGCAACACGTTCACCATGCAGGCCACCAGCGCCGAGAGTAACGTCGCCAGCGTCTCGTCGTACCTTGGCCTGAAGGTCAAGGTGCTGACAACCTTCGTCAAGGACAGCCCCATCGCGCGGTTCATCCGGGACGATCTGGCCGGGCGGCACATGGACTACGAGGGCAAGGAAGTGCCGCAAGCCGGGCCGTGGGGCTATCGCCACCAGTTCAACCTGGCTGACAGCGGCGCCGGCTCGCGCGGGCCCCGCGTACACAACGACCGCGCCGGCGAGGTAGGCCGGACGCTCAACGTCAAGGACTTCGACCTCGACCGGATATTCGGCGCCGACGGCGCGGCCGTGCTCCACCTTTCCGGCCTGATCGCGGCCCTGTCGTCCGAGACGAGCACGTTCTGCCTCGAGCTTGCCCGTGCGGCCAGGAAGCACGACACGCGGGTGTCGTTCGACCTCAACCACCGCGCGTCGTTCTGGAAGGGCCGGGAGAAAGAACTCTGCGGCGTGTTCGCGGAGATCGCGGGGCTTTCGGACATCCTGGTCGGCAACGAGGAGGACTTCCAACTCTGCCTGGGCATCGAGGGCCCCGAGGCCGGCGGCAAGAGCCTTGCGGCGAAGATCGAGAGCTTCAAGGTGATGATCGGCCGCGCCAAGAAGAAGTTCCCCAACGCTGACGTATTCGCCACGACTCTGCGGGAGGTCGTAAGCACCGAGCGGCACCTATGGGGCGCGATAATGTCGCAGGGCGACGACTGGCACGTCGTCGAGCCACGGGAGATAACCGTCCTGGACCGCATCGGCGGCGGCGACGGCTTCGTCGGCGGCATGCTCTACGCCGTGCTCAAGGGCTGGGAGCCCGAGAAATGGATCCAGTTCGGCTGGGCCGCCGGCGCACTGGCGACGACGATGCTGACCGACTACGCCCAGCCCGCCGACGAGGAGCAAGTCTGGAGCGTCTGGCAAGGCAACGCCCGCGTGCGGCGGTGAGAAGAAACTGATTACCGCAGAGGCACAGAGGTCAGAAGAAGATGATGAAGATGAGGGGCTAACTCCTGTCGTTGGTTCCGGGTTCCTTGTTCCCGGTTCCGCCGTTTCCTCCCCCCGGCTACCGGCTACCGGCTACCGGCTACCGGCTACCGGCTACCGGCTACCGGC
>CAZSBS010000283.1:0-5875 GCA_964605095.1 uncultured Planctomycetaceae bacterium | reverse complement strand
AATCTGGAATCTGAAATCTGGAATCTGAAATCTGGAATCTGAAATCTGGAATCTGGAATCTGAAATCTGAAATCTGGAATCCCTTCGTTTCAGCAAACAGGATGTCTTGAGAAGTTGCGATGGATTTGCGATAAGCTCCTTGCGTCGTTATCGTTCGTTTCGTAAACACCTGCCCGCGATGGTCGCGGACGGGCGGTACATACAAGGGTCTTCTTGCACGGAGTCATGAAATGTCAGAGATCGCTGCCCAAACCGGCCCCGGCATGAGCTGGAGCGTCCGGATCCGACTGAGCCTCATGATGTTCCTCCAGTTCATGATGTTCGCGGTCTTCTGGGTGCCGCTGGCACCGTACCTCAACAGCCTCGGCATGAGCCCCACGGAGCGGTCCTGGGCACTCAGTTCGATGGCGCTGGGGTGCCTGGCCTCGCCGATCATCGGCATGATCGCCGACCGCCACTTCGCCAGCCAGAAGGTGCTGGCCGTGCTTAACCTCCTCAGCTCGGCGCTGCTGCTGGCGGTGATCTTCCTCGCCAAGAGCAGTTCGCCGATCGTCGTGATTGCCGCGTTGGTCGTTCAACAACTCTGCTACATGCCCACGTGGGGCCTGACCAGCTCGATCGCCATGGCCCACAGCCCGGCAGAGAAGTTCCCCCAGATCCGCGTCTTCGGCTCCATCGGCTGGGTGGCGGCGGGGATCTTCAGCATCGCCGCCGGCTGGTTCTTCCTGAACCAGAAGGGCGAGGCGCTCAAGATCGACGGCACGAACATTCCGTTCTACTGCGGCGCCGCCACGGGCGTCATCGCGGCCCTGGTGGCCCTGATGCTGCCCAACACGCCCCCGCCGGCAAAGGGGCAGAAGGCATCCATCATCGACGCCCTGGGGCTGCGGTCGTTCTCTCTGATGAAGGACGTCAAATTCGCGATCTTCATCATCATCTCCACGCTGGTCATGATTCCTTTCGTGTTCTACTGGTCCTACTTCTCGCTCTACCTGGATGACAACCACTTCCAGTACATCACCTTCACGATGAACTGGGGCCAGTGCGTCGAGATGTTCGCCATGCTCCTGGTTCCGCTGGCCCTGGCGAAATTCGGGGTCAAGTGGACGATGGTCGTCGGCCTGCTTGCGCTGGTGGCCCGCTACCTGTTCTTCTGGGGCGGGGATGCGGGCATGCCGTGGATGACCTACGCTGGAATCCTCGTCCACGGCGTGATCTTCGGATTCTTCTTCGTCGGCGGGCAGGTCTACGTCGGCAAGAAGGCGCCCAAGGAGATCCAGGCCCAGGCCCAGGGGCTACTCTTCCTGATTACCTTCGGCGTGGGCATGTTGGCCGCCAACTTCATCGACGGCTGGATCATCGAACAGTACAAGTATACCACGTCCGCCGGCGCGAAACTCGTTACAACTCACCATTGGCAGCCCGTCTGGCTGATCGCCATCGGCTGCTCGGTGGCACTGATGCTGGCGATGGCGCTGTTCTTCAGGTTCAAGAGCGCCGCGGCGCCCGTGGGCGCCACGGGAGTCGCCAAGGCCACCGAGACCGGGGTAACCGAAGGCTGACCACGCCGACCGAGGCGACATGGACCTGTGATCGGCCTGGTTCGTCTTTGCGAGCCAGGCCGATCCGGTGTCCGTTTTTCGTTCACGCCCGTCTGCAAGAAGGAAGATAATAATGCCCAAATACCTGCTCGGAACCGACAACGGCTGCACTGTCGCCAAGGCGGCCCTGTTCACGCTTGATGGCCAGGAAATCGCCGTCGCCAGCCGGAAGATCGACGCCCTTACGCCTCACCAGGGCTGGAGCGAGATGGACATGACAGCCTCCTGGGCCGCCACAGCCGAGAGCATCCGCGGCGTGCTGGCAACGGCCAAGATCGACCCCAAGGACATCGTCTGCATAGCCTCGGCCGGGCATGGCAACGGGCTGTACCTCGTCGATAAGCAGGGCAAGCCCGTCCGCAACGCCATCAGCTCGACCGACGCCCGCGCGCGGGCATACAGCGACAAGTGGATCGCCGACGGCGTGGACAAGGAAATTCGCCCAAAGACCATGCAGTGTGTCTGGGCCGCACAGCCAAACGCCCTGCTGGCCTGGCTGCGGGATAACGAGCCGGAGACTTTTGCCAAGGCCGGGTGGGTCCTCATGGCCAAGGACTACATCCGCTTCCGCCTGACGGGCAAGATCGCGGCTGAGATTACGGATATGTCCGGCACGAGCCTGCTGAACGTCGGCACGGCGGACTATGACCAGGCCATTCTGGACGCCTTCGGAATCGGCGAGATGCGCGGCCTGCTGCCCCCGCTTGTCCGCTCGGTGGATATCTGCGGCGAGGTAACGCCCGAGGTCGCCGCCGAAACAGGCCTTGCCGTCGGCACGCCCGTTGCGGGCGGCATGTTCGACATCGACGCTTGCGCCCTGTCCTCCGCCATCACCGACGAGAGCCAACTCTGCATGGTCGCCGGCACGTGGGGCAACAACCAGTACATCTCCCGCACGCCGATTACCGACGACGCGGTCTTTATGACCAGCCGCTACGCGATGGACGGCTACTACCTGATGCTCGAGGGCTCAGCCACATCGGCGAGCAACCTTGAATGGCTGGTCACCGAGTTCTTCCAGGCCGAGCGGCATGCGGCGGCCGCGAGCGGCCAAAGCGTGTACGACGTTTGCAACGACCTGGTGGCCTCCACAAGCCCCGGCGACTGCGGGCTGATCTTCCTGCCATTCCTGTACGGCTCGAACGTCCATCCGGACGCCAAGGCGTGCCTGATCGGCCTGGACGCCTGGCAGAAGCGAGCCCACGTCGTGCGGGCGGTTTACGAGGGCGTGGTCTTCTCGCACCGCTGGCACGTCGAGAAGCTCCTGAAGTACCGAAAGATGCCCGAGTGCATCCGCCTGACTGGCGGCGGAGCGCGATCCACGGTCTGGGCGCAGATGTTCGCCGACATCTTCCAGGTGCCCGTGGAAATACCCGACGGCACGGAACTCGGGGCGCTCGGCGCGGCAATCTGCGCCGCGGTCGCGGCCGGGTGCTACGAAAGCTTCCCCGCCGCCACCGCCGCGATGGTCCGCATAGGCCGGCGACATGAGCCAAACAAGGCCCTGGCCAAAGTCTACCAGGCCAAACGCTCCGCCTATAACAAGATACTCCAAGCCCTCGGCCCAGTATGGGCCGACCTGGCGTGGCACTGAAAGACAGGCAGTAGTTAGAGAAGATAGTCGCCCCGGACGGGGCGGGAATGTCCCGGCCGGAAGACGCATGGAAGAACGCCTACAAGAGAAGAGGAGAATGCAGATGACCAAGATGACGACCGTGGTTCTTGTGACCGCCCTGCTCGCCGGGGCGATGCTCGCCGGCGGGTGCGAGGCGAACCTCGCTAAGCCGACAATCGCCGTGAACCTGCCCGAGAAGTACAACACGCCCGACGGCATGACCGTCGATGCCGGGAACAACATCATCCTCTCGGTGCCGAACATTAACGACCCGAACTACCCGGCCGTGATGCTGAGCATCAGCCCGACCGACCAGATCACCGAGATCGTCAAGCTTCCCGTGCATCCCGACACCAAGCGAGCCATCCCGCTCGGTGTGGCGGTGGGCTCGGACGGCAACCTGTACATTTCCGACAGCCAGGGCTTCGTCACCGACGAGCATAAGTCTCGCGTCTACCGCGTGGTGATGAAGGACGGTAAGGCCGAGAAGGTCGAGATCGTGGTGACAGGGCTGGTGATGTCCAACGGCCTGGCCGCCCGCGGCGACATGATCTACGTCTGCGACAGCAAGCTCGACCCCAAGGCCTACCCGATCCCCAGCGGCGTGTACGGCTTCAAGATTTCCGAGCTGTCGGGCGACAAGCCCTACCAGGTGAAGCCTGGCCTGGCCGACCCGCACCTGGCAATTCACTTCACCACGAAGAACAAGGACTGGCAGGTGGGCGCCAATGGCCTGGGCTTCGACAACGCGGGCAACATGGTCGTCTGCAACTTCGGCGACGCCCAGCTTATTTCGGGCAAGATGGGCGCCGACGGCAAGGTCATCAGCCAGAAGGTCGTCGCCGAGGGCCAGGGCATGATGAGTTGCGACGGGTTAAGCGTGGACCGCAAGAGCGGCGACGTGTACATCGCCGACTTCCTGGGCAACGCCATTCAGCGAGTGAACCTCGCCACCGGCAAGGTGACCACAATCGCCAAGAACAACAACACCGACGGCGCCGACGGCTCGCTCGACCGGCCCAGCGAACCCTGCGTTCGCTTCAACAAGGTATACGTGTCGAACATCGACCTGCCCCTGGCCGGCAACACCTACGACAAGCCGCATACGATGTCGGTGATCGACATACACCCCGGGATGCATTGAGCATTTGAGATTTGAGATTTGGCATTTGAAATTCTCTCAAGGAGATCCCCGTGGAGTTTGATAACAAGGTCGCCCTGGTTACCGGGGCGGCGGGAACTATCGGCAAGGGCCTGGCCAGGCGCTTGTGCGAGCAGGGCGCCGGCGTGTTCATCACGGACCTCGACCAGGCCAAGCTCGACGCCATCGCCAAGGAACTTGGTCCAAAGTGCAAGGCACTGGCGGCTGACTGCACCAAGGCCGAACAGGTCGCCAAGGTCGTCGAGGCAGCCAAGGCGGCCTTCGGCGGCCGGATCGATGTGCTCATAAACGTGGCAGGCACCGTCGGCAAGGGCGGCCCCGTCGAGGATATGTCCGAGCAGACATGGGACTTCGTATTCGGCGTCAACTGCAAGGGCACCTTCCTGTTCACCAAGATGGTGGTGCCGATCATGAAGGCTGGCGGCGGCGGGAAGATTGTCAACTTCTCCAGCAAGTCCGGCAAGACGGGCTCGGCGCTGATGGCCGCGTACTCGTCCGCCAAGGCCGCCATCATCGGCCTGACTCAGGCGCTGGCGTTCGAGTTGGCGGACTACCATATTAACGTCAACTGCGTATGCCCGGGCATTACGGCGGACACGGGCGTCTGGCAGAACGTTTCGGCCGACTACATCGAAACCATGAAGCTGCCCGTCGAGGAGATCGTTAAGAAGTTCACCGCCAAGGTTCCGCTCAAGCGCCTGGCGACCGTCGAGGACGTCGTGGCGGTAACGGTGTTCCTTGCCAGCAAGGGCGCCGACTACATGACCGGGCAGGCTATCAACATCACCGGCGGACGCGAAATGCACTGAAACGGAGAATTCAAATGAAGTGGACAAAAGAGAAGATCGCCAAGACCCTTGATCACGCGGCCCTGAAGGCCAACCTGACCGACAAGGACATCATTGAGGCCTGCGCGCTTGGCAGGAAGTATAACGTCGCCACCGTGTGCGTCCGCCCGTCGGACGTGCCCTTGGCCGCCAAGGAGCTGGCCGGCAGCGGCGTCGACGTCTCGGTCGTTATCGGCTTCCCGCACGGAGCGCACAAGCCCCAAACCAAGGCCCTGGAGGCGAAGCTCGCCATCGCCGACGGCGCCAAGGAACTGGACATGGTGATGAACGTCGGCAAGTTCCTCAGCGGCGACCACGAATGGGTCAAGCGGGACATCGCCGGCGTCGTGGCCGAGGCCAAGGGTAAGGACGTGCTGGTCAAGGTCATCCTCGAATCGACGTACCTGACGCTCGATCAGGTCGCCAAGGCCTGCGAGATCGCCCGCGACGCGGGGGCTAACTTCGTCAAGACCTCCACCGGCTTTGCCGACATCGGGCCGGGAGCGACCCCCGAGGCCATCGACGTCATGGTCAAGACCGTCGGGGCGACAATGGGAGTCAAGGCCTCCGGCGGCGTGCGGGACTACCTCGGGGCAGTCGGCTTCCTCGAGCAGGGCTGCAAGCGGCTCGGCACGGCCGGCGGGACCAAGGCCATCTGCGAGAACGCCCC
>CAZSBS010000282.1:0-5944 GCA_964605095.1 uncultured Planctomycetaceae bacterium | reverse complement strand
ACTCGACCCGACGGGAGACCGCTTTTTTACTCATGCCATCTTTGGAGTGCGGCGTCAGCCCCGAAGGGGCGCCGTCGCCGCTTTTGCTTGCTGGGCGACTGGATACTCAAGGCCAAGCAGGATATTCTTGATGCACGGACTTGTCGGGTGTCCGCGTCCCGCATTGGCGGGCACGGTGGTCCGCGATCCAAAGCGGCGACGGCGCCCCTGCTTCGCAGGGCCTGACGCCGCACTCCAAAGGCTGCCGCGTTAGCCGAAAGTTCTCCCAGTTCAAGCCCGCCGCCCTTGCCCGTTGCCTCCGCCCGCTCCCGGAGCTATCCTGTGTGGGTATCTTGAAACACCGCGTTACGGAGCTTTTGCCATGCGGATACTGTACCTGGACATCGACACCTTGCGGGCGGACCATCTGGGCTGCTACGGATACCCTCGGGACACCTCGCCCAACTTCGACCGCCTCGCCGCCGAGGGTGTGCGGTTGACCAACTGCTACGCCTCCGATGCCCCGTGCCTGCCCAGCCGGGCGAGCATGTTCACCGGCCGATTCGGCATCCACAGCGGCGTGGTCAATCACGGCGGGCTTGCGGCCGACCCGAGGCCCACCGGCCGGGAGAGGGTGTTCAGCGAGCTTCGCACGCGGCCGGGGTTCATCCATTCGCTGGCGACGGCGGGGCTGTACCCAGTTTCGGTTAGCCCGTTCGCGGCGCGTCACTCGGCGTGGTGGTTTTACGGGGGCTGGCGGGAGATGTACAACACGGGCCTGGGCGGCTACGAGAGCGCCGAGCAGGTCGTGCCGGCGGCGCTGGACTGGATCGCCCGCAACGGCGAGCGCGACAACTGGATGCTCCACGTGAACCTCTGGGACCCGCACACGCCGTACAGGGCACCGGCGGAGTTCGGCAACCCGTTCGAGGGCCAGCCCATCGAGGATTGGTACACCGAGGAGCTTCGCGGGCGGCAGTGGGATGGTTTCGGCCCGGGCAGCCCCCAGGAGCCGGGCGGCGGCTATGGCCAGCCCTCGACCAAGCCGCGCCAGCCGTCGCAGGTCGCCTCGATGGACGATTACCGCAAGTTCATCGACGGCTACGACTGCGGCATCCGCTACGCAGACCAGTGGTGCGGGCGCTTGCTCGACGCCCTGGCCGAGAAGGGCGTGCTGGACGACACCGTGGTCATCGTTACCAGCGACCACGGCGAGGGTATGGGCGAACTGAACGTCATCGGCGACCACGCGGTGGCGGACCAGAGCGTTTCCCGCGTGCCGATGATCATCCGCTGGCCGGGCGTCGGCGGGGCGGGGCGCGTCGACCGGGCGCTGCACTACCAGACGGACGTCGCGGCCACGATCGTCGAACTGGCGGGCGGGACTGTGCCCGCACACTGGGATGGGCGAAGCTTCGCCGGGGCCTTCAAGGCCGGCACGGACAGCGGGCGAGACAGCCTGGTCGTCAGCCAGTGCTGCTGGTCGGCGATGCGGTCGGTGCGGTGGGGGGATTACATGTACATACATCCATATCACACCGGCCTGAAGGACATGCCCTCGCGGATGCTGTTCAACGTCGCCGAGGACCCGCACGAGCTTGTCAACCTGGTCGAGAGCCAGCCGGCGCTTGCCGACCGCGGCGAGGCGATTCTCGCGGCCTGGACCGATGAGATGATGAAGACCAGCGAGCACCCGGAGGACCCGCTCTGGACGGTGATGCGCGAGGGCGGGCCTTACCACACGCGGAGCATGCTGGGCAAGTACTGCCAGCGACTCCGCGAGACTCACCGGGCAAGGCACGCGGAGTTCCTGGAAAAGCATCCCACCGGGCTGGTGGAGTGAAGGG
Source organism: uncultured Planctomycetaceae bacterium (assembly GCA_964605095.1). GTDB lineage: Bacteria > Planctomycetota > Phycisphaerae > SM23-33 > SM23-33 > JAUWQU01. The sequence continues at coordinate 4,118 of CAZSBS010000282.1, read as the reverse complement.
CTGTTTTTTACCTCGGGGGCGTTTTTCCCAAAATTGCCTTGCGAGGGCGCTACAATTGAACGTTGGATCCGTGGCCTGGGTTGGAACATGAACCTGGCGCTTTCAACGAGGCCTACGGGTGAGCTCGGATGCATTTAAGGAGCATCCGAGCTTTTTTTTGTTCATTTATTGGGGTTCTCACGCCTCGCCGGGGATCGGAATCGCCTTGCCCGCCTTGCTGGACCGTTCGGCGTATTCGATGACGCTGATGATCCGCCGGGCTTCCTCGGGCTTTATCATCAGGTCGTCGCCCAACAGCAGGTGGTCAGCGATGTTATGGTAGTATTCGTCGCTGATGCCGGCGTCCCATTTGACCTGGCGCTTGACGATCTGGCCATTCTCGTAGGTCATCACCTGGCAGCCGTTTTCCACGGTCCTGTCATCGAGAATCGCCCCGGTGGTGCCCAGTATTCGCCACCTCGGGCGCGGCGCGGCTGAGATGCTCGAAAAGACCAGGTCCGCCATCGCCCCGTTTGCAAAGCGGATGATCGCCTGTGTGTGGTCCTCGTTGGTGGCCTGTGCCCAGACCTTCTTCTGGAAGAACCCCTGGACGGATGCGATTTTCTCGGGTATGAGCTGGAGGACCCAGTCGGTGAAGTGGGCGCCCCAGTCGTAGAGGTTGCCGCCGGAGATTGCCTTGTCGGCCCGCCACCAGAGGCCCGGCTTGTGGTATTCGGCAAATCCGCAGCCGATCTCGAAGACCTCGCCGATTAGCCCCTGGCGGATCATGCGGCGTATGGTGCAGAAGTCGCCGTCCCATCGCCGGTTGTGATAGCACGTGAGCATTTTGCCCTTGGCCTTGGCGGCCGCGATCATGGCGTCGGCCTGCTTGACCGTTATGCAGAAGGGCTTCTCGGTAATCACGTGCCGGCCCGCCTTTAGGCACTTCACGACGTACTCGGCATGTATGTTGTGCGGCAGGATCGTGATGACCATGTCGACATCCGGGTCGGCGAGCATCTCGTCGGCATTTGGCCAGGTTCGGATGTTCGGGAAGTCTTCCTTTGCGGCCTTGGTCCGCGCGGGATCGATGTCGCACACCCCGATCGCCTTGAGGCCCTCGGTGGCGTTGATGAGGTTGGCGTGGTGTCGGCCCATGTCAAACGACGGCCCGTAACCCAGGATTGCGACGCGGATTGGCTCCGTGCCCAGCGGCTGGGTGCCGGCGGCCCAGTCCAGGCCGTGCAGCAGGCTCCTCTGGAAGCTCGAAACCTCCCACTGCTCCGTAGAATGGCCCAGCGACGTGTAGAACACCCGCCCCTTGCCCACCTGCCTGCTGTACATGACCGGCATTTTGGCGGACTTGTACGCCGTCGTCGCCAGCACGCGGATGTCCGGGGCGAGGTTCTTAAGGGCGTAGAGTTCCTCGACCATGCTGAAATCGCTCAGGCGAGTTGTGGCTGGGTTGGATGAGTCGGCGATCTTGACGTCAATGTGCAGAAGGTCGCGCGGGTGCGTGTCAAACCGCGAGCCGATAAGGGCGATGTAGTCCTTGTTGTCGTCGCCGACCGCGTTGGCGGAGTGGACGGCCACCAGCCCGCCGCCGGCGTTGACGTACTTGACAAGCCCGGCCTCCTGCCCGGCCGACAGCTTCCCGCCGCAGGTGTAGATGATCACGGCGTCGAACTTCTTCAGCGGCCCGGCCAGGACATTGCGGTCCTCGGTGACCGTCAGTTCATATCGGCCGCTTGTGGCCAGGAGCTTCCTGGCGATTTCGGCACACGCCTCAAACTGGTGGTACGCGCCGCCAATGAGCATGAGAACGTTCTTGCTTGTCCTGCTGCCGCGCGGGGCCGGGGTTGTTCTGGCCATGATTTCCGTCTCCTGGTTCTAATTGTTCCCAAAAACTTCCTGGATGAAAGGTCTTTGCGGCGCGCACCGCAACGCCTCAGCGTCGCATTATCATCCTGGCTGCGGGCAAAGCAAGTTCCGGCGGGCAGCCAGACAGGGTGCATGAAGGATTGCTTCGCGCCGAGCCGGGCGCGCTGGCCGAGGCGTTCGCCGTTCATCGGCCGCGGCTTTCATACACGTTCCAACAGCTTTGCTTGGCCATTCACCCAGCCTGCATCGGGATAACCAAAGTGGACAAGGAATCACCCGCCGACGCCAAGGGAATCGTGATCGGCATCATTCCCGAAATCACGCATCACCACGGGTAAATTGCAAAAACTCCAAACTGCTTCCAAACCACTCCAAACAACTCCCCAGCCACTCCCAATGAGCGCAATAACTACACCAAACGTGTGTTATGGACCGCTCCCAAGGGTCTCAAAACACCACTTGGCGCTATCGAACCACCCTCTTGCACGCTCGGCCGGCGCTCCAAAACACGTCGCGGCGCTATCGAACCACCCTCTTGCACGCTCGGCCGGCGCTCCAAAACACGTCGCGGCGCTATCGAACCACCCTCTTGCGCGCCCGGCCGGCGCTCCAAAACACGTCGCGGCGCTATCGAACCACCCACTTGCGGGCGCAAACCTGGACAATCTGGACACTGTGGGGGTACCTTGCGGATTTAGCCCTGACCCATGCGGACCGTTGCGATGGTCGCCGTTGCCGTAACTTGGAGTGTACCGGCGCGCCGGGATGCCGGCTTGGGATGGTGTCTCCCGATGTACATCGGGACAGCCTTCCGCCTTCCGCCTTCCGCCTCTGGCTTGCATGCCAATGACGGGCCGGGCTGAGAGGCATAGACTATCGCCATGGTCAAGGCCGCAACCAAATCGGGGATGTTCGCTCGCACCCCGTCAGGCCTTGGACCCCAAGGGCCGGCAAAAGTGCCGCAAGAATAAACCTCAAAATGGATCTCATCCACAAATCGTGGTGAACAAGATGCCGGTTCTGCTGGATAAACGTTTTGCGTATAACGCTTTACAGCCACCGGCAGGTGCGGGCATATTATGCCTGCCATCGCGGCGGATAGGGCAACGCCGGCGAGCGACCCGAACGCCGCGATGGCGCCATACGGCACGGGCGGTTTTCATTCGGGAAGACCGCCTGTTTGTCAATATGCCGTTGGCCCTAAGCGATAAACGCATTCCGTTTCTTCAAGCAAGACCTAACATCCTCCGACGACGTTTTTGGGATGAGAACCCTCAAAATAACCCTCAAAATAGACCTCAATTTGACTTGACAAAGTCGGGCAAGTTGGTACAATGCACGTGCAAATCGATAAGAGCAGCAAGAGGAGCCTGTGAGAGGTCGTGAGGAACAGCCGGCGAGGCCAGTTGAAGATTGTTGCTTTCGCCGGATGGAATAGAGCAAATCATAACTAATAAGTGTCCGTCGTTTGAGAACCTGGCACAAACCTGCCGCAAGCGAGGGATGGATGAAAGAATGTTCGATAGCCATTTAGAACTTAGAAGGAGGTAGCACATCATGAACAGAGGCAAAACCGTATTGGCCCTCGCCGTCGTGGCGATGGCAGCGATCGCCTTCACGGCCACGTCGGCCAACGCGGCGGTGGTTCCCCTGGCCGGTCAACTTGGTATCCTGGATGTGACCGGCACCAATCCTGCAACGGGTGTCGCTTGGGCGCTCGGGGATCAGTATCGCCTCGTTTTTATTACGAGCGGGAATACGACGGGGGCGTCGACTGACATCACCGCGTACAACGCGTTCGTGCAAGCTGCCGCCGACGCTTCCACCCTGGGTCTCAGCGGCGCTACCTGGAAGGTGGTCGGCTCGACCGCGGACGTGGCCGCGCGAGACAACACCTCAACCAATCCGAACGAGGACGGCGCTGGCGTGCCGATCTTCCTCATGGATGGGATCACCCTCGTTGCCATCGACAACACCGACCTGTGGAATGGTATCGGGGCCGCTATCGGCTTGGACGAGAATGCGGCTGCTCGCTTTAGCGACCGGGTACTCACAGGCTCCAACGGCAATGGCACGCCGAATGATAGGGTGCTGGGTGGCTCTACGGAAGTTCCGCCGAAAGTCATGACTGGACGTACCGATAGGACTGGCAACGGGTGGATGGTAGACTTCAACGAGCCCGCCACGGCTGCGCGTCCGGTTTTCGCCATGTCGGATCCGCTGACGGTGGTTCCCGAGCCGGCGACGATGGGCCTTCT
>CAZSBS010000281.1:0-5998 GCA_964605095.1 uncultured Planctomycetaceae bacterium | reverse complement strand
CAGTCAGCCCGGCAGGCCTCCGCTGTCGTAGCCGCCCGCCAGTGGTCGTCGGCCGCGGACGCGGGCGCCGGGCCGCTGGAGCTGGTGCTCAAGGGCGCCGGCACGGTGATAACCGATGGCCGGCGCATGCGGATCAACACCACCGGCAACCCCGGCATGGCCACCGGCGGCACGGGTGATGTGCTGACCGGCCTGGTGGCCGCCCTGCTGGCCCAGGGCATGGCGCCCTTCGACGCGGCCGCGATGGCGGCACACGTCCATGGCCGGGCAGGCGACCTCGCCGCCGCCGACCTGACAGAGCCCGCCATGATCGCCACCGACCTGCTCGAACGAATCCCCAAGGCGATGCGGGAGGTGCTGTAAGCGACTCTGACCCACTCCCACTTTCCGGGGTCTCTCGCTTCAGAAAGGGCGGTTCCGCCGGATAAGTTCTGTGGGTTCGCGGAGCCTATACGCTCCAGGATAATCCTGGAAAGAAAGGACCGCCATGGATGCGCCACAATGTCTTGGAATAAACGACTTGGTGTGTCCTCTCGGCCTGGACGACGCGTCGCCTGCGCTGTCCTGGCAGTTGGCGTGGTCGCCCGAAAGGGATCAGGGCCAGTCGGCCTGCCAGGTTCTGGTTGCCTCCGACCACGGTCTGCTTGCCGGAGACCGTGCTGACATCTGGGACAGCGGCAAGGTGGCCTCCAGTCGCTCGACCTACGTCTGCTATGAGGGCCCCGCGCTGCGAAGTGTCGGAACCTACTGGTGGAAGGCACGCGTCTGGGACCGCCGCGGCCAGCCAACGCCGTGGAGCGAACCGGCCCGTTTCGGCACGGGCCTGCTCGACGCCGCCGGCTGGCGGGCCCAATGGATCGGGCGCGGTCCCTGCCGGGAGCCCCACTTGCCCCATGAGCAGTTCAGCCGCGACTTCGAGAAGTATCTCGACACCGTGGAAGTCGACGGCCGCTCCACGCTGCTGCGCAAAGAATTTGCGCCAATCAAACCGGTACGGGCGACTCGCGTCTTTGTCAGCGGATTGGGTTTCCACGAACTCTACGTCAACGGGCGCAGGATCGGCGAACAGGTCAACGGGCCGGCGAGGACCGAGTACCGGCATCGCTTGCTGTACGACGCCTTCGACGTCACCGACGTCCTTCAGGAAGGGTCCAACGCGATCGGTCTGATGTTGGGCAACGGCTGGTTCAACCCCGCCAAGAAGTATTGGGGTTGGCGGATGCAGTGGTACGGCAGTCCCAGGGCGATCCTTCAATGCCACATCGACTACGCCGATGGGACCAGCGAGATCATCCGCACGGATGGGTCGTGGCGTTGCTCGACCGGCCCCATCACGGCCAACTGCATTTACGACGGCGAAACCTACGATGCCCGGCTCGAACGGCCCGGTTGGGACTCACCCGGCTTCGATGACTCGGCCTGGTCGCCGGCGAATGTGGTCGAAGCCCCCGGTGGCGCCATGCAGTACCAGGCCCTCGATCCCATCAAGGTGACTGAATCGTTCCCTCCGGTAGCCGTCAAGCAAGTGCAGCCGGGCGTGTTCGTCTTCGACATGGGTCAGAACTTTGCCGGCTGGGTTCGCCTTCGCGCGACCGGCCCGGCGGGCACGGCCGTGCGAATGCACTTCGTCGAGAACATCCACCCGGATGGCACGCTGAACCCGGCAACCAACAAGCTCGCCGACCAGACCGACACGTACATTCTCAAAGGCGAGGGCGAGGAGGTCTGGGAGCCGCGATTCACGTATCACGGCTTCCAGTACGTCGAGGTCACCGGTTACCCGGGCGAGCCGGGGCTGGATGCCATCGAGGGGCGAGTCGTGCGATCGTCCTGTCCGCAGGTGGGCGATTTCGAGTGCGACAACGAGTTGATCAACCACATTCACCGCTGCACGGTCTGGTCCCAAAAGAGCAACATGATGGGCCTGCCCACCGACGACTGCCAGCGGCCAGAGCGCATGGGATGGACGGGCGACGCGCACCTGGCGTTTGACCAGCATGTGTGCAACTTCGATCTGGCGGCCTTCTATCGCAAGTGGCTGTGGGACCTGTCGGATTCACAGTTTGCCAACGGCGATATTCCTATCATTGCCCCGCGCCCCATCGAAGAATCGGAGAGCTTCTGCTGGGCCAGCGCGTGGGTGCTGATTCCGTGGTACTGCTACCGCACCTACGGCGATATCCGCTTCCTGGGCGATCACTTCGATGGGATGAAGCGATTCGTCGAATTCCTCCGCGCCACGGCCGACGGGCTGATCTTGCCGGCCGACCGCTACTCCGACCATTGCTCAGCCCACCCGGGTTGGGAGCATGGCAAGCCGCTACTGACCGGCACGTGGTACTTCTATTACGACACGCTGACCCTGGCCAAAGCGGCCGAGGCGCTCGGCAGGGATGCTGACCATCGTCGCTACAGCGAGTTGGCCCAGCAGATTCTCGCCGCATTCAACAAGCGATTTCTGGATATGCAAACGGGCCAATACGATGACGGTTCGCAATGCTCGCACGTTATGCCGCTGTATCTCGGTATGGCGCCGGCCGGGCATCGCCAGGCAGTGCTGGATCATCTGCTGGCCGACATAACCCAGAAGCGCGGCGGCTGCCTCAGTACGGGCATCCTCGGCACGCGGTACCTGCTGGAGTGTCTCGAGCAGGCCGGGTACGTGAACCTGGCATGGCAACTTGCGGTCAACGAAAAGGCCCCTTCGTGGGGCGCCATGACGGCCGGACGGACCACGCTGAGCGAGAGTTGGGGCGCCGATCGCGGCACGAACAACCACGTGATGTTCGGCGCAGTCGATGCGTGGTTCTACCAGAGCCTCGGCGGGATTCGCCTGGACCTGTCCCTGCCCGAGCCGGACAGCCTCATTATCGCCCCGTACTTTGACTCCCCGCTTAAGCATTGGCGGGCGGTGCGCGCGATACCCGCCGGGCGCGTTGTCTCGGCGGGCCGAAAGAAGGACCACTCCATCGAGTGGGAAGTGGAAATCCCCGCCAATAGCCAGGGCCGTCTGAGCTTGTCCGTGGGGGGAAAGCCGCCGGCCGGCGTCCGCGAGAATGGGCGGGAACTCCACGAGGGCGCCATACCTGGCATACGCGGCATCGAGGCGCGTGACGACCGGCTCGACCTGGTGGTCGGGTCCGGCCGGTATGAGTTTGTCCTCGATCTTCCTGAAAACTGGGGATGAGTCCGTAAGTGCCCCGCTTGACTCGCCCACCCGGTGGGCCTACTATCGACCAAATGAGCTTTACCGGCACGACAATCAAGCGACTGGCCGCGGCCTGCGGCCTGCTCGCGGCAAGCGCCTTGCTCACATGCTGCAGCCGGGGCGCGGGCCCCACCACGGCCCCGGCCGGCCCCAAGCGGGTGGTCAGCTTTTCCCCCGCCATCACGCAGATGATGTTCGACATGGGCCTCGGCGAGCGGGTGGTTGGCGTGACTCGCTTCTGCAAGTTGCCCGCCGGGGCAGAGCGGCCGAGGGTCGGCGACGCGCTGTCGTTCAGCAGCGAGGCTATCCTGGCGGTCCGCCCGGACGTGATCTTCACCCAGACCTCCGCCGCCAAGTTCCAGGGCGTGCTGGACGTCGACAGCCACGTCAAGGTGGTTCCCATGAGCATCGAGTCGCTTGCTGACATCCCCGCGGCCATGCTGGAAATCGGGCAGGAGTTGGGCTGCGAGAAGGTCGCCCGCCGGAAGGCCGAGGCGTTCAACCAGGCCGTCCATGCCGTCGAGCAGCGCGTCAGGCTTCTGCCTCGCAAGCGGACGATCTTTCTGATGGGCACGGACCGCCCGACGGCGGCGGGCGAGGGCACGTTCGTGGCGGACATGATTGCCGCGGCCGGGGGAGTGAACGTCGGCGCCGCCATCTCCGGGCAGACGATATGGCGGCCGGCACAGATCGAGGCGGTGATCGCCGTCCGTCCCGAGGTGCTTATCTGCCAGGCCTCGCCGGGCCAGGAGGAGGCGGCAAAGGCATACTGGATGCAGTGGAAGGACATCCCGGCCGCGACGGCCGGGCAGGTGTACGTCGTCAGCGATGTGGGCTGGTCGATCCCCGGCCCGCACCTTGCCAAGCTGCTGCCGAAACTAGCAACGATGATCCACGGCGCGCCGGTGCCAGCGTCAAAAAGGCATAACCCTTGATCGACCCCGGCGAGAGACCGAACCACGTTGACGGTGCCGCGGCGCCCAAGGCCGCCGCGCCCGGCACGCCCGCTACGCTCTCGCTCCCGCGGCTCATCGGATGGTCCGTCGCCCTTCTGGCGGCGGCCGTGGTTGTCGGCGGGGCCTGCACGCTGGTGGGAGTCATCAGCCTGTCGGACCTCACACCGCAAATATGGCGAGCGCGGGCGTTGCAAATGCTGACCGCGGGAATCGTCGGGGCAAGCCTCGCCGCCGGCGGACTCGCGCTCCAGGGCCTCATGCGAAACCCCCTGGCGGAACCCTACATACTGGGCATATCCAGCGGCGCAGGCGTCGGCGTGATGATGGGCCTTGCCACGGCCGCCAAGCTGTCTCTCCCCACGTGGGCATCGACGCCCGTGCTGGCGTTCCTCGGCGCAATGGCGAGCTGCATGGCGGTGTACCTTGTCGCCCAGCGCCGCGGCCGGCTGGACCCTTACTCGCTCATCCTCTCCGGCGTGATCATCAATGTATTCAACGGCGCGATCATGCTGGCGGGCAACCTGTACATCGACCCCCACCGCATCGCCGACCTGACGTACTGGGCCATGGGCCAACTTCCCGACGCGACGCCGACGGCGCTGCTGGCTGTGTGCGGGGTGTGCATCGTCGCCGGATGGCTCGTGCTGCTGGCAAACTCCGCCGCCTACAACGTGCTGGGCCTTGGCGACGACGTGGCGGCCTCCAGCGGCGTAAGCGTACACCGCCTGCGGCTGGTCACCTTCGGCGCCGTCGGCGTGATGACCGCGGCGGCAGTGGCGCTGGCCGGGCCAATCGGCTTTCTCGGGCTCATCGTGCCGCACATCTGCCGGATGACATTCGGACCGGACCATCGCCTGGGCATGATCGTCACGCCCCTGGCGGGCGCCATATTCCTCATGATCGCCGAAACGCTCTGCCGAAGCCTCGGCAGCGCCTTGGGCCTGGGGCGCGTGCCGGTCGGCATACTTACCGCCCTCGCCGGCGGACCATTCTTCATCTTCCTGCTCCGCACGCGATTCCGAGGCGTGGCCGCATGAACGGGCAAACCGACATACTCCAGGCCGCCAATGTCGCCTTCGCCTACAGGCCCGACGAGCCGGTCCTGCGCGGCGTGAGCATCTCGGCCGCCCCTGGCCGCTTCACCTGCCTGCTGGGGCCTAACGGCTCCGGCAAAACCACGCTTCTCCGCTGCCTGATGGGCCAGCTCACGCCGTCTTCGGGCGCCATCGCGCTGGGCAATCGCCCGCTGCGAAACTACTGCCCCCGCGAGCTTGCCCGCGTGCTGGCGTACGTGCCGCAGCAGCCCGCCTCAAGCCTTGCCTTCAGCGCCGGCGAGATCGTCCTGATGGGCCGCTACGCGCACACCGGGCCGCTCGGCCTGGCCGGGCCGGGCGACCTGGCAGTGGCACGCGAGGCGATGAAAATGACCGACACGCTCGGCTTTGCCGACCGCACGCTGGATGAGCTTTCCGGCGGCGAGGCCCAGCGGGTGATGATCGCCCGCGCCCTGGCCCAGCAGCCCTCCGTGATATTGCTGGACGAGCCGACCAGCCACCTCGACATCCGCCACCAACTGAACATCTACCGCATGATGCGCCGCCTGGCCCACGACTGGCCGATGGCTGTGGTGTGCGTAAGCCACGACGTGAACGTCGCCGCACGACTCGCCGACGAACTTGTCCTGATGCGCGGCGGACTGGTCGTTGCCTCCGGCACACCCGCCCAGACAATCCGCCAGGACCTGCTCAGCCAGACCTACGATGTGCCCGTGGACCTCATAGCAACCCCCGACGGCGGCGTGCCGATGGTCAGGGCGAGATGAATGCTCAATGCT
>CAZSBS010000280.1:0-6119 GCA_964605095.1 uncultured Planctomycetaceae bacterium | reverse complement strand
TCATCTGCGACAAGGGCTCGCAGTTCCGGTGCAAACATTTCAAGCGATGGTGCAAGCGACGCAAGATCCGGCCGCGTTTCGGCGCCGTTGGCCAATACGGCAGCATCGCCATCATCGAACGGTTCATTCGGACGCTGAAGGATGAGGGCCTTTGACGCATTCTCGTTCCGCTAGACCAGCGGAAAATGCGTGCAGAGGCCAACGCAATCATCGCCTGGTACAACACCTGCCGCCCGCACACGGCCCTGGGCGGTCGGACACCCGACGAGCGTTACAGACGCGTTGCCTCCGCCTGCCGCAGGCCGCGTTGGGAGCCAAGGCCCCGTTGGCCCAGTGATTCCTCGTGCGCCTCTCCCCAGGTGAAGGTCCGGGGCAAGCAGGGCATCAACCTCCAACTCGTCATGGACTTCCACCAGGGACGGAAGCACCTGCCAGTCGTCACGCTGAGGCAAGTGGCGTGGCAGGCAGTCACCAAGAACTTGCCGCCGACCACGGGACCGTTCTGCGCCGAAGACGCCGAACACGTGCTCCGTGACTCGATACGGCAAGCCGGGGCCTCCGCGTTGGCTATTCGGTTGCCAATCGCTGACTTCCACGGTCCTCAACGACCGCTGGAGCTACCGTACAGGCTTCGGCCGAAACTTGTTGGACCACCACACCTGATGGCATCGCGCCGGCTCGTCGGGGTCGCACCCCAGAGGTCATGCGTAGCACAGTGGCGGACGACAGCAGGGACATTCCGACCTCCGTAACCAAGGACAGGTCGGGATGATAACGGATACACCCGCACCGCTCAAGCTCATCGCAACAGCCGCACCCAAAAGAAGTTTCAGATGCTGAGCAGCCCTATGCACGATCCGCTGGGCCACTCCAGCCACTACATATTGTCTTACTTCCAGTTGCCCTGAATCCTCAGGCTGGGCCGGGACATGCCCAGGACAAGCACCATAGCGGCCGTAGGATGAATGCGTGATGACAGATAATAGCCTTTGTCGCCTGTGTTTCGCCCGGGCTGAGCAACAAACGATCCATCGTGCGTTCTTGCCATATTGATGAACGCCTTGTTGTACTCAAACATCTCTCGAATAGCTGCATCGTCACCTGACAACTGAATCCCCAACAGCCCCCACAATATACCAAGCACATTATCGCCGTGGCCGTCATTCAGGCGGGTTTTCGATTTGGTAAGGTGTGCGGTCACTCTTCCTACGTATTCCTCCGTTCCCTTATCCTGCGCCAGCTTGTGTGCAATAATCGCCAGGCCCTGCCTGCCAACGGGACTATACGCACCGGTCGCAAAGCGGTACCCGATGTATCCAGTCTCGTTCGTGTGCTCGCGGATGCACTGATAGGCAAGATCGACACACTGCTGGTCTAGTCTTACACCGCAATCCTCAGCTAGTTCCCATGCCACCATCGCCATCAAGGTAGTAATTGACATCGTTCCATAACCGTCAATCTTGACGACATGTCCCAGGCCGCCTTTCAAATAGTTCTTTCCCTGCGGCTGTCCGCCATGCATCCGGTCCTTATACATTGCAGGATCCCTCACCTGCGCTTCGTACAGGCGCTCTACCAACAACTTAATTGTTCTGAGGACACTCTTGTCTTTGGTCTTGAGATAATACTCGCTGAGGAAGATACATTGATACGCGACCGGCCATGTCCATGCCCCCTCGCCCGGCACCTCATTCCAGGAAGCAGCCATAGCCTTGGCCTCTTTCAATCTCCCCTGTGACAGCAAGGCCAGCCCCGCGGTTCCTCTTGCGTGGCACTGAGAGCCGAAGTCCTCGGTGTGCTTCAGGAGGTACTGTACTGCATCAGAAACCAGCTTGTCGGACTTTGGGCAATTGAGCGGATAGGTCTTGCTAAACCTGCCGATCGCAAGCAGAGGTACTCTGACAGTCGTCTGCTTGCCGTTGCGAATTACCGTTAGCTTCAAAATCCCGTCGCGACCTTCGCTGTCTTCAATCGCGCTGCCGAAATCCATTATCGGCCCTTCGTAGCCGACTTCGTAGCCCATGCCGTACTGTTTTCCGAAGATGTGCTTTGTTGTGAACATCTTGTCGTTGACACCGACTATCTCGTCGTCAATGCTGAGCTTCTTGTGCGCCGGTGACGTTGGAAAGACATACTTTACAACAAATGATCTCTCCTTCAGGATCGCCCTCGCGCCGGTCGGACCAAGATTAACCAGGAAACCGGGTACCTCTTTGTCCGGTCCTCTGTCGGTCGGCTTGTCCCATTGCCCGCCGTTGTCGGGGTCGACAATGGCCCACCCGGATCCAACAAACGAGAGCGATATCAGGATGCCTGCCAGCATCATCATGTGGCGCGTGTTTCTCATATATCATATCTCCGTACAATCAGTTGAAAAAGGCGGATCGACATTGAGCTTGACGGGCATGGTACCATAGGTTGGATCGAGAGTCACGAAGGATTGATCGATGGCGATCGGTAAAAAAAGGCGGCAGCGGCTTCGACCTGCCGGACCGGTCATCGGCGCTCCAGGCGTTGCGACGGATCGTTGCGAACCTCCCGCCCGTGTAGAGGCCCAGCCGATTGTCCAGCCCATTTGTCGGCGTCTAAACTGGGACATGGTGCCGACTGAACGTCGTCCAAGGCGGCCGCGCCGGGCGCCTGCGGAGTTTATGCGTGCCTTCGTGAACTGGTGAGGTGAAGTGGGCGCGCAGCACGCCCGCGGGGTTCCCTTTTCAACCTGCAAGTGGTGCGTCACGCTGCCAGCCGCGCCGAGATATCGAGGACCGGCAAGCGCGGGTCGTCGCGATAGTGCTTTCGGCCGATCTCGATCTGAGGCTCAAGCTGATCGCGTGCGCGGATCGGAACCGGCTCCGGAAGAACACGGCCCTCCCAGGCCTCTTGGGGTGTCCGTCCATGCAAGGCGCTGTGCTCGCGATGCTCGTTGAACCAAGCCCCAAACTGGTCGAGCCGACGTTGGATCCCTCTCTGCGTCAGGCCCGTCAGGACCAGACACCACCAGATGCGAAACGTCCGGAATGCGCGTTCCAGCTTGCCGTTCAAGTACGGTGCTCGGATCCTTGCCTGAACCGGGATGATGCCTGTCTTCTTCATCGCAGTGCGGAATTGCTGCCGGAACTGCGTGCCGTGGTCGGTGATGACGAACCGGGGCTTGCCGAACTCCTTCGCAGCGCGGCGCACCAGAGCAGCCATGTCACGTGCCCGAGGCGTGCCACGATAGACGCGTAGGCACAGCAGTCGTCGCGAGAAGCCGTCCAGAATCGCCGCCACGCTGAAACGCAGCCAGAGAACCTGCAGAGACAGCAGGTCGATATGCCAGACCCGGTTGATCCACTTGGGCGCGAGCAGATGACACGGCTCCTTGCCCAGGGGCAGAGCCATCGCCGGCTTGGCCGGCCGATGGGGCCGCGTGGGCTCGGGCTCTCGAAGCACCCGTTGCACAGTACTGCGGCTGATCTGGATACTGGCGCGGAGCATCTGCCGCGCTATTGAACGCGTGCCGAACTCAGGTTCCGGGCACAGCCGCCGCAACTCGTGGACTGCCCAGCGAACCGCATCATCGATGCGGTTCCAGACCACGGCTCCGTTCAGCAGGCTCGGCCGGCCTTTGCCTCCAGCAGAGCTGATCCAGGCACGGATCGTGTTGCGATGTAGCACGAAGTTCTTGGCGGTCTTCTTGACGCTCCATCCTCGCAGTCGCCGGAGTTGCAGGATAGCCAGCCGCTGCTCGGGTCGATAGTCTGGCCGCCGGTGCGGGGGGAGGCTTTCGCGTTGAGCCCGGAAGATCTCCGCCTCTCGGCGGAGCAGGTCCACTTCCGTGGCCTCCTGATCCCGTTGGACCAGCAGCCGGAGGATGGGCGAGCCAGCAGAGGCCAGACGTGCCCGGGGCAGCTGGTAGGCTTGGCTCAGCAAGATGGCCATGGAATCGACCAAGCGGAGCACAGTGGCAGACGACAGCAGGGACATTCCGACCTCCATAATCAAGCACAGGCCGGGATGATAGCGGATCCATCCGCAATGCTCAAGGTCATCGCAACAGCCGGACCCAACAGAAGTTCCAGGTGCTCAACGGCCCCATGCACGATCCGCTGGGCCACTACAAGCGTCCACACATGGCTTCTCATCGCTCCTACGGGCGGGCGAGGTCCTCTTTCTTCAATCCCTCAAGGAACACGTCGGCCTGGCCGAGCTTTTCGCCCTGGCGGTATTCGACATTGGTGTACACCGCGAGGCTGTTGACGCCCTTCTTCAGATATCGGGTCTGGGCTGGATCGAGGATGATCTTCCGGTAGTGCGGCACGTCCTTCCACCAGATGTATGTCTGGATTTGCCTGCCGTTGAGGTAGATGTGATAGCCCTGAACGGCCAGCACGCTGAGCCGGACGTAGTCCCAGTCCAGGTCGTCGAGCGTGAACGTTGTCCGCATCAGAAGGAATTCGCCTTCACCCCATGCCGACCGGTTCGCGAAGGTCGTCTTGCCGCGGCCCTTGAACTGGCCGATGCCGATGGGCGCATTGCCGGACTTCCATGCGCTGTCGTCAAAATCAGGCTCATACCACTTGGCAAGCCCGTCCGGCAGCGTGACGTCGCGGAAACGCTTCTTCTCCCTGGGATGCATGGCATCCTTCGGCTGCGGGTTGATGGACAGGTACCGCCATGTCCGCTCAGCAGGAGGCTTATCGCCCAGCACCCGCCAGCCGGCATCGGGATGCTTGAGGTTCAGCAGGTCGATGATCGTGTCAATCAGCGCTTCACGGTCCTCCGTGGTCGTCTTCAACCGTGTCGCCAGCTCCGGCCGGTAATGGGTATAGAGGATATCGATCAGTTCCTGCCGCTCGTCGGGCTTCAGCACACCCATCGTCGAGTACAGGCCGAAGGGACGTTCTTCGCGGTTGGAGTT
This sequence comes from uncultured Planctomycetaceae bacterium, assembly GCA_964605095.1. Taxonomy (GTDB): domain Bacteria; phylum Planctomycetota; class Phycisphaerae; order SM23-33; family SM23-33; genus JAUWQU01. The sequence continues at coordinate 1,219 of CAZSBS010000280.1, read as the reverse complement.
GGGGCTGCCAATCAGTTCGATGATGTCCGCGGCCCCCATTTCGGGCAGACGCCTGCGCATCATAACGGCGGTCTGGAGCCCCGTCTGCGGGGCCCTCTTCAGATAGGTGTTGATCGTCACCTTGGCGTTGTAGGCGCCCTCCATGGAGAGGATGTACTTGCCGCGGTCCGGCTTGATCTCGGTCTTCTCCACCGCCTCCAACAGCCCCGCTAGCGTCCGCTGGCCCGTGGGGCTGGACTCGATCTTGCCGTCCAGGAGCCGCCCAAGCTTGTCCAGGCATCTTTCGCGCGGCTGGGTGTGATACTCCCGGGTGACCATGTCCAGCATCGCCGGCAGGACCTTTGCGAACAGCTTCTCGTTCTTTCGCATGCCGTAAAGGGCCGTGAACGCCGACTCTCGCAGCCACCAGTCTTCGTGGTCGAGCCATGGCATGATGACCGGCACGGAATCGTTGATCTCCTCGGGCGAGGCCTGCCCCAGCGCCATCAGCGCCCCGTCAACCACCCAGAGCGATTCGTTCGGGTCGGCGATCATCCGTTTGATCGAGGCGATCATCTTCGGCGAGAGGTTCTCCGTCGTGATCGGTTCCCGCCCCATCGCGAACCAGTAGTTGTAGTCGATCAGTCCGTCCAGGGCGGCCCGGCGGACGCGCGGGTCGGGCTCGTCGAGCAGCTTCTCCAGCTCGGCGTAGGCGCCAACTTTCCGCAGCGCCTTGGCCGCCTGGGCGCGAATCATGTAGGAGTCGTGATAGACATTCCTGACCATCTCCCTGACCGGGACGGCCTTGAGGTCTCCGGCGGGCTGGGAATAAGCGGATCCGAACTTGTAGAAGGGCACATGCACCGGCTCTGGCTCGCCGAACGTGGCGTACTTGGGGTTCTTCTCAACGGACAGGAACGCCGCGTCCGCCTTTCGGCCCCACGGGTTCTCGGGCAGGGTGAACGGCTTGGCGTACTTCGATCGGGGCGCGCCGGTGATCTGTAGCGTCTTGAGCGGCGCGGTGTAGGCCAAGGCCACCCCGGCACCGGAGCCGGGCTCGTCGAACTCATGGACGACCGCCATGCCGAACCCGCCGGACGGACGGCGGCACAGGTCGTAGAACCACGCCAAGCGGCCCATCGCAGCGTGGTAGACCTCCGGTTTGTCGTCCATGATGTAGGTCGATGCGATCCCGCGCCAGATGCCGTCCCCGCGCCCGTCGTCGCCATGGCCCTGGACC